>JBAYFV010000001.1:0-40002 GCA_041666985.1 Victivallales bacterium
AACTGAGGTCATGCCGCCCCAGATTGGCGTATTTTATCCGACGACTTCCATGTACTGCGTGATGCCCGTCGACAGCGTAAAAATCGTGTCCGAAAAACTGCACGAATCTCTTTTCGACCGCGGTTATCACTATTGCCATGTGTTCGAAAAAGCTATTCTGGAAAATATGGATGCATTGAACAACTATAGAATAATTATTCTCCCGTATGCGGTGCATCTGCCGCCGGAAATGAATGAAAAAATACTTGGATATATCAAGTCCGGCGGTGTTGTCATCGCGCTTGGCCCGTGTGGAATATACAATGAAATCGGTATGGATGACGGTAAAATAATGAACACACTTTTCCCGGGGGTAACTGCTACCTATCTTGGAAACAATACACAGCAATGGTCTTTCGGCGGGACGGCTGATCGATTCCGTTCAAGCGGTGAAACATCGGTTGGAAAACTGTCATTTCTGAAAGTCCCCTCAAAGGTTATCACTACGGAATACGGGAAAGGCCGGATATTTGTAACGTCGGACGGATTGGATTTCGGGCGGGAATTCTATGATGTGCTGGACGGATTTTCAGCACCGGTTGCCTGGTGGAACCCCGATGTGCCGCTGCGCTGCATTTTGCGCCAGGGCAATGCGGGCAACTATCTCCTCGCAATCAATCAATCATCAAAGGAGAATGCGCCCATAGATGAAAAGATATTCATTCACGGGAATTACACCGCAGAGGATGTCAGCCTGCCGGGGATTTCATTGCCAGTTCAGCACGTTGACGGGATGACCGTGCTGCCGGTGTACTTGCAGCCGGGACGGGCGGCATTGTACAAACTTGATGGATTGCCTTTTGCCTATCCGAATGCTGATGCCGCCAACCGCGCACTGCAGGCGAAGTTATCGCACGTTGTCGCCAGTTTGCCGCCCGGTGATGCCGCTGCGCTCCAAAAAACAGAATCAGCGCTTGCCGATGTTGCCGTTTTGATGGCAGCCAACGATCAATATGCAATAGCAAAAAAGGTAAACAAGTACTCGCTGGATTTCAAGTGGGCGACACTGCAATCACAGATAGCGAAAACAGCCGCAGTGAGCGCGGATGCTACACCGGCTGAACAGGCGCGGAAAAAATACTGGCAGCGGTACATGAATCTGGTGACGGATGAAATGTCGCAAACTGGAAACGCCGATAAACGGAAAGAAGCAACCGATGAAAACATCGCCTATCAGGCGTCCAAGCCGACGTTGCCTGCAAAAAAGCACGTCCTGGCGCAAAAATGCAGCAGTGCTTTGACAATCGACGGGGATCTCGGCGAGTGGAGCGGCTATCAGTTTCAACCGATCGGTGAAAATGTTCGGTTTGCGACATGTCATGATGATGATGCATTGTATTTTGCCATACAGGTGGAGGATGCCGTATTTTTCAACAATAACAACGGTCTCAAGGTCTGCCAGGGAGATGACGTCGAAATTTTCCTCGATGTGTTAAACTGCAAGCGCGGTGTCTATCACTTTGACGATTATCAGTATCTCATTGGCGTCAACGGCAACAGCTATCTGCTCAATCCCAGGCGCAAGGAAATTCCCGCAGAGGTGAAGAGCGCGACAAAGAAAATGGCTGCGGGCGGTTATACCATGGAGGTGCGCATCGACCTGAAATCACTGCAGATCCCCTTGGTTGAGGGTTACCTTTTCGGATTTGAGATGCAGATTGCCTATTCCAACGGGCTCGGCGGAATTGTTTCTGGAAAGACAGTAACCTGGACCGGGATTTCATCGCCAAACAAAATCACAAGCAGCTGGGGGACGTTGGAGTTACGATGATTATTGCTTGCTGAAGGCACAAAAACACGGTAAAGGAGAGAATCAATGCAGGCCACGCCATTTTCTGAAAAGCGCTATTACCCGATGTTGTTATCCAACGGGAAGGATGCGGTTCTTGTCGATTATTCCGGGAGCATGTTCGGAGCGATCAATGGGCATTCGCATTTTGAACCGCATCAGGGAACACCATGCGGGTGGTACAAGGTCGCCAATGCCTGGAAGACACCGACAAAGGGCATTCAAAGCGTTGTCGCCTGCGGGTATCAGATTATCATGAACGGCGAAGTTTGTGAGCCTAAAAATTTCTGTCAGGAATTCGATCCGAAACGGGCAACGCTGTCGACAAAAATTATGAGTTTCGGCGGTTGTGAATTGCTTCTGGAATCTTTTCTCAATGATGAGAGCGTGCTGGTAGAGCGGTATAAATTTATCAAAGTTCCCGAAAACCGCGACGTGGATTTGACTTTGCTCCTGTTTAAGCCGGACTCAATGGCAAGTGCTGTTGGTCTTCGAACAGAACCGGAATTCTCAGTAGAGGAAACTTTTACGCTGAACAGTATGGGGTTTTCATATAGAATAGGGGAGATCAATGGATATGGGGCTATGTATTGTGATAAGCCTGGTGATTCGATTACCAATTGGGCATGGACAAAAGGGTTTATATTCAAAAATGTAAGAGATGGATGGGCAGTAACCAGATATCTCGCAGTCTCTGATTCCACGGAAACGACAGAGTTCAAGGAAAAAACGCAAGTGCTTATTTCAACCTTCTCTAAGATGGGGTTTGAAAAAGTCAAGGCGGCGCATATCAACGCCTGGGAAAAATATTCTGAGACATCCAATATCAGTATTCCCGACAAGGAATTCGAGCATATTTACAATCTTTGCCGCTATATTGTGAGGGCGCATCTGCATCCTGAAAACGGTGGAATCACGGTGGGCATGTTGTCCAACCTTTGGGGTGGGGGCACATATGTACCATGTGATGCGTGGTATTTGCATCAATCGTTACTCCTTACCAACAATGCCCACTATGCAGACAAACATCTTGACTACTATGTAATGCAATACGAAAAAGCCTTAAAAGCTGCAGTAGAGTTCGGTTTGTCTGGTGCCGCTTTCTCCGGCTGGACAACCTGTTTCGGCGAACATAAAGGCAATAATATCAAGGACTATCTGCTTCACCTGAAGCCCTGTATGGCAGGCTTTATTGCGTTGGCTTTCTATTGGCAGTGGAAATACACGGGAACGCTTTCCGCGGAAAAGAAAAATATTCTTAAAGACCTTTTAAGATTCTCCAGGGAATTCATTGTTGATAAAGGTGAACTGGCGGAAATAGCGCCTTGCATGGCCGCGAACGAATCGGCTACCGATGTTAAAAACGATTCATTTACCAGTATTGTTTTTACAAGGGCTTTTGCAGGTGCGGCAGAGATTTTTGGCGATGATGATTTGAATGAGGTATCCAGAAAACTTTACAGGGGATTGATGCAAAATTACGAAAATGGTTTTCTGCAGCCGTTTCCGGGCGCCTGGTACAGTACTGGCCTTCATTTGGATTACTTTTTATTTAATTTGCCTGAGGGAATTGACAGATCAAACATTTATAATGTACTTGAGTTGTGTCAGACGCATTGGGGTTATAATTTCGAACAGCCATCCGAGTTTTACCGTGACTGGCCATGGATAGCATCTAGAGCTGCGATTTGTCTGGCGAACATGAAAGACCCGGAAAAGGCTTTTAACGCGCTCCTGCATCAGACAAAATTCGCCAGTAGTCTTGGAGCACTGCCAGAAAAAATCAGGCTTGATGGTTATCCTATAGGTTACTGGTATTCGACCCCTCATGGCCTGTTCATTTGGGCAATGATCGCCACCTTGGTCAATGTGGGGCCGTCCGGGGAGCTCAGGCTTCTGTGGGGGATGGATGGTGAGTGGAAAGATTTGAGTTTTCGAGACTTGCGTGTTCCGGGCGGAATTGCGGTCTCAGCTTCTGTAACAGATGGAAAAATCACGGAGCTGAAAGTCGTCAGTCCCGGCGGAGAAGCAAAAGACATTCCGCTCGACATCAACCCGCTATACGCCTCATCGGGGATGCCTTTGCAAATACATCTGGATGGGGAAAATATTTTTTTCTGGAGTTGTTAAAATGTGGAATATGGTGATGTCTTTGTCCGAATACCGCGAGTCGCTCACAGAATTGACGGGGCTGGAATTGTGGTATGCCGCAGAAAAGGGTGCGGAGCATGGACACGATCTTAAAACATCAGTGAACTCGTGGACTGACCTGTATTGTTTCAGCGCGTTTTTCGGCAAGGAAATATCGGTTCGGGAAAATGCGGAATGGAATGCATTTCTGGAGAAGCTGCCGGGATATGACGTAGCGGCATTTATGGTGAATTTCGAGCCGAGGATGAAGAAAGACCTGGAAAATGCGAGGAAAGATATATCGCGAAGTTTTGCCGGGTTCATGTACGAGTTTCATCATGAATACTTCGAGCCGCCGGACAGCGGGGAGCTGCTTACTTTGCACTTCAGGAATTATTTTGCCCCCGATTCACCCTCTGACCACGGCAACGAGCTGGCGGCAAGGCTCAGCGAACTTGTCGCCAAAGCGCGGGTGGAAAGGCCCGATGTCAGGAAGGTTCAATGCGCCAGTTGGCTCAACAACATTCCGTTTTTTCTTAGATTGTTTCCAGATGCGTGGCAGGCAAATGCTGCGGATTGTCCATATGAGCCGAGCGCTGGTTGGTGGGGGCAGTTCATCGACCGGTCAGGCGGAATCTCCTTGAAAAATACCGCGTACCTCAAGGAACGCGGTGAATTCAAATATAAAAATACCCACAGCGTTTGCGCCATCTCGGATTTGGAACGACACCTCTCCGTCATTTATTAAGTGCAGAGTGGAAATTGACTGCAATTGCAGGATTTGACAAGAAATGCACATGAATATAGCTGGCGATTATGTTGTTTATTTTAATTCCAGTCGGTGTCCATTTTGAACCCTTGCGCGTTCCCCTGACTTCAAATGCCGGAGTTATATTCTTTGAAGTGAATTCCGCTGAAGACCAGTGAAATTCATGTCCGCGTAAGACCGTCCCTTTTTTGCCGAGAAAACTGGCGTGTTTCAACCTTGTTTCCCTGTAACCAAGACTGTGAAGCTTCGAGCCCATTTTTATATTGCACGGAATGACTCCGCACATATTATATTTTCTGCATCCGCAGAAAATATTCTCGGACAGGTACATGAATCCGCCGCATTCGGCAAAGACGTGTCCGCCAGCTTTTGCGAAATCCGCAACGGACTTCAGCATTGATTTATTTGCTGAAAGTCTCTTTGCAAACACTTCAGGGAATCCTCCGCCTATATAAAGTAATTTTATTCCTGCTGGAATTGCTTTGTCTTTCAACGGGGAGAAGAAGACAATTTCGAATCCGGCATTTCTTAACGCATCAAAATTATCCTCATAATAGAAGTTAAAAGCATCGTCGTAGGCGATTGCGATTTTTGGGGAACGAACCGGTGAATCGGCGAACCGGTGAATCGGCGAAGTGGAAGAACAAGAAATATTTATCTTCTTACTGGATTTAACAACTGTCAACGGACGACTGACGACTGACGACTTTAATATTTTTCCGATGTCGACATTCTTCTCGCAGATGTCTGCCAGCCTGTCGAACCATTTCTGCGTCTTCCTGTTCTCGAAAACCGGGACAAGGCCGAGATGACGTTCAGGGAGCTTCAGTTTTTCATCGCGCGGAAGCCAGCCGAGCAGGGGAGGGAGCCTTGAAGATTTCAGGGATTCCTTCAGTATCGAGGCGTGCTGGTCTGACGACACATTGTTTGCAATTACGCCGATTATCTTTATTTCTTTATTGAACTCGGTGTAACCCTTGACGATCGGTGCGATGCTTCCTGCCATTCCACGTGCATTTACAGCAAGCAATACAGGCACATCCAGCTTTAGTGCGACATCCGCAGTGCTACCTTCGAGTTTTCCGGCCTTTGCGCCGTCAAACATCCCCATCACGCCTTCGATTACCGCACAGTCTGTATTGATTATTCCTTTGGCAAAAGTGTAACCGATATCGTTGTCCATCCAGGTATCGAGATTCCTTGATGGTGCTCCGCAGGCGGCCTTGTGGAAGGCGGTGTCAATGTAGTCCGGTCCGCACTTGAACGGTGCAACCTTGAGGCCACGCCGCTTCAACGCCCTCAGAAGTCCGAGCGTGATTGTCGTCTTTCCGACCCCGGAATTTGTCCCTGCAATGCAGAAAACATGGAAATTTCTTGTCATAAAACTGCCTGGTTGATTTTCATCTTAAAATATCACGGGCATCTATTCTTTCAAAGATGTTGAAAAATATGATTATATTATGTATCTTAAGAAATGTAAGGATGTTGTGTTGTCATGAATAGAATCTATTTATTAAAAGAAGTTAAAAGGAAAGTGCTTGAGGTAACCCCGAAGGCCGATATTATCCTATATGGCTCAAGGGCGCGAAAAACAAGCACAACTGGTTCTGACTGGGATTTCCTAATACTTATTGATGATAATTCGAGTATTCTTACTGACAAAATAAGACATAAGATTTATGAGGTCGAGTGGACAACCGGGGAAGTTCTTTCATCCATAGTCAGGAACCGGAAGGAATGGAACAGCAAGAAATATAAGTCGCTTCCGTTCTACAAGAATGTTCTTAGGGACGGGGTGAGGGTATGAATAAGGAGCTTGTGAAATACAGGTTCGACAGGGCAAAGGAAGCATTAGAGGAAGCCCAATTGCTTGCCGATAATTCAAAATGGAATACCTGTGTGAACCGCCTTTATTACTCCTGTTTCTATGCAGTTACCGCTCTGCTGGCAAAGAACAACATGTCCTCAAGCAAGCATACAGGCGTACGTTCACTGTTCAATCTCCATTTTGTTAAGACAGAAAAAGTCCCCAAGGAGCTGGCCCAGCTATATAATGACCTTTTCGAGAAGAGGCAGGAAGGGGATTATATTGACTTTGTAAAGTTCGAAGAAGCCCAAGTCAAACCTCTCATATCTGAAACTAAGAAATTTCTTGCCCATATTAAAACATTGATTTGATTAATCTATGACTCCATTCGGAACATTGAGGTTATAATCGGTAGAATAAATGGGTGTAGCTGTGGATACGGGAGATATAAAAATTGTTTTGATTTTTGATTTTTTTGCTAGCAATCGTAATCATAAGAAATATGGAAACATCCTTTATTCTGATGGACATTTAGAAGGATTCAGAGGAGGAAACTGGAAGGATAACATAATCAATCCTCCTTCAGTAAAAAAAGAAAACTCTGATTAAGATGTTCCTGAATATCGTTGATAATTATCAATGATTGAATTTATAACCTCTCAGTGTATAGAGCCTGCCTCCCCGTAAAACGGTCTGTGAATTTCCGATAATCACAAGGGTTGACATGTCTACGAATTCTTCCGGGAAATGATCGATGGTTCCGCAGATGGTTAGCTCATTGGATCTGCCTGCGTTTTTTACAATTCCAAATTTTGTATCACCACCCCTGGATTTCTTAATAGATTTGATTGCGTACGCAAGCAAATCTTTCCTGGTATGACTCCTGGGATTGTAGATTGCGCAGACCATGTCGGCTTCGGCAAGGAGCTTAATTCTCCTGATAATTGTCTTTTTCGGGGTCAGCAGATCGGACAGGCTGATTACTGCGAAGTCGTTCATGAGCGGTGCGCCGAGAGAGGATGCCGCAGATACGGCCGCAGTTATCCCGGGAACCGTTTCTATCCTCACGCCTTTGTATTTTTCCTGTTCTGCAAGTTCAAAGAGAAGCCCTGACATGCCATATATCCCGGCATCTCCGGAACATACGACTGACACGTTCTTGCCCGAAGCGGCTTCGTCAAGAGCCATGCTGCATCTTTGGATTTCACGGGTCATTCCGGTGGCTATTTTCTTCTTCTTCCCGATGAGTGACGGAATTTGTTCAAGGTATTTTCCATAACCGGCGACAGTGTCGGAAGCTCGGATTGCGGATTTCGCCTTTTCCGTTATCTGGTCATTTGCCCCTGAGCCAATTCCGATCGCCGTAAGGGTTCCTGTTGAAGGAATGGCTTCCGCTATGGCTATTGTTATTTTTCCGGCGTGGATTGATTTGGGAGAAATTATCATTCCGCCTGCGGCGATTGCGGCGGCTTCGGAGACGCTGGCCGAATTGATATGCCTCTTAACCTTTTCCGAAGGCGAGGGGACTTCTATCTTAGACAGTTCCTCTGGGGTGAAGAAGACAATTTTTACGCCTTTGGACTCGGCGTATTCAAGTAATCCCTTTTCATTGGATTTGAGAGTGCAGGTAGCTATAAGACCGACGCTTTTTCCTCCCATTGCCTTTTTAAGGGCCTTTGAGATTTCATCGCAGGAGGTGTCCCGCCTGCATCCCAATCCGACTATGTATTTTTTCATTTTTCTCCGTTCGTAGTAGCGCAATTTATTGCGCGTTTTATTTCTGTTCGTAGTAGGCGATTTTATCCGCCGTTCTTCAATTGACGGTGATCAAGAACGCGCAATGAATTGCGCTACTACGAACTGTTTATATATCCCAACCTTTGCCGTAGTCAAGGACAGGATAGTTTTCCCATAACTGTATCAGTTTATCTCTGCCATGTTCTTCCATATGGCTGTGCATGCTTGAAGTTTCCCAATCCATAGCGTTTGTTACCTGATGATGTTTTACAGGATTTATGTTGATATAGTTTACGGAAGCCCAGAAATGATTCGAGTTCCTGATTTTTCTGTCAGAATATCTAAACCATACTGCTCTTCTCTGCGTTTTGTCTTCTTTGTTCCATTCAAATGCTGTTTTCCTATGAATTTTTGCAATAGTTATGGAGAATTCTTTTAAATTTACTTTTGCCAGAAAATGATAATGG
This sequence comes from Victivallales bacterium, assembly GCA_041666985.1. Lineage (GTDB taxonomy): Bacteria > Verrucomicrobiota > Lentisphaeria > Victivallales > GWF2-50-93 > GWF2-50-93. Next base: position 8,739 of record JBAYFV010000001.1, read on the forward strand.
TTTGGAAGAACACACCAAGCAAAAATATCACCAATCGTGGATATTTCCTTTAACATCAAGAATTCAAAGCTCTTTCTTCTTTCAGGGGTATTCATTATGTTTCTATGCTCGAAGTTGGCTGCTGTAAGTACATATGTTTTATTTACATCATCAAAATAATGGGGAGGTTCATGAAGTGGAAGCTGTGCAAATCTACGGTAGTTGAGCACATCTTGTTTTTGAATTTCATCTAACTGTCTATATTTGTACATTTATCTCCTGTTTGTAGTAGGCGTATTTATACGCCGTTCTTAAGAACGCGCAATAAATTGCGCTACTACGAACGAAATCTTAGCACAGGTATGTCTGTTGACTTCATCTTTGTGCCAAGAGATACTGCTCCGAGAAATCTTTCAGACTTTATTTTGCCTGAACTTGCAATATGGAATAGATTGCTTTTTGATGAATAATGCTTATCGAAGATATTCTCCGGAATCATCAACCCTATTTTCTTTCCCTCAAGAAGCATCGAGTTTAGCGTTTTTATCATCTCCGGATTTTCGACTCTCCATCCTTCAATTGCAGCCATTTCGTCGAATGCCATGAGATTCTGGACATCTGTGGCTGTCGTGATTACTGACTGTCCGCCCAGGGCTTCGGCTGCGAACTTCGCAAGTCTGTTTGCCCCGCCTATGTGTCCGCTGAGCAGGCTTACGGCATAGTTCCCTTTCTGATCGCAGGCGACTACCGCCGGATCCGTCGTCTTGCCTCCGACAAGTTTTGATATCTTCCTCACAACAATTCCTGTCGCCATTATGAATATGTGCCCCTCGTATTTATTCCAATTGTCTTCCAGCGTCTTTGTGAATCCTTCGGCCTTGAAAAATTCCGCAGCGGAATTTTTAACCGAACTGTTCTTGAATCTTTCAGGAGCGAAAAGAACCCCGTGTTTCATGCACGACAAGAGTTTTTGTGCAGTCGAAACTCCCTCTGCGGTTATTGCATAAACGGCTATCTTGCCTTGGAAATCTCCGATTCTCCGATTCTCCGGCTCTCCGTTTCGTTCTTCAACGGCTTTTCGATAACCATGTGTGAATGCCGCATCATACAGAAGGGACTGCCCGCATTTTTTCCTGTCGAGGGCGTCGCCGACAATTATCATTGCCTGACGTTCAATGCCGGCCCTTTTTGTTTTCCCTGAAATATTTGAAAGATTGCCCCGGACGATTTTTTCTTCCTTCCATGATGCCCTGTAAACGACTTGGGCCGGAGTTTCGGGGGAATAGCCGCCGCGTACCAGTTCATCCGTAAGGTTTTTCACGCCTCCTGCGGACAGGAAGATGCACATTGTCGCGCCGTGTCTTGCGAGATTCGCAATTTCCTGTCCAGGCGGAACAGGCGTTCTTCCGGCCTGTCGTGTAAGAATGACAGTCTGGGATACGCCCGGTGCGGTGAGCTCCGTCTTAAGTGCGGCGGCGGAAGCGAACACCGAGCTTACTCCGGGAATGACCTCATAAGGAATTTTGAACTTGTCCAGCTCCGTCATCTGTTCTGCGATTGCCCCGTAAATGGCGGGATCGCCGGTATGAAGCCTTACCACTCTTTTCCCTGCTTTATGGCTTTTTTGCATTATTTTAATAATTTCGCGCAGCGAAATTATTGCGCTGTCGACGATTCTGCATTTGCACCCTGCATATTTCAAAATCTCAGGATTGACAAGTGAACCGGCATAAACGATAAGATCGGCCTCCTGTATTGCCTTCAGGCAGCGCAAGGTGATCAGATCAGGCGCCCCGGGCCCGGCTCCGGCGAATACTATTTTGTGATTTGGTGATTTACTCATTGGGATATGTTTCTTTAAGTTAGTAATTTTTTCATGCGCCTATTTCCCATACACGAAAATATCGACTGAATTCTCCGATTTCATAAGCCTGGATGAGCCTAGTTTTGAAGAGCGGCTGACAGATATGCTCACAGCCTCCATGAAATTCTTTTTCAGGCATTTTGTAAGCTCGGCTTTTGTCTCAAGCAGGACTGCGGTGACAACCAGTCGGCCGCCGGGAAGGAGCTTTTTAAATGACTTTTCAGCGATTTTTCTGATGTCTTTTCCCCCGCCGCCTATGAAAATACATCTTGGACGCGGGGTTGGTTTTGTTATGAGCTCCAAGGCGTCGCCCTTGATTGCTTCAACATTTGAAACACCGAACTCATCAATATTCTTTTGAAGCTGACTGAACCTTTCAGCATCAGATTCTACAGCTTTCACCGTGATATCGCTGCAGAGGGATGCCGCTTCAATTCCGACCGATCCGCTGCCAGCCCCGATATCCCACATTGCGCCGGGTCCGATTTTGAGTTTTGAAAGGACTACGGTCCTGACTTCGGAATGCGTTATCATGCGGTTCTCATGGATGAATTCAGAATCGTCAAGACCGAGCGAGATGCTGCTGTCGATGATATCCTCATTTGGTGGCAGGAGGAGTATTGAGAGTCCGCCGACCTTTTGTCTTGTTAAATTTTTCAGGGTTCCTCTGAAAATTTTCTCCTCGTCCATTCCGAGATTTTCGGCAATCACAGCCTGTCTTTTTCCGCATTCGGGGAATTTATTTACTAGTTCTGTGGCAAGATTCGAGGCTGTGATTTTATCGTCGCAATATGCGACCGCCTTGTTTGAATTGAGAATGTTCCTGCAGGGGGCTTTCTTTCCGCCGTGGACGGTGAAAAGGCTTGCGTCATGCCATGACATCTTGAGTTTTGAAAAGAGATACTGCATCGCGGAAATATTCGGGATGATCTCGATTTCGGAATCCTTGAAGTGGGAACTGAGTTTTGAGCCTATCCCATGGAAAAGAGGATCTCCAGAAGCGAGAATGGCGATGTGTGTATGTTCTGACAGTTTCTTGAGCTCTGAAATCACTTCGAGTATTCGGGCCTTGATCACGATCTTCCGTCCTTTGAATTCGGGGAAGAAATCCAGCAGTCTTTCCCCGCCGGCAATGACATCGGCCTGCAGTACCTTGTCCCTGGTGTGAGGTGAGATGCATTCCGGTGATATGCCGCATCCGACAACAGTCACATTGATTTTTCTACTCATTTGAAACACCTGCAAATTATACGAGTTGTGGCAGCGTCACTCTGTTGACGCTGTTTCAAGTTACAGTACGCCAACAGAGTGGCGTGGCTACAGCAATGCCAGGCAAATTTTATACAAGTGCTCTCATTCGCGCTTTCTCGTGATGTTGGGAGCCGTAAAGAAATAACCATAGCGTGTTTCGCGGTTAAATCTTATTTCTTTTGACGACAGTTTTTCCATCCGCATCAAAAACTACAACCTCGATATTTGAAGATTCCGTCCAGTCCAGGAAATTCCCGAGTGCTTTTCCGGCAAGTTCGTTCACCATCTTCAATGCCGGGTCTGGTTTGATGAAGTCCAGTATCTCCCTGACTGTGGCAGAGCCTTTGATTTTTTCAACAGTCTGTCCGCTGAATCCAAGGCTTTCCGCGAACTTCGCAAGACCGCCGAACTGTTGTTTGACGTTATGGGCATGCGTGTTTTTGTGGCCCTCCGCATATTTGAGGAGTTTTCCGGGCATGCAGGCGATGGTGATCTTGTCGAAGCCGAGAGATGAGGCGAATTTTATTGCCGGATTTATGAAGTCCCCTATCCTTATTATGCCTATTTCAGGAATCTCAGGATATGTTTTTCCAACGGCTTTTGCAGTACTGCCGCCCGTACACAGGGCGATATGACTGATTCCCTCCATTTTTGCGCCCTGCAAAAGAATCTTGACGGTTTTAATGTAGGCTTTGTTGGAATAGGGGACCACTATGCCGCTTGTCCCGAGAATTGATATGCCGCCCTTGATGCCAAGAGTGGGATTGAGCGTCCTTTTCGCAATCTTCCCCCCGTTTTTCACGGAAATCTCCAGGAGGAAAAGTCCGCTTGTCTTGTATTTGCAGGCCAGGATATTGTCCGCCAGCATTTTTCTCGGCACTGGATTTATCGCCCATTTCCCCTCGGGAACAGGCAGTCCCTTCCTTGTGACCAGGCCGACTCCTTTTCCACCCCTTATGACGAAGGCGGAATTTAGGATATCCGCAGTGAAATCCCTGGTGGTGATGTTGCGGGCGGGCAGCGGAGATATTTCCACGGTTATCAACGCCTTGTGGGTGACATCCGGATCGTCTCCGGCATCTTTTATGACTGACGCAGTTGCGGTTTTCGTTTTGTCATTCATCTCGGCGCTTTTCACCGGAAGCGAATGTTTCTTCCTGTCAGGGAATATGACGCTTATCTCGTCATGAACCTCCTCGCCGTTGAAGAGCATCCATGCGGCCTTCGCGGCGGCGGTTGCACATGCGCCGGTTGTGAACCCCGTCTTCAGTTTTTTTGTGGATGTTTTTCTGTTCATCTTGTTTTATGTTCCTGTCATATTAAAACATGCTGGCTTCAAATTCCAAACCTCAATCTCCAATAATCAAACAATATTTATAGGTGTCCTTAGTCCAGTTCATGAAAAACTAACTGATTAGTGATTTTCCGCTAAGCTTCCAGAGCAATGTCAAACCAATAGTGGTGTTCGTCCAGCCAGTGTAAATACTCCCGCTGCCGCCTTCGTAACGATCACCGCCACCCCATGTTTTAGCATTTAGATCATACATGCCGCGCCAGCAGCCGGCAAAGGAATCCTGGGTGGAGAAATCTTGGATTTTAAGCAAAAGCTGTAACATTTTGCCTAAGTTTTCTTGCACTATGGAACTTTTGGTAAGTTCAAAAAGCCCTTGCAACGCCATCGCAGCCCAGTTCATTGTGTAAATAGTGTCAACCAGGTGCACCCCTACGGGCGACTCACGGTGTTCTGCCGGCAAATTACCTGTGTCCGGATCAATTTTTTCCATCAATAAGTCGCCCAATCTGACAGCTAAATCAGTGTAAAGGGAATCACCCAGTTTTTTTGCACAATAACTACAGGCCAAGAGGGCATAAGCCTGCTCGCTGGCAATGAGATTCCTGGCTTCTGCAGCGATATGTTCTTGGTAACGGCGAATTTCAAATACATATTCCGCCCTGGGCCTGACGGCATTGGCGCTAGCCAGCGCTAATGAAACCAGGGATCCCCAATGTGGAAGATCATAATGCCCCCGCCATATCGCCTGCGGGTCTTTCCAATTCCCGGAGGCGCTGGCTTGGCCGAAGGTGCGGTTAGCCGCCACCGCTAACTCGTCAGCAAGGGACAATGCCCAGGAAGTACACCTGTATTTTTCGTCCAGTTCGGGGTAGTTTTTAGCAATCGCCAATTGGATGAAGATACACCAGGAGTTGTCGTCAAAATAGACTGTTGGCTCCCATTTGATATGCGACCAATTCCAACTGCCGATAGGATATTTGGCATCATAACGATTGAGCAGTCCGCTCCGAAAATAAAGAAAATCTAAAATATTTTCACCAATCTGCCGATATTGAGCATCCAGTCTGCCGGCCTCAAGGAAATACCAGGCGGCTTCAAAGCAACAATCGGCCCGCCGTTGCTCGATAATGTAATAATTGTCATGTTTAGTCCAGGCGGGAAAGGCCTTCAGCATTTCTTCAATCGCCTCGTTTTGAGCTACCGCCACCCGTTCCGCCACTCCCCAACTGCCGTCTGCGGGTAACATTACTCCTGAACGTTTGAACCATTCCAAATTACGCACAACGGCACTCTTCATTAATTCTTTATTCATAGATGCTTCCATTCTAATGCTATTTTCTGGTTAATAAGGAGCGCCTGGAACTCCTTTAGGATTTTAGGCGTTCCGGCGACTTGTGCCGGTAAATATTTATGTTGCAGGCAAAATGCCGCCAATAAACCGACGGATTCGCCAATATTCCACTCCACCGGATGGAGACGATAACAACCATTGCTGATATGGGTGGCGCCAATATTTTTACATGCGGGGAGTAGATTTTTGATTCTCACGGGAATTAAACTCCGCAAAGGAATTTGAAATGGCACGGCGGATAAGTGGACATAGTTGTGTCCGTTGGCTGAAGGATGTAAATCAATGGAATAAGAGCCGATACCGACACTGTCCTCAAACCACGGCAGCGCATGATCGCCCAGCAACTCTTTGCTCACGTCCCGCTCGGTAATGGTATATTTGGCGCGGATTCGCCGGGACTCTCTAATGTATGGAGCCTTGGCTAAGCCATACTCGGCACCCGTAATGTCCGGCCTTGGATATAATCCGGGATAACCGGTTCCCCCGTCTGGGCGAGGGGCCTCGGTTTGCATCCAGTAGAACAAACTCAAAGTCAACTCTTTGGCTGCTTGAAGATGTTTTTGCACTTCCTCTTCTGTTTTATCAATGATGTTGCCATTAAAATAATCATTTTGCGGCCAGTTAATCAAAGTCACTTCGTCGGCGGGTTGATCGTAATGTTCCCTGGCAACTAACCTGCGATAACGCCACAAGTCATAGGTGTCTGAAGGGTTCAATGGATATTCCATAAGACCAAGACCGCCAAGTTTAGGCTGCAGTGTCCACGGCTGTGAATAGGTCCAGCTAAGTTGTTTGCCTGACCATTCCGGTGCCATTGACGGACGGAAATCACGCCAAAACGCGTAATTCACGGGTTTATCAATAACATGGTTTGCTCCATGATGGTATCCGGCGGCCATACACCAGACAAAAGATTGAACGTTATCTTTTTGAGCAGGCCCCGCTACTGCGTGCGGTTCATTGGTTTCAGTTATGGACTCCGCACCGCTGACGTATTCCACTTGGGCCATAGGCAGCAAATCGCCTAATTCTGTAGCGTCAATTATATATTTGGCCTGAATGCAGGACAGCTCGCCGTTTTTTAGATTTTTGATCGTAATATTGGAAATCTTATCATTATTCACTTCCGCATTAACGGATTTTGAGAGAAACATGATTTTAAGCTTGTTCTTAAGCATTTCATTCAATACCACCGTCCCGACCCTGGGCTCGAAACACAATTTTGACACACTGCCTTGTCCAGGGTTAAGCCATTGGTCATTCATCGCCGCCTGATTTAGAGGATAGTGTTTTCTATAATATTCCCTGACTAGCGTCCGGAACTCCCGGTAACGTCCAGTGCCGCCATAAGTTTCAATGGCGGTATTCTCATCAGGAGGAACCGCTTGGGATGTCAACTGCCCCCCAACCCAATCCGTTTCTTCAGTCATAATGACTGACAATCCCATTTCCGTAGCGCCTAGTGCTGCCGCGCAACCGCCCGTGCCTCCACCAACAATTAACACATCTGCATTGCACTCATTCATTGTTTTTAACCTTATTTAGACAAAAGTTCTTTCAATACTCCGGGATAAGTGTCTCCTGTAGCGGTTCCATGTCCGGCCATGCCGACTCCATAAGTTATGCTGTCGCCGAGACAGGCGATCCGCTCGCAGTGCAGTTTCATACGGTCAATTTCGGCTTTGATTATTTCCGCCAGTTTTCGGTATCCCGCCGCATTGGGATGCACACCGTCTTTTCCCCCGCCGTTTTCAGGGTTGCGGATTAGCGAATCCTTTCCGGATGTCCCGTTTTTTTTGATCTCGGAAGCAAAATCGACCAGCGGTAATTTATATTCTGCCGCCAATTTTTTGATGATCTCGTTGGCGCGGTCAAGCCGGATGTTGGGCATGAGATCACCGTAGGCCTCTCGAGCGTGGCGCAGGAGCAGCAACTTTTCATTGCATGGCGGAAGCGTCACTAGCATGACTTCGCATTTTATCTTCTGGAAAATTTCTATCGTTATACGAAGATTTTTCTCGTAGGTTTCAGGGGTGGTTAGTATTTTTGAATTTACCGTGTCATTGGTGCCGATAAAAACAATTGCCAGGTCTGGAATTTGCTGTAGCGCCTGCGGCAATTCACGCTTCAACAAAATATTGGAGCTTGCGCCGCAGATTCCGTAGTTGACTATTTCAGCAGACCTGACTTCTGCAGCGTGGAAAGCAAACGCCGCAAAGAGAGGAAATAAAAACTGTTTCATTCCAGGCATATCCATAAACCTTTTCAAATTTTATGTTCTTTTACTTTTACCCTCGCACTATCTCGGACGCACAGCCTCCGTATTGGTTGCCTTTATTTTACAGTTCCACATAAACTAACCATGAACTAAATGGCGCGAAATGTATTTTAGCGTTACCTTGCCCATTAAAGATAAAGCCGCGTCCAGCCAACACTTTATCTTGATCGCAATAGAGATATTCTGTCGGCAAATCGAACTCTTTATAAGTTGTTAATTTATAGTTTTGAATATTAATTTCCACATTTTTTGCCCGTGAGGAGAAATTAACAAGGACAATTGCAATACCCTTGCCTGAATTATTTACGGCCAGGCAATTCACATTTTCGGCATTTTTACTGGTAATACTGCATATGTTTTGACTGGTAATATATTTTTGAAAAAAACGCATAACACGGGCTGAAGGTCTGATATAAATAGTCTTTTCGTCTATATCGTTTGGAATATAGCCTCCTTTAATGCCATATCGGTCAAGTGGACCAAAAAGCCCACAATCACGGGTCTGAACATTATATGAGCCTGCGGCAAAACATCCACTTTCCACCAATTTGCTCATGGCCAATGCCTGCCACACCCCATTAGGTGGTCCAGCCAATTTGAAGTCAGGAGGATTCCAAGCTCGATAGTTCGGTCCGTAGGCTGTAATAATTACTGGAAGGTTTTCATTTCTGATCTTTTTAGCAATTTCCCGGCTGGCAACGACACAAGAACCCAGATAGTCAGATGTTCTTTTGTATAACATTTCTATTGGGGTTGCCGCGTTGCCGGAAATATACATATTCCATGCAATAAAATCTATTTGAGGACACTCTTCCAATAACTTGGCAATAATCAGGCTCGATGGCCAAGCATTCACTGGTCCGCCACATTTTAATTCAGGATTGAACTTTTTGGCTACTCGGACCAAGCGTGCATAATATTTTACAAACTCATCTGTATGATTTTTCCAATAACTGCTCAGGGTCCATTCATCACAAACCGCCCAGTATTTAACATTGAATTTGCCTTTCTGCCCATAGCGTCTGACCAACTGCATAAAAATCTCCTCTCCGGCATCCATTTCAGCCTGAGTGGGGGCTTGATCGTGACGTCTTGGCTTCTCCAGCCACCACTGAGGCAAAAACAACAGATCTTTGCATCCCCAGACGTTGATAGCTTTTTCAACATATTTGTCAAGAGTTTCAAAGTCCCAGAAATTACCATCCCTATCCGCCTCCTTCAGACTGCGACACAGCAGTATCAACATATTGCCTTGAAAAAAGGTGTTCATCGTGGCATCCCAGCGAGGGTTGTCATCCATCAGATGAAGCTTCGGAAAATCAACACATGCCGTTGCTAGATATGGACTGACTTTCCCAAGTGTGTTTTGCGGAGATACCGTAACCTCTACAGTTTCTATTTTCCCCTGGTCTTCGATGTCAGTTGTTTTTTGACTGCCCGACCCAACATCATCCCTGGCATATTCATTATACACGCCCTCAGGACGGAAGTTGGGATCCTCGCACAGCAAAATGGCATCAAGGCCGCTAGAGCCAGTTTTACACTGTACAGCGTATAAATCAAATAATGCGCCAATCTGCTTGCTGGTATATCTTCCTGCGGATACCCACCCCCACTGTCCTGCGGAACCGGCTTTTATCGGTTCGCTTATACCATTGCTGCCCCGTAAGGATAAAGTCAAATCACGCAGTCTGATCCAAATCGAAAAAGTACCGTTTTGAGGGAATGGAACTTCTGCGACCAGCACCTCCCCTGGAATCACCGCAACCCCCTCTTTTAAGGCAATATAACGACCGTTGCTGGAATAAATGTCATCATATAACGTGAATTCTTTCTCTTTTGAGAAAACATCCTCAGCTTCAATAATGCTTTTCGAGAGTGATGGTGCGCCAAATAGAGAACTTGCAAGCACAATAATAAAAAAGCAAAATACAAATTGCGCTTTTATTTGACTAATATTTTGAGATCTATTCATGGCTTTATTCCTTTGATGCTTTGTTTCTTTAGCGGATTCGTCATTTGATTAAGATTAACATTTGCCCTTTTTTATAGTTTCGCGCTGATTTGGTATTAGTCCAGTCAATGTTTGTAGAGGGTGAATTGCCGATGCCAATATCCGCATCCTTGGCCGTTTTCCAGTTGTTAAAAGCAAACAGCACCTGACGCTCCTTCCAATTATGTATTTGCATCGAACCAATGCCTGGAACCTCGGAAATAGAACCTTTGTCTCCCCAATCCAGATTCAGATCCGAAGCGTAAGGGATTCTATATTGGTTTATAGGTGAAGGGTCTGAGTAGAAGAATTCCAAATACCCACCTCGCTCGTAACTGCCATTTTTAATTCCAGAAACATTGGACTTCACGCATAGATTATTAATGTACATCTGGGTTATATGCTTTGATGCGAAGTCAGGCACTCCAAGCATGGATACATTTTTTGTGAAAGAACCTGCTTCAATGTAAATATATTCCTCTTTACCGTCATTACGTTCCAGTAGCAAAAAATACGCGATGCGCTTGAAGGCTTTGCCCTCTAATTCTTTACTATGATCAATATCATAAATCAATTTTTTGCCATTGTCTTGAACCTTTGCGTCTACCGGGTTAAAAGCGTAAACCACATCCCACCCATCACCTGGATCAATTAAAGCCTCAAGCTTATTTTTAGTTAAACTTTTGCCAGCTCTAAAGGCGCTGGTCGGATAACCTAGATCATTAATTAAATTGGGTTGAGCTTTCATATGCCAAGCGAACCGAACCAACTGTGGCTTTGCCAGTTGTGGCGAAGTAAGTATTACTTTGTTCCCATCGATCTGGGATTCCGCCGTATAGAAAACGCCATTTTCGCCAGCAATTTCAAACCAGTTTGGGGGGTTCCCATCAGCTGTTGCCAAGCTTTTAGCATCATCAAACGAAACAATTACCTTATTATCAATAATTTCATAAGATTTAAACTTGGCGTGTCGGTAAGTCTCGTCATTATTTGCATAAGTTTTATTCAAAGCAGCAATAGCCAGTCTTTTTCCGACTTCCATCTTGGACGTGGGGTGAATGTCATTGAGATTGCCTAAATCATTGATAACCACCATTGCGCAATCATTACTGTCTTCAACGGCTTTTGCCTGTGCTTCCCAAATTGCCGGCAGATTATGAGGTGCGGTTTTGTAATCAAATGGGGCTAATTGAACAATATAGAAAAACATTTTATCCTGCAACCAGTTTAAGCGCCAGCCATTAATCAAGGCTTTTAATTTGTCACGATAAGACTCTCCGTCATTACGATCCCGTTCGCCCTGATACCAAATTACGCCACGAATAGCAAACCGAACCAGAGGATTGACCATTGCGTTAAAAATTACGCTAGGATCGCTCGGGGAAGTGCACATTATCTGCAAAGGGGGACGAGGAGGCATTGCTAATGGCGTATCATTTCGCAACCGCTCTTCTGCATCTGAGGTCCATTTTTTCTGTATATCAATATATTCTCTGCTGATTTTCAAGTTTTCTTCAGTTCTGTAATCCTTCAAAATGAACGATTTTTTATAATCATCCTCACCCGTCAGGGCGTTCACCCCCTCAATAGGAGTCCAGGCCGTTATTGTCGTTCCTCCCCAGGAACAGTTTATCAACCCAATCGGCGCTTTATTTTTTGAGTATAGATACTTGCCGAAATAGTATCCTATTGCTGAAAATTCCTTAACTGTCTCCGGACCGGCCGCCTGCCATGATTTGCATTTGAAATTATCGGCCCGCTTGCCACTCCATGCCGGCGTGACCGTAAAGATTCTTATATTATTATTCTCGGATTGAGGGATATCTTTAGCGGCGGCATCTGATTTGAAGAGAGGGAACTCCATATTAGATTGTCCTGAACAAATCCAAACTTCTCCAACCAGAACATCTTTGAAAACAATAGCCTCTTCTTCTCCCTTGACCTTGAGTTCCGTCGCAACTCCGACTGTCAGTGGATCCAGTTCAACTTTCCATTCACCTTTTGCGTTGCACCTCGTACTCTTTTTTTGATTTCTGAAAAACACAAAAACTTCTTCATTGTCTCTGCCACGTCCAAAAATTGGGACTTTCATGTCTCTTTGCAAAACCATGTGGTCGGAAAAAATAGGTGCTAGCTCAAGCGCCATTCCTTGCCCTGTCATAAACAACAAACTCAATATCGATATTAATCGTTTAAACGGCATGTCATCCTCATTGTTTAATCGTATAGGAATTTGAATTTTAAGCCTGCCGGCAGGATGCATGTGTCCTGACGATTATTTTGTGCCACATTTTTCATGGGAATTTAACTTTCAGCGCCTTTCTTCCAATGTTTTCAATGCCTCCGGGCGAACTAAAACATATGCCTGTTACCCGGTATATCTTATCTGAGATTTTCATTCTGTCAGGTATGCCTCCCGCCTTTGCCGAATCGGGGAGGTGTGATTTGTCTCTTAGGGACACCAGTTCATCGAATCGATTTCCGGGGCAAAATGCCATTGAACATGTCCATCGATAAAAAGCACGTTGCAACCTTTATTGTGCCTGTCTGACACGGGGTATGAACCGTTTGCCGCATAATGTCCTTTTCGTACAAAAATGTTGCATCCCCATGCCACAGAGGGAACCTTGCTGTCAGACAGAAGAACCGTAGAAGAAGGCAATTTTATTTGGTTAGGGTTCTTGAGGCTCACATCAAAGAAATTGTAGCCATATTCGCTTGATATCGTTCCCCAAGATGTGCCAGCACCACAATATACCGATGATGAAGGGCAATCGTATAGAGAATCATTTGTGTATTGGTCTCTAACCAAAAGACCAATCCATGTGGGATTCCAGTTTCCGAGAAAGTTAACATAGTACTTAGGGGGATAATATGCGCAATAGTCATTGCCATACATCAAAAAACCATAATTCAGCTGTTTGAGATTGTTGATGCACTCTATCCCCTTTGCCGCATCCCGTGCCTTTTTTAATGCAGGCAGCAACATGCCGGCTAAAATTGCGATGATCGCAATCACCACTAAAAGTTCTATCAGTGTGAATCTGAACGGCTTGCAGTAATTTACATGTTTCATTTTTTTTCTCCTTTTGCTGGCATTCGTTTTGCCAAGCCTGGAACTTTTATTTAAAATAGCGTCTTTTTCCTGCTGTTTCCCTTATGTTTACGCCGAATCCCGCTTGATCAGGCTGGGTTTCATTGTTTCAATAGGCGTATTTTCGTTTTTCCCGTAAATGAGAGATAACAGGATCTCTGTTGCCTTACGGCCCTGTTCCCTGAATGGCTGCTTGATACTGGTCAAAGCCGGGTCGAGGACTTCTGATAACGGGGAATTGTCATAGCCGACAATGAAAACATTTTTACCGAAATCAGCTCCAGCCTGGCGCAACTGACGGATGTATTCTCCGGCAGCCAGGTCGTGACGTGCGAAGATGCCAATTCTGGAGTAAGACTTCAGCTTGTTTTGCCAAAAATCCAATTTTGCACATCGGGGGATGGAGTTAATTCTATTTCCACTAAGTTCCTCGGTAAAGCCCGTGATTCTCATTTTGGATACATGCTTTGTTGAGGCGCAGTGTAAATATATTTGGCAATCGTGTTTTTTTAACGTCTGGGCAGCCAGCTTGCCGCCGTATGTTTCATCCATGTTCAAGGAAGGTATCCCGTCTTCGGCAACTGTGGTATTCAGAAGCAATATCCTGCCATGTCCTTGGTGGTACTTGTGCAATAACTCAGCCGTATGGGGTGTCTGGTCAAATGTAGGCGGGTAGGAGATAATGCCCGCGCTGGGATTATTCAAATTAGCCCTGATGAACGCTTCATACGACTTTGCATCAATGCCTGGATGAAAATTCACGGGGAATCCATGGCTAAAAGCAGTTTCTGCAATCCCAAACATCAAATTGCACATCTGGCTATCGCAGATTTCGGGGACAAATACGCCGATAGCCGCATTACGTCCACGTTGCATGAATTCCGCCTGGCGGTTGCGTTTATAGCCCATGAAAGCCGCCGCTTCGATAATCATCTTGCGATGCCTGGAGTTAACCAGTTTCACTCTCTCCGGGACAGGACTTAATGCCCGTGATACGGCCGACACCGACAGGTTTAAATCCTGCGCTATTTTTTTGATGGTTACCATCGCGTCTCCATTTACTGCAAACGTTGTCAGTGGTGGTTACTGTACAATGCTGGATTTGATTGTCAAGTAAAAAAATAAAAAATGTTTTTCCCGTGTAGAGTTCGGTAAGGATCAGCTAAAAAATAACTTGGGCTTTGCTGGCGAAGATTCCGGATGGATTGTCATGGCGCGAAAGAGGAGGATATCTGAAGATATTTGACGATTGAGCAACGTGATAAGCGGACGGAAGAACGCCAGCCCTTCGGGACGGGAATCCATGCATTTTTATTCTTCGTTGCTTCACCCTTCGCGTATGCCCGATATGCTCAGGGTTTGCGCCTAAAATACAAACGCCTGTATTTCCCGTCAAATGCCCAGGTTGTTTTTTAGCGGGTTCTTAGAGTCTGAATTTTTTCAGTGCGGCATCCGGATTCATCCCGTTATTGATTACGGCGTTCAGTGCGTCGATCAGGCGGACGGGATTTTTCGCCATGAAGATATTGCGTCCGAAGATGATCCCGCGGGCGCCGGCGTTGACGGAGTCTGCGGCCTTTTTCAACACTTCCAAGTCCGTGTTGAGCTTGTCCGCACCGATGGTGAAGACGGGTACGGGCGTGTTCTCAATGACTTCCGAGAACTTGGGTCCGGTGTAGAAGGTCTTGATCAGGTCTGCGCCCATCTCCGCCATAATGCGGGAAATCCGCTTGACCTTTGCATGCACTTCGGAGGGGGTTTTCTCCTTGTGTTCCACTACGTAGCACTCGCCGATCAGGGGAATGCCGAGGCGCTCCTTCTGGCGTACGACTTCGGTGAATATCTCAACATTACGGGTCTCCCGTGCGCGGTCGTCTTTCTCCTCGAGGAAGAGAGAGCAGATTACGGCGCCGGCGCCGGCGCGCACGGCCTCCTCCACGGTGGTGGCGATTGTCGTGAACCCTTCGCGATATTCCAGGGGGTAATAGAAAGAAGCCGACCAGTTGATGCGCACCACCGGTACGGGGGCGGGCGCTTCCGCAAAAAGCGGCCAGTTGCGCTCCAGCATGAAACGAGGCAGGAGCAGCGCATCTGTCGTGCGGCAGTTTTTGATGGCGTCTTCAACTTTCTCCAGTCCGGGCTGATCTCCGTACTCAACCACATGGTCAACCGCTGAAATGACCAGGTTCTTTTTGTCTTTAAAGAGCTGTGCAAGCCTGAGTTCGATGCCGGGGTGTCTTGTATTCATCCGTTTTTCCTCCATCTTTTCCATTTACTGTTTATTAAGGTTTTTCTATTTAAATTTTCCGCTTCGGAAAATTTTTCACTCCGCTTGGCTTCACCATTTCCGCGAATCCGGCACCGGCAGCCATGCCGATTCCTGTGCGACCGATTGCTGACTTACCAGACCCGGCAGGGTCATATCCATGGCCTCGTGAATGCCGATGACCGGGGCGCGTTTGCCCTGGATTGCATCAATGAAGTCGAGGACTTCGAAATAGTCGCCGCCGCCGTGTCCGGCTTTGGCTGCAGCCTCGCCCGCTTTTCGCCACATTTCGGGCATGTACTTTTCCGCCAGCTCGGAAACGGTCTGGAAAGCGTCCAGGTCGGTCCAGGCGATATTCTTGCTGAGTTTGCGCAGCCAGATCCTGCCATTGTCGCAGGGGCCGCCCCGGGATGACTCGTAACAGCCGTCGGTGCCTTGCAGTTGATAGTTGTTCATTGCATGCGGGCGGTCGGACAGCATGTCCACCCGGATCTTGATCAGCGCCTCCTTTTCGGTTTTGCAGAGCATGGTGCTGGAGGCCTGGCAGTAGGGCTTGCCCGTGCCGTCAATATGGCGAACTCCTGTGCCTTCACAGCAGACGCGCTTGACCCGGTCTCCGGGCATCCACTGGAGGATCGGCCCCAGGCTGTGGGTGCCGTAAGTGATGCCGTCCACCCCTGTCTGCCAGCGCCGCCGCCACGGGGTGGAGTGTTCATTCATATGCTTGAGTTCGTGCAGATATTCGCCTTCGGCGTAGTAAGGGGTGCCGAAGAGACCCTGCCGCACCAGCTCCTTGATGATCTGATTGGGTTTTGTATAGGTGTAGTTCTCCGCCATCATGTAGACGCCTTTGCTCGCCTTGCAGGCGAGAACCAATTCCCTGCATTCCTCGATTGAGACGCCTGCGGTCACTTCCGACAGCACGTGCAGATTGCGTTTCAGCGCTGCGACCGCATGCGGGACATGGAGATGCATCGGCGTTCCGATGATCACGGCGTCCAGCCTGGACTTCTCCAGCATTTCGGTGAAGTCGGTGTACTGTTCGTGCGCCCCAAGGCGTTCACGTGCGGCGGACAGCCCTTTTTCGTTTATGTCACAGACCGCGTGTATGGACACGTTTTCTTCAAGTGCATCGCAGGCCGATTTGAAACTGGCGCCGCGTCCACCCGCGCCAACGATACCGAGATTCAGTTTTGTTGTTTTTTTCATTTGCATTTCCTTTAATTCATATGGAAATCACCAACCACAGGTGTACGGAGACACAAGTTGCATTAATGGTGAAATATTAGTTCAAGCCAATATGGATTTCCTGTGTCTTTGCGCCTCTGTGTTTGATTATCTTTTCCTGCCATGCTCACGGTAATGGGCGAGTCCTTCAATAAGCGCTTTTATGTTTTCCATCGGCATCCCCGGCGCTATGGAACTGGAGCAGCCGAGCATAAGCCCGACCTTCGGGCCTTTCTCGACAAGCCAGTCGATCTGGCGTTTGACATCCGCAGGCTTGCCGAGGGGGAGTGTGGTGGTTACCGAGACTCCGCCGATGATAAACAGGTTGTCTCCGGCACGTGTCTTCATCTTGCATATTTTCTCATAGTCCATGCCGTCTTCATATTGGAATCCCTGGAAGCCGCCGATACCGCATTCCAAGAGACGTGGCACCATCTGCATAAGGTTGCCGTCGCAGTGCCAGATTAGACGTATGCCGGCATCAAGAAAAGGCTGGATCGAGCGGGCGAATTGCGGGAACCAGAGTCCATCAAGCGTCTTTACGTCAACCAGCGTGCCACGTGAATCGGCCATGTCGTGGTCGAGGCGGATTAGCCTCGGCAGGCCGCCTTTTATGATGGCGCGTGCTGCGATGCGGTTAAACGCCAAGGAGGCGTCGGCATAAATCTTGAAGCCGCATTCGATGACATCCGGGTAGAGCGCGTATGCCATAAAGTAGTTTGCGTAGCCGTAGTGACTGTAGAGAAAACCGGGGAAGGTGAAGAAACCGCTATAGGGCCCCTTGAGCATGTTCATGCCGAAGAGCTGCTGCACTTCGACTTCGGCGGCGATGCGCTTGCGAACTTCTTCATCGGCGTTGGATTCGAGATCACAACGCCACTGCTTCCATTTCGGAAAGAGGAATTTCTCCATGTGCTCAACGGCGGCCTCCGGCGAATCGATTACAATCCCGTCGCGGATGATTTCCTCTGCACCGGTGGTGGCTCCGCGCTGGGTATTGTCGCCATAACCCTGGTCTTTCATGGTCAAAGGGTTCTCGGCCAGCCACTGGTCGATAAAGCAGACTCCCGATTTAATTGAGAATTCGCGGTAGACCCGGATCGGATCTCTTTCATAGCTGCCCGGCGGATTGCCGGAAAGATCATCCAGATGCGACCATTGCATGTCGTTCAGAAGCCATGTCGGGATCCCTCTGGTCGGGCGCATGTCAATGGTGTCTAGCGCCAAACGTGCATTGGCCTGCCACTTGTCTTCTAATGCGTTAAATCCGATTGAGCTGCTCATTTTGTTTTCCTCGTCTTTCAATAATTTTAAATTTATCGTATAGGAATTTGTATTTTAGAAAGCCCACAAGGCGGAGGCTTGTGCTGCTTCAATTTTTTTTACGACTCCTAATTTGTCTCGATGGCGCATTTTCCCGTCCGGAAACTTGCAATTGACTATTTCTTGTCCGGCAGAAGGGGCGACCTCTTGAACTTCCTGCGGAGCGAGGCCACGTCCTTCTTGAGTGCGGGAAGGAAGCCGGTGTCCAGCACCTTCTTCTCTTCTCCCACTTCCAGCATTTCAGAAAGCACCCGTGCGCCATCCGACTTCGGATACGCATTCACAATCGCCCGCGCATCCTTGTAGGCCGCCACAAGCTTGTCATAGCTGTCCAGCAGCTTAACGGCTACCGGCAGGAATTTTTCCGGCGTCGTAATGGCCGATTGCACCTTCTTCCAGTCCGCATAGGCGCGGTAGGCGGGTGCGTATAAAATCATGTCTTTCATGGTGGTGCTGAAATTGGCCGCCTTCCCGTTGAGCTTGGCGCCGCCGAAAACGCCGCGCTTGACATCGTATCGCTCCAATTGCCAGTCGTCGGAACGGTAGCGGTCGCGATCGGCCTTTTTGCGGAAATCCGGCACTTCCATTGGTTTCCCCCCTTCCAGGGAGCTGCGCAGCGCCTGGATGCCGGGAATGGTGACATCGCAGCCGCCGTAGATGTCGAAAGGTCCCTTTTCGCCGGTGAATATCTCGCGGGCGAAGTAGTAAAGCGTCCAAAAGTCTCCGCCTCCGTGTCCGGTGCCGGCCGCCAATTCGCCCAGTCCTTCCCATTGCGGGTTTATCTGCATCATGGGTGACTGGCCCGAACCGCCAAGGCGCAGCTTCACTCCGTCATGGCCGATCTCATATGCGCCAAGCGTCCCCCAGATGCGCTGGTTGTGGCTGTCATTGGTGGCGGCTCCCATGAGATTGCGGACTACGCCGCCATTGCTCATGCTGATGAGTGACGGGGTCATGCTGCCGTTGCCTTCGCCGTTCCTGCCCAGGTATCCGGCAATCTGCTGCCGGACGGGGAATGTCTCCACCATCGTCGGACGTGAACCGGTGATGACCATGACCGGACCGAGCGAGTGGGTGCAGTAATAGTGGAAGTTGAACCAGCTCCGCCAATTGTGGACAGTGTGTCCTGGTTTGACCGGAATGCCGTCTATGTAGGTGTAGCAGAGGCTGCGGCATTCGTGGACATATTCGTATTCGGCATACATGAGTTCGCCGAACAAACCTTCACGCCAGCGGTTTGCCAGCCACATGTTGGCGGCGGTGAAGGGATAGTTTTCGGCGAGATTATAAACAAGCTTCCGTTTCTGAACCTCTTCAACCAATTTCACGCCTTCGGCCATTGTGAAGAAAGACGTCACTTCCGAAAGTACGTGTTTGCCTGCCTGGAGGCACTTGATGGTGTCGCCGGCGTGGGAGGGGCAGAATGTGGCGAGCAGTACGGCATCGAAGTCCTGCTTCAGGAACTCGTCCGCGTCCGCCGTGACGAAGGCGCCGGGGTTTGCCTTCAGAAAATTTTCGCGCATGTGCTGGTTGTAGTCGCAGCCGGCGACCACGTCTATGTTGAGGAACTTGCAGGTGTTGTAGAAGCTCATTCCGCGTCCAAGGCCCCATATGCCGAGCCGGATGCGCTTGTCGGTGTCGAAAACTTTTAATTTCTTCTCTTTTTTCATGTGTCAGCTCCTTGCCATTAAGATTGATAAAACTGAGATCTTCCCAGTTAGCCGCTAAACTTCAGCACTTCTTATCCTTATTCCCTTCTTCTCAAAAGATTTCCTTGTCCTCTTGTCAAGATTGCCGTCGGTGATGATTTCCTCCACGCTGCCGATGTCCGCATAGGTCACGAAAGACTTCCTGTTGAATTTCTCCGAATCGGCAAGGACGAAAGTCAGGTTTGAATTGCTTATCGCGATTCTGCAGATTTCCGCAGTCTTCTCATCCGAAGTCATGAAGCCCTTCTCCAGGTTTATCGCATCTGCGCCGAGGAAGACCTTGTTGAAATGATACTGTGAGAGATTTTTTTCGGCGACGCCTCCGCAGACATCCCTGCGTTCCGTGCGGATTTCACCGCCTGTCAGGATGACCTTGCAGCAGGTGGACAGCGTTTCGATATAGGAAAGGGAATTGGTGACAACTGATACGCCTTTGAGTTCACCGGCCTGGATTTTCCTGGAGAGGGCTTCGGCGAATCTCAGGATTGTGGTGCCGGAGTCAAGAAACAATATGTCTCCGTTGCCGACTATTTCCGCCGCCGCTTCGCCGATTGCCGATTTCTGCTCTTTCCTGCGGGACGCCAGGATCCTGAAGGAATAGTCATATCCAAGTTCGGGAGCCAGCCTGACGCCGCCGTGTATCCTTATCACTTTCCCCTCGTTTTCAAGCAGGGTGAAAAGCCTGCGTGCGGTGGCCTCTGATATTTTCAAAGCGCTTACGACACTTGCGATGTCCAGCTTTTCAGCGCTTTTGAGCAGACCAATCAGCTTCTCCGTCCTTTTTTCAAGCTTGCCCATCTGTTTCCATCCCTCAGTATAATCCTGTGTCAGAGCGCCATCGTGTTTTTCCCCTGGAGAATCGCTGTGCCAGCGTGTCAGGGAAAACTTTTACACCCTTTTTTTATCTTCAGAGCCAATTTCAAAATTGACGAATTCAAGGTAGGGATGGCTCTCCGAGCCGTCCGTTCTGAGGCGGCGGTTTCGGAGAAACCGCCCTACCTTCGGCAATTTTGAAATTACCTCTTCAACCTAATTATATGCGGATAAATTTCCTTGTCAAGGAAATTTATGATTAAAAATGACAAAAAATGCTTGAATCAATCATAACAGGTGCAATAATATAGTCTCAGAAAGGAAACAACATCCTATGGAAAAGAAATTGGGAATTGGCGTGATCGGTCTTATGATGGGGTGCAATATGCTGCACGTCAATCGTCACCGGGGACGGTTTCGCTCAGAGGTCAGGGGCATCTGCGATATTCGCAAGGACAGGCTTGACCAGTATGGAGCCGAATTTTCCGTGCCGTATGCGACGAGTGACTGGCGCGAACTGATTGAAAGGAAGGACATAGACATTGTCGGGATTTTCTCGCCGGATCATCTCCACATGGACATGATACGGATGGCGCTTGAAAGCGGCAAGCACGTCATCTGCACCAAGCCCATGGTTGTCAGTCTTGACGAGGCAAGGGAGACTGTCCGTCTCGTGCGCAGGCACAAGCGGAAATTCCTTGTCGGCCAGACGAGGCGTTTCGTGACACATCATCAGGAGGTCAAGAAATTCTACGACAGCGGGAAAATCGGGACTGCGATGATGGCCGAGGCCAGTTACGTCCATGGAGATATTTGGAAGGTGCTGGATCGCGGCGCCTGGCGCTACGAACACCCGCAGGACATTATCTACGGCGGCGCCTGCCACCCGATTGATCATCTGCGCTGGTATTTCGGCGATGTTGAAGAAGTCCACGCCTACGGCTGCACCAGCCCTGTAGATATGCGATATCCGCAGGACAAGGAGACTAACTTCTTCATCAACATGAAATTCAAAAGCGGATTGATCGCCAGAGTGACGACCCTTTGCGGAATTCACGAACAGCCCGGCGGATCCTGCGGTGATGTCATGCCCATGGAAGGTGTCAGCATCTTCGGCACGCACGGCACCATCGTGAACTACCATGCCGCATATCGTGAAGGCGGAAGGCATGACGCTCCGCGCCAGGAAGTCCATTTTGCCAAAGACGATGTTGCGGAGGATTTTGACGGCAAGGCTTATTCGGGGCATCTTATGTCGGTGCTCAAGTACGTGCAGGAGATGGAAGCGGCCGTATTCGACGGGAAACCGATTACAGTAAATGAAATCGAGGGGGCGAAGTGCATTGCCGCCTGTTCCGCCTGCTGGGAATCAATTGAAAAGAAAAAGAGCGTAAGGGTGTTCAATGAATTCTGAACGGTTTTTCACAGAAGCGTACAGGAATCTGACGGAGGAGGATAAGGAAGCCTTCTACAGGACAGTTTTTCTGAATACGGACACGGAGGCGGCTTCGACGCTGCGGCATGAATACTATGCGGGGCTGTTGCGCCATATGGGGAAGAATGTAAGGATAGGCTGCGGAGTGAAAATCCTGAATCCCCGGTATGTGACCCTCAGCGACAACGTGTGCATTGAAGACCACTGCGCCCTCATGGCCCGCTCCGAACGCGGCATTACCCTGCAGGAAGGCGCGCGTTTGAAATACGGTGTCTATCTGGACACTGAAAATGCAGAGGGATACATTGAAATCGGAAAGCGTGTTTACGTCGGGACAGGTTGCTGTCTTCACGGACACAGGGGGCTGGAGATTGGCGATGACGCCCTCCTTGCGCAGAACATCACAATCACCCCTTACTCCCATAAGTTCGACGATCCCGGCAAGACCATCTATTCGCAAGGCGGGTTCACGAAGAAGGTCATCATCGGACGCGACTGCTATCTCGGCATGAACGTGTCCGTAGTTTATTCAGCCGACATAGGGGAAGGCTCCGTGGTCGGCGCCGGGTCGGTTGTGGTGAAGACCATACCTCCTTATTCCGTGGCCGTCGGTGTGCCCGCAAAGATCATCCGCAAGCGCGGAGCCGCATGATGCAGGGAAGAAAATTTTTCCGTTCCGGAAAAATTAACAGGGGAAATGGATCATGAAGGAATATCTCATAGGATTGGATATCGGCACAAGCTCGATAAAGGGCGTGGTCATTTCTTCGGCTGGTGAAATCATCTGCCAGGAGAAACAGCCTACTGGACTTTCATATCCCAAACCTCACCACATAGAGTTTTCCATAGGGGGACATTACCGGAAGATCCGCCTGCTGATCGGAAAGCTGGTTGCCGGGATTCCTTCGAAAAGCCCTGTGTCCGCCGTTGCAATATCAGGCGCAGGCGGAAGCACGGTTCTTCTCGACAGGGACGGCGAACCGCTTTTAAATGCGATATGCTGGATGGACGATCGGGCTTCGGCAGAAGGGGTTGAAGTCCTTGAAAAGATGGACACATCTGAAGTTCACAGGACCACAGGCTGGCCTTTTCTCAGATCCTTTCCGTTTGCGAATCTCGCATGGATACGGGAGAAGATGCCGGAAACCTACGGGAGAAAAGCCCGTTTCTGCACCGACCTGGACTATGTTAACCACGGTCTTTCGGACATTTGGGCCATTGATTATTCCTCCGCCACCCCCACTTGCATGGTTGATCAGCGCGGATTGAAATGGAATAAGCCGTCTTTGGACATCATTGACATGCCGGGAAAATCATTGTCAACACTGATTCCCTCTGCTGCAGTCATCGGAGGAATATGTCGGGATGCGCGGGAGGACACCCGCCTTGACAGGAATACGAAATTAGTCTCCGGCGCTTTTGACCATCCGTCGGCGGCAATCGGGACAGGTGTGTTCAAGTCGGACAGCCTGCTGATATCAACCGGGACTTCCTGGGTCGGTTTTCATCCTGTCGGCGACAGGGAGGCCGCCATAGGCGAAGGAATGCTGCTGGATCCTTTCATGTCCCTGAAGGGAGGCGACTGGGGCTCCATTTTCTCGATTCCGAAAATAGGGGCCGAAATTGATTTCTGTGTCAACAGCATATTTGACGGTAAGAATTTATCAATGCAGGAGAAGTATGCGCTTTTCAGCAGGAAAGCCGGAGAGTCTCCGGTCGGTGCCGGTGGACTCTTTGTCGATTTGACATCGAGGACTTCATATGAGGGGGTGATGGGAAATGAATTTTTCTGCAGGGCTGTCATGGAGAGCGCCGCTTATATGCTCCGAAACAAAATAGGGAAATTCACAAACGCAGATCACAGGCTCAACAGGATAGTCATGGCTGGCGGTCCGTCGCAAAGTCCGGTATGGACGCAGATTGTCGCCGATGTGACGGGGATTCCGTTGATTGTTGCGGGTGGGCAATGCGCCGGCGCACTCGGGGCCGCGGTGATGGCCGGAGTCGGGGCGGGAATATTCAGGAATGAAAAAGAGGGGTTCAATACTTTGAAGGTTGAATCGAAAACTGTTGAGCCATATGGTCGCAACAAGAAGATTTACGATGAATATCATGGTTTTTCATTTAAATAAATTTAAATGAAAAACAACCAGAAAAAGGTGTACACATGGAAAGATTATTTGAATACAAGGACGTAGACAGGCGTTTCTATCTCGATGTCGTCAGGGATTTTCTTCCCGACAACATCATAGATGTGCATACGCATTTGTGGGCAAAGGAAAACAAGGGCAGGGAGCAGGTGGGCGCCGGAAGGAATGTCACCTGGCCCTCACGCGTAGCCGATGAATGTTCTCTCGGCGATCTTCAGGAGACATACAGAATCATGTTTCCCGGCAAAAACGTGACACCTCTTGTTTTTGCAGGCCTTCCGGAAAGAAGTGAAGTGGATGCGTACAACCTGTTTGTTCAGGAATCGGTACGGGGGCAGAATATCCCGGCCCTGATATTTTCAGATCCGGCATGGAGTCCGGAAAAGCTGGAAACGGAAATCATCTCCGGCAAGTTTTGCGGGGCGAAGAGTTATCTCTCTCTGGCTCCGGACAGGATTCCTGCCGGTGAAATATGCATCTATGATTTTTTTCCGAGGGAGCATCTTAAGGTATTGAACAGGCACGGCCTGATTGTAATGCTCCATCTGCCGAGGAAAAAACGGCTGGCCGACCCTTTGAATATCAGCCAGCTGATGGAAATTGAGCGCGACTTCCCGGATATCAAACTCATTGTTGCGCATGTCGGCAGGGCGTACTGCAGGGGCGACATGGGGGACGCTTTCAAAACTTTGTCCGGGACGGAAAAAATGTTTTTCGATATTTCCGCAAACACAAATGCACTGATCTTCGAAGAGCTGATTAAGGCCGTCGGCCCGAAACGCATCCTCTTCGGGAGCGACATGCCGATAAGCAGGATGAGGATGAGGAGGATCGAGAAGGGCGGAATCTATGTCAATATCGTTCCGAGGGGGTTGTACGGGGATCTTTCCGGCGATCCCAACATGATGGAAGTTGACGGCGGGGAGGCGGAGCGCCTTTCATTCTTCATATACGAGGAGATTGCCGCATTCAAAGTTGCCGCCGAAAAAACCGGATTGTCAAAAACGGACGTTGAAAATGTTTTTTACACTAACTCGAAAGGGATAACTGGAATATGAAAAAGATGAAAATAGGTTTGCTTCCGCAGTACCTCGAACTTTACGACAAGAACTGCAGCGGGTTCAGGCCTGAAATGGAAAGGTTCCTGATGCTCATCTCCGGTGAGTTCAGGAAAAGAGGTGTCGAAGTTGTCACCGGGCGGATATGCAGGCTGGCTGCGGAGTTCGCAAAGGAAATAAAATCGTTTGAAAATGCGGGAGTCCAGGCGATCGTCTCACTCCATCTCGCCTACTCGCCTTCGCTGGAATCCGCAAATGCGCTCAAGGCCACAAAGCTTCCGGTCATAATTCTTGACACGACCCCCGACTATGAATTTTCGCCGGACACGGCTCCGCTGAGGATAATGTTCAACCACGGCATCCACGGCGTGCAGGACATGTGCAACCTTCTTCTCCGCAACGGCAAGGATTTCATCATTGAGGCGGGACATTGGCGGAAGTCGGATGTTTTTGAGAGGGTGCTTCAGTCATTGGAGGCGGTCTGCATTGCGGATTCACTCCGTAATTCCCGCACCGGACTGATAGGGAATCCGTTCAAGGGCATGGGCGATTTTTCAGTGCCGTTCGACAGGTTGAAAAAGGAGATGGGAATAACGGCCGTACCTTTTGATTTCAAATGCGTCAACGGTTATCTGCCTGAGGAAAACTCGTCCGAGGTAAAGGCTGAAATCCGCAGCAACATGAAAATGTCCGCCGGTGCAAAGCAGGAAGTGAAAGACCATGTCAATACCGCCAGAGCCGGGATTGCCGTGCGTAAATGGATAAAGGAAAACAGCCTGTCCGCCTTCTCTGTGAATTTCATGGAGTGCGGAAATCGCACAGGCCTGCCCACTGTGCCGTTTCTCGAAGCGTCAAAGGCTATGGCGGACGGCATCGGATACGCAGGGGAGGGGGATGTCCTGACAGCTTCGCTTGTCGGAGCCCTTATGTCTCAATATCCGGAAACAACGTTCACCGAAATGTTCTGTCCGGACTGGAAATCAAACCGGATTTTCCTTTCGCACATGGGAGAGGTCAATCTGAATTTGCTGGATGGCAAGCCTGAACTTGTGAAATGCGCTTTCCCGATTGAGGATACAAATCCGCCGCTGTTTGCTGCTGGCAGGCTTAAGCCAGGCAAGGCGACGCTGGTCAACCTTGCCCCAGGCAAGGACAACACCTATACTTTGATAATGGCGACAGTTTCGGTAGAGAAGGCCCGTGACGGCAAGTTCAAGAATTCAGTCCGCGGCTGGATAAAACCGCCGATTAAGATTGAGGATTTTCTCGCTGAATACAGCAGGGCCGGAGGGACGCACCACCTGGCTCTGGTTTACGGGAAGAAAATGCAGGCGCTCTCGAAATTCGCAAAGATTATGGGCTGGAATGCATTGAGAATAGGTTGAGGGAATTGAAATATTAAATTACAGCAGAGGCCGGGCCCATGCATATCCGCTATTCTCCTGAGGAATATGGCAAGAACCTTTCCGAGCTCCTTGATATTCTACAGGGTACCGGCGCCAAGCTGATCTGGTCCAGCACCACTCCAGTCATGAGCCGTACCGGTGCGCGGTTTGAAGACATACCGATTCGTAATGCTGTGGCCGCAAAGATCATGGAAGCCAGAAAAATCCCCATTAACGATCTTTATCTCTACACACTGCCGCATGTCAAGGAATGGCAGAATCCGGACCAGGTTCACTTCAACCAGGCGGGTAATGACCGCCTTGCCGACCGCGTATGCGAAAACATCCTGCGCGAACTCAAGTGCGAACCCTCTGTCCCCGGAAAAACGGAGGCGGGCCGATAAGGACTATGAACTTCCCGCGCCCGGACACCCGGTCGCTTCGCCTCTTTCCCGTAATGAATATCTCCTCGTCTTGGATTAGGCAACTAGGCAGGATATATAGTGGGTAGTGTATTGAAATATTAGGCAAGCGGTCATATTATATCTGCAGTTGATTTGATATTTAAATGTTTACCGAGGCCTTTAATTGCAGATGTATTCAAAAGTCGAGATACTGAAGGAGAAGATACTTTCGGATATAAAGACCGGGCGTCTTGCGAAGGATCATCCGATACCGTCCAGATTCCAGATCATGAAACGGTATTCATGTTCGAGGGGGACGGTTGACAAGGCGATTTCCGGGCTGGTCAATCACGGATATCTGTACGGCAGGCAGGGTGCCGGAACCTATGTCGGCGAAACTTCTGATTCCGTACCGGTAAGACAGGTTTTCCTTGCAGGCGATTATGACCTGAGAAGTTACGCGGACGCCGAAACTGCGAATCTCGCATCCGAACTCCAGAAACACCTGCCGTGTTTCCTCTACAACGTAAACGACATCAAAATAAACCTCGACAAAATGGCCCGGCCCGGGAATGCGGTGATCTGGGTGCGTCCGCCGTACGAACAGCTCATGGTGATGAAATATCTTGCACATGCCGGAGTCCCGCAGCTGCTCATAGGGAGGAGTTATGCCAGCTTCGACCATATTGTCACCGATGCCCGCGAAGGCATAAGGAAGGGACTCGAATGGCTTGTCGGGAACGCAGGCGTGGAAGTGATATTCATCACATCGGAAAACAATCCCGACTCCCCCTACATAGCCGAAAGGCAGATCGCATTCTATGAACTCGCCGTTGAAATGGGTCTGAACCTGGATGGGAAAAGAATTTTCCGGATGGATTTCAAGGACTTGAAAAAGGATTTGAATTTCCTGACAGGGAAACTGTTTTCCGGAAAAAAGAGGATGAAAGCTGTTTTTTCAACGCATATAGGCGCGGCGTTCCCCCTTGTGAGCATGGCGGAAAGCCGCGGCTGGCACACCGGGAAAGATTTTTTCTTCCTGACTTTTGATTACAGTTCCAGCCTGTGCGGATACAGGGGGATTGGCATGCTCAGGCAGTTGTGGGACGAGATGGGGGAGAAATCCGTCGAATGGCTTGCGCGGAAACGTAAGAACAGGAATGAAGAGTTTAAAATTAGAATATGTCCGGAATTAATAACCTGGGAGAATGAAAATGAAGGAAGTTAGAATCGGAATTGTCGGTCTCGGGAATATGGGGGCCGCCCATGTCGGGTTTGTTAAAAACATCCCGAGGGCGAAGCTCGTCGCCCTCTGCGACTTGGACAAGGCGAAGGCTGACGCTTTTGCCGGCAGGAATTCCGTCAAGGCGTACTGTGACGGAGTCAAGATGATCAGGTCGGGAGATATCGATGCAGTCATCATCGCCACGCCGCACTACGCCCACACCCCGCTTGCGATTGAAGGATTCAGGGCGGGCGTCCATGTTCTCACGGAAAAACCGATAGCCGTGCACAAGTCCGATGCGCAGAAGATGATTGACGCCCACAGGAAGAACAGGAAAGTTCTTTTCGCGGCGGTGTTCCAGCAGAGGACGCTCGGCATATACGGGAAACTCAAACAGCTTCTTGACTCGGGGGAGTTCGGCGAGGTCAGACGCGTAAACTGGATCATTACAAACTGGTTCAGGACACAGAGGTATTATGACTCGGGCGGATGGCGTGCCACCTGGGGCGGCGAGGGCGGCGGCGTTCTTCTCAATCAGTGTCCGCACAACCTCGACCTTTTCCAGTGGCTGTTCGGAATGCCTTCGAAAATAAGGGCGTTCTGCGCAGTGGGGAAGTATCATGATATCGAAGTTGAAGACGAGGTCACCGCATATTGCGAATTCCGCAACGGGGCGACAGGCGTTTTCATCACCTCGACCGGTGAAGCTCCCGGAACAAACAGGCTTGAAATAACATGCGACCGCGGACGCGTCGTGGTTGAAGACGGGAAGATCGCCTTCAACAGGACGGAAGAACCTGTTTCGGAGTTTTGCAGGACGACAGACAAGGCATTTGAGGGGCCGCAGACATGGAACGTTGAAATTCCATACCGGGAGACAGGCTCGGCGCCGGCCCACCAGAAGATTATTGAAAACTTTGTAAACGCAATCCTTGACGGCTCAAAACTCCTGGTGCGCGGGGAGGAAGGCATAAATTCCGTGGAGCTTGCGAACGCGATGCTCTATTCTTCAATGAAGGATAAAACAATTACCCTCCCGCTTGATGCCGGAGCATATGCGGATTTATTGGGGAGGCTTGTCAAAGGCTCGAAGTTCAGGAAAAAAGAAGTCAAATCCGTATCGGCTGAGATGAATGCGTCATACGGTAAACAATAAAAAGGAGAAACAGTCATGAGAAGAAAACATATTGCAGCCCAGCTTTACACGTTGAGGGATTTCCTCAAGACGCCGGAAGACATCGCGACAAGCCTTAAGAAAGTCAAGAAGATCGGCTTTGACGCAGTGCAGATTTCGGGACTCGGCCCCATTGACACCGCGGAGCTCAGGAAAATGCTCGACGGCGAGGGGCTGACCTGCTGTGCAACCCACGAGTCAGGCCAGATGATATTCGACCAGCCGGAGAAGGTTGTGGAGAAACTTAATCTGCTCGGATGCAAATACACCGCCTATCCGTGGCCCCACACTTCCCCAAAGACGGAAGAGGATTACAAGCAGCTTGCCGCCGCTCTCAACAAGTCCGGCAAAGTGCTCAGGGATGCAGGCCAGGTGCTCACATATCACAATCACGGCATTGAGTTTGAGAGGTTCGGGAAGAAAACAGGACTCGAGATCATTTATGATGAAACCAGTCCCGAATATCTCCAGGGTGAAATTGACACCTACTGGGTGCAGTTCGGCGGCGGAAATCCGGTCGAATGGTGCAGGAGGCTTGAAAACAGGCTGCCCCTCCTGCATCTCAAGGAATACGGGATAATTGAGAGCCAGCCGAAGATGCTTGAAGTGGGCAGCGGAAACCTCGACTGGGGGAAAATTGTCAGGGCCGCCAGGAAATCAGGCACCGAATGGTTCATTGTCGAGCAGGATGTCTGCAGGATTGATCCGTTTGATTCCCTTAAGATGAGTCTGGAATATTTAATAAAGGAGATTTGAGAAAATGTATTTTACAGGATTTGCAGATGAGGCGTCAGCCGATTTTGACGGTCAGATTAAAGCGACACGGGAACTCGGCTGGAAATACATAGAGACACGCGCGCTTTGCGGCGGGAATCTTGCTTCCATAACTGACGGACAGTTTGACGAAGTATGCGCCAAGCTTGAAAAAGCGGGCGTAAGTTTCAACTCTTTCGGCAGCGGTATCGGCAACTGGGCAAAACCAATCACCGAACCTCCCGATTCAAGCTATGAGGAAATGAGGAAGGCGATTCCGAGAATGCAGAGGCTGGGGATCAAGTTTATCCGCATAATGAGTTTCCTGGTTGCGAAGGAGCTCCGTGAAAAGGATTTTCGCGACGAGGCCGTAAAGAGGATCAAAGTCATAGCAGAGATGGCTGAAGACGCCGGGATAATATGTGTGCATGAAAACTGCAACTCATGGGGAGGCCTTTCCTTTGAGCATACGCTCCGTCTCGTCGAAGGTGTGAACTCACCGGCTCTCAAGCTTGTCTTTGACACCGGCAACCCTGTGGTTGAAGACGATGTCAGGGGAAAGCCCCCCTACAGGAAACAGAGCTCGTGGGAGTTCTATAACGCCGTCAGGGAACATGTCGTCTATGTGCATATCAAGGACGGACGTATTGTTGACGGGAAAAACGTTTTCACGTTCCCCGGCGAGGGTGACGGCGACGTCAGGAAGATTGTGAAAGATCTTCTCAAGGGCGGTTATGACGGCGGATTTTCCATGGAGCCGCACATGGTTACCGTCTTTCATGACAAATCAGTCTCCGAGGATGACAAGCAGGCGGCGATGTACAGTAATTACGTCGAATACGGCAGACGTTTCTTAAAACTTCTTGCCGAGGTCAAAAAGGAATTAGGGAAATAGGTTCCAAAGGCGCAAAGACACAGGGTTCTGATAAATGAAATACGGAATTAAGAAGATAGAACAGCCCTTGCGGGCTTGACTACGAACAGATTCTCAGTTGTTTCTTGTTGGTTTGTTGTTAATGCCGCAAGGCATGTCCTTGGATTTGTTTTCTTGTTTGGATTTGGAGCTTGAAACTCGGGAAGTAATAATTCTAAGGCGGGCTTTGCCCTACCCCTATCAAAAAGAATCCAGAATTCAGAAGACAGTAGTCAGAATAAAACAACTCGGTTCATATTATTTTTTTAATTCTGAATCCTGACTTCTGACTCCTGAATTCCAAACGTCCGGAAAAATTTGCATA
>JBAYFV010000002.1:0-38800 GCA_041666985.1 Victivallales bacterium
AAACTACCCTGAGCCGATTCAAAACTAACGGAGGGCGGACTTTCCAGTCCGCCGCTTGAGTTAGATTTCCGCGGGTAAGAAAACCCGCGCTCCTTTAAATTTGAGTTTTGAAATCGGCTCATATACAAATCAACACATTGGAAAAATCCAAAATGCCTCTTTTGGAATTCTTCTCCTAATCCTTCTTCTTTGGTCTTTGCTTGACAAGCCCGATCATTCATCCGGCAATCCATCCATCCGTCATCCTGCGGGATGACTCTGAAACAAGCGCTGCGCCCGCTTGCTTAAACTTTTTCAGGAGGTATTTTTCAGCTTTGTTCAAAGAGGGGGACTATGGTAAAATTCTTATCTTCATTTTTTTCAATATTATTTTTTTCAATGGTTTCCGGCTTTGCGGGAGAGTTGAGGAAAATCACCATTCTCGAGACTTCAGATATCCATTCGCAGGTGGACGGCGGTTCAAAGCCCGGAATCTTCCGGCTTGCCGCCGCTCTGGATTCGGAACGGGAAAAAGCGGGTGGCGGTGATGCCTGCCTTATTATTGATTGCGGCGACATCCTCCAGGGTTCCCGCCAGGGGAGCCTGAGCAGCGGGGAGCTCGGAGTGAGATTTTTGAACGAGCTGAAATATGATGCCTGGATCCCTGGCAACCATGATTTTGATTTCGGCTCTGAAAGGATTTTAAGGGTATTCAATGAAACAGAGGCCGCAGATATTGCTGCAAACCTTTACTTTGACAATAAAAGAATGACTTTGCCGTGGAAAGTTTTTGTCAAGAATGGCGTGAGGATAGCGGTGATTGGAATGACAGCTCCGTCTCTCGACAAATGGCACTGGGGAGACAGGTCAAAGGGGTATTCCTCTGGAAGCATATCCGAAGCTCTTGATGAAATAATGCCTGCGGTAATGTCGGCGGAAAGTGATATGATTGTCCTTGCAGTCCACCAGGGCGGTTTTCAGGGAGACAGAAGCGATTCCAGCATCAGCAGGATCGCCTCGAAATATCCTCAGATTGATTTGATTCTCGGGGCGCATACGCATCAGGAGTTTCCGGGTGGGAATCTCGGTGTTTCGAGCTGGTATGTCCAGCCTGGAAGCCACGGTTCCTCTCTTGCCTGGATAGAGGCGAAGGTGGATGTCGAGAAGCATAAAACCGTGAAAATTGAATCCAGGATGACAAATGTTTCCGCCTGTTTTCCGGATTCATTCAGGTTTTCAGATGGATTTCATGATATTCTTTCATCCGCCGCCAAATCCTCCGGTAAGAGCATAACCTCTTTTAAGGACGAAATCACACCCGACGAGGTCAACAGACTCACCGCCGGCGCA
This sequence comes from Victivallales bacterium, assembly GCA_041666985.1. Classification (GTDB taxonomy): domain Bacteria; phylum Verrucomicrobiota; class Lentisphaeria; order Victivallales; family GWF2-50-93; genus GWF2-50-93. Next base: position 1,330 of record JBAYFV010000002.1, read on the forward strand.
TTTTTCAATTCTACTGCGAATATTTCATCAGCCATGCTCATTATTCAGAATTACGGGATACGGCAGGGGAAGTTTTCAGAGGAGGATCTTTTCCGGATTTTTCCGTTTGAGGATACTGTCTGCCTGATTGATCTTGATGACAATGAGATAAAGATGATTATTGACGAGGCTTCCCAATTAAAAGATGATATCAAGGTTGTTTTTTTCAAGAATGAAAAAAACATGGTAAAGACCGGACGACGTACAGTTGCCACGAGCAGCTATTGTCTTGCCGGAGCAGGGGGCCGTCTCAAAACCCTTGCGAACTTCGCAAAAAATCCGGACTGCCGCGCAACCGACACATCTGTCACCCTCCGCGATGCATTTAGGGATTGTCTCAGGAAAAGTTTTTCAACTGTCCGTTGAAAAACTTGCCACACAAAGCGTTTGCAAGCTTGTGAAAGGTGTTTGAAATGGTTAGATTGTACTTGTTGATGTCCGCAATGTCGGCCGTTTTCATGACCGGCTGTATTTCAGGTAGGCAAAATAACATGGAGGAAGGCGCGATGAAAGAAATCAAACTCAAAGGCAACCCGATCCACATTTCCGGGGATCTTCCGGCAAGCGGTTCAACCGCCCCTGACTTTGTCCTTACGAAAACAGACATGTCAGATGTCTCCCTCAAGGATTTCAAAGGCGGGAAAATAGTTCTCAATATTTTTCCGAGCATTGACACCCCGATCTGTGCAATGTCCGTAAGGAAATTCAATGGGGAAGCCTCGAAACTCGGGAATACCGTCGTCCTCTGTGTTTCCGAAGATCTTCCTTTTGCCCATGCGAGATTCTGCGGGGCTGAAGGAATAAAGAATGTCGTTTCTGTTTCGGATTTGAGAAAGAGGGATTTCGGAAAGAAATACGGTCTTGAAATCGTTGACGGCCCGATAGCCGGGCTTCTTGCAAGAGCCGTGATTGTCATAGATGAGAACGGAAAAGTGAAATATACGCAGCTTGTTCCGGAAATCGCCCAGGAACCTGATTATGAGGCGGTTTTTCAAGCGCTTAAAAACTAAGCCGGAATTTTAAAGTTTATGAACACTCAATATCCAACACTCAATTTTCAATTTTCATCGGAATTCATTTCTTGTTTGGACATTGGATATTCCGTGTTGGACATTTGATGTTCAATCTTACGGTAAACATGGCCAATCTTCAGAAACGGGATTTGAAACACGTCTGGCATCCGTGTTCGCAGATGAAGGACTACGAGCTTTTTCCGCCGCTTCAGGTGAAGGAGGCGCGGGGGGCTTTTATCTACACGGCTGACGGCAGAAAGATTATCGACGCCATCAGTTCATGGTGGTGCAAGAGTCTCGGACATTCCCATCCCGGAATCAGAAAAGCCGTTCAATCCCAGATCAAGAAGTTCGAACATGTGATCATGGCCAACACCTGCAATGAAACACTTGTCGAGCTTTCGGAAAGATTGTGTTCGCTGATGCCCGGGCTTGACAAGGTTTTCTATGCCGACAACGGTTCCACCGCCGTTGAAGTGGCGATGAAGATGAGCCTGCAGTATAACCTTCAGACCGGAAGTCAGGGGAGAAATAAATTCCTCGCCCTGAAAAACGGATATCACGGTGAAACGATTCTCACCCTTGCCGCCGGTGACTGCGGAGCCTATTCGAAGCCGTACAGGTCAATGATGATCAGTATCCCGAAAATCGCAGAAGTTCCATATCTTTCCGGTTCGGATTCGCCTGAATGGCTGAAAATGAAAGACATTCAATGGAGGAAGGCCGAAAAGTTCCTCGATAAGTTTTCCGGAAGGATATCGGCGATAATTTTTGAACCGGTGGTTCAGGGTGCGGGAGGCATGCTCGTCTACAGTCCGGATCTCCTCCGCAGACTCAGAACCTGGTCCGCTGGGAACGGCGTCCACCTCATAGCGGATGAAATCATGACGGGGTTTGGGCGCACCGGAAAAATGCTTGCGTGTGAACATGCCGGAATAGTTCCGGATTTTGTCTGCCTCTCAAAAGGTCTTACAGCAGGCTGGGGTGCGATGTCCGCAGTGCTGTGTTCCAATAAGGTTTACAATGCTTTTTACGGCGATTATATGAACGGGACTTCTTTTCTGCATTCGAACACATATTGCGGCAATGCGATCTCCGCAGCCGCAGCACTGGAAGCTCTGAAAATATATGAGGATGAGGACATTGTTGCGAATGTCGCAAGGAGAAGCTGCGAACTTCGCAGACGCATGGAATGGGTTGCCTCCGAAACCGGCGCCCTCAAAAATGTCAGGGGTGTAGGGTTCATCGCCGCAGCCGACATAATAAACCCTGACACCGGGAAGTCTTTTTCCGCAGTCCGGAGAACAGGTTTCAGCTTCTACAGGAACGCCGTTGAACTCGGTGCTCTTCTCAGGCCGCTCGGCGATACGGTTTACTTCCTTCCGCCGTTGAATACGCCCGACAAAGTCCTCGACGACCTCGCGGAAATAGCGGTAAAGGCATTGAAAATAACGGTATAGTTTTTTTATGTTCATAAAAAAATAAAAATGTTTTAGCACTTTGCCTTGCAAAGTGCTTTGAGCAAAAGCCTCGATGAGGCTAAGAAATCACTGAAGCCCGAGAAGAAATTTGCATCAGTCATGCACGGCAACGGCGTAATCACGGTAAATGTATAGAATGAATTTTCCAATACGGAAATTATGCAGGGGGATTCCCGGGGAACTCGCCGGGTTGATAAAAAACTCGGGGAATGAGTGTCTGTACTCATGTTTTATATTGGCAATTTTATGCAGTTCGGTCTATGGCTTGAGTGTCGGGATATGGAGGGCGCCGCTCCAGGGGTTCTATGTCGCCATGAAATTCCCATTCCTTATTGTTTTGGTCACCGTAGGCAATGCGCTGATTAACGGTATTTTTGCAAAGGTTCTGGGTGCAAAGATGACATTCAGGGAATCTTTCATTGCCGTTCTGATGTCGTTCACGATCGCGTCGGTTATTCTCGCATCTTTCGCACCGCTCATGCTTTGTCTGATATGGAACTGCCCCTCCGTGTCAGAGCCGAATTCCATAATATCGCATCATGGGATTTTACTGTTCAATGTTGTTGCAATAGCTTTTGCGGGCGCGGTTTCGAATCTGCACCTTTACAAACTGGTTTTGCATCTCACGGAATCGAAGGTAGAATCCCGGCGGATAATCTTTTCATGGCTTGCCGTGAATCTGCTCCTGGGTTCCCAGCTTTCCTGGATTATGCGCCCTTTCATAGGCGGACCTAAGGGAGCTGTTGAGTTCTTGAGGGAGAATGCATTTGCCGGAAACTTTTTTGAGGCGGTGTTCCATACTGCGAAAGATCTGATGTTTTGATTGTAAAATGATGGATTGTTGGGACTGAATTTTAAGGGCGACAAAACGGTAGATGCCAGAATTGATTAAGTTGGAGTACAAGCTTTAGCTTGCGTCTTGTTGGAGTTCACAGCGTGTGTAAGTTAGTGAGTACAAAGACAAACTAAAGTTTGAACTCCAACAGGATTTATTCGCGATATAATGATTTCTGTATTTCTACGATCAACTCGGACACTTGGCAACTGTTAATAGCAAAAATCAAGGGAGGCGGTTATGAATGACGGGAAAAACAGTTTGAACGTGGAGGAGGGCGGTGAAAAAGCAATCAGACCTGATTCTGAAGATGTGAACAGAGTGTCTTGGCTCACCGAGAATCTTCTTAAGGATCCGCTTAAAGTCATAACCGGGTTCGATAGAATGTCAACCTTCGGGTTCTTAGTCAACGTCCTGCTGGTAAACATAGTCTGCCTGTCGGCATACGGCGTTATTGTCGGGAGTTTTTCCGGAGGCATTCAATGGTACATGTCGCCTGCTAAAATCATAGTCGGGCTGATATTGGCAATACTGTTCTGCTTCCCCAGCTTTTATATTTTCATCTGTCTTGCGGGAATAGATGTAAAACCTGGAAAGGCGTTTCTTGTACTGCTTTCGTCAGTCTCGGTGTTTTCGATTTTGATTGTGGGGTTTGCGCCCATAGCCTGGGTTTTCTCCCAGTCCACAAGCACGGTCTTTTTCATCGGGTTCTTCCATCTTGTGTTCTGGCTGATAAGTACACTTTTCGGCATGCGAGTTCTTCTGAAGGCGGCGACTTCGCTTAAATGCAAGAACATGTTTTATCCTCTTTTTTGGATATTGATATTTTTGATCACCTCACTCCAGATGATGACAGCGCTCCGTCCGATGATCGGCACCGCTGATACAATTCTGCCCAAGGAGAAAATGTTCTTCATGTACAACTGGGGAAAACTGTTTTCAGAAACCATTGACAACCCGAAGAGGTGATTTTTGCGATGTTCAAGAATAAAATAACATTGAAATCTTTCCTGAGGCTGACCGTTTTATCAGTCCTGTTTTTATTCGGGCTTTACTTTATCCCCCATAACTGGTGTGCCAGGGAAGCGGTTCGGATATTCCATAATAAAGGCGATATCCAGAACAGAATGGCGGCGCAGGCTGAAATCCTTGTTTCCAATGAGATCGGAAGGGAGAACTTCAAGACCGGATCGGATCTGTTTAACGGCGAGTGGCTCTTCGGAACTTATATGATGTCAGGAATGGGGTTCGGGCAGATGGCGGTCTTGTGTCCGGACAGAAAAGAGGAATACTGTTTTGCAATGGAGAAATGCATCCGCCAGATACTGTCTCCCGCCGTAAGGGAGTTTGACAAGCAGAGCTGGCAGAGTGATCCGGTAGATTCCCTGAATTCCGACCATGACCATGCGGCTTACCTCGGATATTTCAATTTGCTGTTAAGCCTTCACCGCTTACTGAAGGGCGAATCGGAATACAGTGAGCTGAATGACAGGATAACAGTAGCGCTGGCAAGGAGATTGGACAAATCTCCGGTTCTGCTGCTTCAGACTTATCCGGGAGAATATTATCCTGTTGACAATTGTGCCGCTATTGCTTCAATCGGCTTATATGATAAGGCGACAGGGAAAGACCATTCGGAACTGCTGGAAAGATGTGTTTTCCGGATGAAGAATGATTATACGGATAAGAAAACAGGCCTGCTTTATCAGTGCATTGACGGAAGCAATGGAGAGCCTGCAGATTTACCGCGCGGTTCCGGAACATGTCTCGGATTATATTTTATTTCGTTCATGGATGCGGAATTTTCAAAATCCTTGTACCTTTCCGTGAAACGCGAACTTCGCGGAGGCGTTTTGGGTTTCGGGGGAATAAAGGAATATCCGTCTTCATGTAAGGGGGAGCGTGGTGACATAGATTCCGGCCCTGTAATTTTCGGGTACGGGTTGTCGGCCACCGGTTTTGCTATTGCCGGGACAAGAATTCATGGCGACTCTGAAATGTTCAGGAACTTATACGCCACCGCATATCTTTGCGGCGCGCCGCACGATGCGGATGGGAAACGCAATTTTGTCACAGGCGGACATATCGGAAACTCCATCATGTTTGCCATGATGACAGCCCTGTCAAAGGATGAATTTGCAAAATTCTGCGAGAGGAGCGGGAAATGAATCTTAAGCTGCCATTAAAAAATAAAAACAAAAGGGATGCAATACATGTGGTCGTCATTATCGCATTATATTTCATCATTTTCAATTATGTTTCTCAAAAGGATATTGTCTCCACCTTGCTGACGGCTGGCAATCAGGCTTCGACATTTGATCTGATACTTTGTCTGTTCTTTATTGTTTTGCGTTTTTTTACACTGGTTTTACTGCCGGGAATACTTCTGGCTATGGTGGGTTCGCTTGTTATGGAATATATTGTTGCCAAAACTAAAGCACATGAAAAATTGCAGGATTGAGCGTATGGATAATATAAAGAGAAAGGCTGCAGCATTAAGGATTCTGGAAATCCTGAGGAAGAATGCAGGAAATGGCGTTGATTCCAAAACGGCAGACAGGATTGCTAATGAAGCAAAACACAATTCAAGGAAATCTGGAAGATCTGCAAGGATAGTGTTTGACAAATGAACTTTCCTGTCGCATAAGAAAAATAAGAAGGTGTATACTTGAAAAAGCAATTCATTCGGGTTAATCTAATAATTCAAATTTAAAGGGAATTATATGAACTGGATTGACTTTAATTTTTCTTTCAGGCAGCAATATGATAGAGGATACCGCTATCTGGACAGATTCGGAGAATTTCTTGTTGAAGCGGAGACAAATCATGGTTTTATGCCTAACGATATAAAACCTATAGGCGGTAATCTGCAATTACCTGAAGAATGTATTGATGTCCAGATTGATTCAGCTTCGCTTAACGTTTCACAGGAAAATCCAAAACTGGAGATACTTCTGGATAAAACCAAAATATTGACAGATTTAGTTTTAAAGTATTTCGAGCCTGTTAATATTGAAATGAATGTTGTTAACCTGAAATCGTATTGGCCTATCCACTCAATAGATGAGCTTGCAAAGACGCTCAAAGTTTCAGAAATGTTTTTCAAGAAAGAGGAAAAGCCTGACTTTGATGTTCTTGCCGACGCGATTGGAATGATTCCTGTTTACAGGAATGACAGTTTTGCTTTCAAGTCTGGCAGTAAGGATCTTGTTGTGAATTTAAATACTTTTACCTTCACATCCACCCAGAAAAAGAACTTTAATGCAGTGATCAACTCAACCGAACGGGAACAGAAACGGATTAGCCGTATAAATGCAAGAACCGCCAGATTTGTTGAGCCTCCACCTTATGGCTTTATGCTTGAAATTGTTCTCAGGGAAGAAAAGCCGCCGGAAAGTGGTTTTGACTCATTATTTGAAAACGCCATGAAAAAACTCGGAATATTAAAGGAACTTTATAAATTATGAATCTTACTATAGATATGGCGATGGACAGCGAAAAAAGCACTTATGCTTCTTATGAGACGGATTGCGCTAAACCATTAAATGAAGTGCCTATTCGGCACTCAGTTTCATCCGATAAGAGAAGAACAGGTTTTTTTAACAAAAAAGTAAAGAAAAGACTTAATGGATTTCTCCTGAAAATTGAGGGAGATAAAGCAATTGTTGTTATTCAAGATGCAGACAATCATTATGAATATGCCATTCCCATAAAAATTCTTGAGTCTGCGGGAATAAGTCATAGAAATCAGCCATTCGAGATGGATTATGTCGTGATAGTCACTGATGCTGGAATAATAACAGGGCAGGAGTTCAGACCTCTTGCTAGTAGGGAACATATGACACGTGAAGCAATAAGCCTGTCGTCCGAAGAAGTTAAATGGAGAAATCTTCTTTTAAAAGAGGAAAATGATAAAACTTGACTTCTATGAATCAGGAAAAGGCGAAACAATTATCATCACGTTTCCTGGTGGTGGTATTGGTGTCGTTGACGCTCATCCTTCTGAAAAAGTCGACAGATTGCATATAATTGAACTTGTTAAAGATAAAAAAATACATTTTCTCTGTCTCACCCATCCTCACTTAGACCATGCAAAAGATCTCCTTGAGGTTGTCAGAATAAGGCAGGACTATGAATTCTGGCATACCGTTCCATCGCTAAGAAAATTTTTCTTTGTCTGCACCGAAAGAGAGAAATATCCTTCCCCTGTTGATGCTCTTACTGAAAAACTATTTAGAGATAAAGTCAAGGTATTGACAGAACTCTTTTGGCGTGTGAAAGACTGCAAGATCGTATGCCGTTCTCTATTGAACAACCAAGTTGCAACGGTTATCGATCAGGTTGAAATATACTGTTTAAGTCCAAGCGAGAGAATTAAAAACAAAATAGAAGATGTTTATGAAGATATTGTCCAAGGTAAAAATCATGAAGAGCCTGAAGAGAACAGTTTGTCGGCTGTTTTAGCTTTGAAATACGGTGATACAATAATTATTCTTGGAGGAGATGCCCTTAAAAAGAACTGGAATGACGCTTATGAAAAAGCTCGCAAAATAAATTTAGGAAAGGCCTTGATTATAAAAGTTCCGCACCATGGAGCATCTAACTCTTTAAATGCTAAATCCAAAGAAAATCATCGCAGTTATCTCGAGTTCTGTAAAAATAACAGGGGAACTAAGGCTGTATTGTTTGCCGGAGACAGTAGACATCCGGATGAAGCTGTTTTCGCTAAGCTTAAGGGCAAAGCGGTTCTTCATTGCACTGCAAATGGCTTGAAAACACCAGTATATGACCCATTGGATTTAAAAATACCTGGCGCAAAATGTTTGACTCCATCGAAAATATGTAATCCGGTTATCAGTTTCACTTGTGATGACAAAGGGAATATTGTTAATACGATGGGACACGACTGCAGTGTGTGTAATTGAGTTTAATATGATTCTTCCCGTCGAGAAAATCCTGCCGCAACTGAAAGCTTCTTTGGTTAAGGCTAATTCTGTCATCCTCAAAGCTCCGCCCGGGGCTGGGAAAACAACGGTTGTTCCGGTTGCACTTCTCGATGAACCGTGGCTTGACGGGAAGAGGATAATCATGCTTGAACCGCGCCGTCTTGCAGCCCGTTCAGCAGCTTACAGGATGGCCGACAATCTCGGGGAGTCGGTCGGGAAGACTGTCGGTTACAGAACGCGTACCGACAGCAGGATTTCGCGTGACACCAGGATCGAAGTTGTGACGGAGGGGATATTCACCCGGCAGATACTCGGTGATTCCGAACTGAAAAATGTGGCGCTTGTCATTTTTGACGAATTTCACGAGCGCAGCATTCATACCGATCTCGGCCTTGCTCTTGCACTTGATGTCCAGACTGTCCTGCGGGATGATCTTAAGATTCTCATAATGTCGGCGACCCTCGATCCCGAAAAGATATCTGTTCTCTTTGACAAGCCGGGACTGGTTTCCTGCGAAGGGCGAATGTTTGATGTCAACACCGGATATATGACTAAATCCTCCGGGGAAAGACTGGAGGATTTAGTAACAAGGACTGTGAAAAAGGCTCTTGAATACGAGGCGGGGAGCGTCCTCTGTTTTCTCCCCGGTGTCGGTGAAGTCCGCAGGGTCGAGGAGAAAATACGATCTGAGTTGAAGCTTCCGGACAATATTATGATCCGTCCCCTTTACGGTGATTTGGATAAGAAGGAACAGGATGAGGCCATTCAGCCAGCGCCTTCCGGGAAACGTAAAATAGTGCTTGCCACTTCCATTGCCGAAAGCAGTATTACAATTGACGGCGTAACTGTCGTGATTGATTCCGGGCTTTCGAGGAAATCCGTTTTTGATTCCCGGACGGGAATGTCGCATCTTGAAACTGTCAGGGTGAGCCGGGCTTCCGCCGATCAGAGGCGCGGACGCGCAGGAAGAACAGGTCCGGGAGTCTGTTACAGGCTCTGGGGCGAAAACGAGAATTCACTGATGCCGGAATACGACATTCCTGAAATCCTGGAATCGGATCTTGCGAATCTCGCACTGATTCTTGCCGAATGGGGTGTCGCCGACACTTCGGCTTTGAAGTGGCTCAATCCTCCTCCGTCTGCGAAATTCGCACAGTCAGTCGAGCTTCTGACTGAGCTCGGAGCGGTTGATGAAAAAGGAAAAATCACGGTGCACGGCAGGAAAATGCTCGCCGCAGGAACTCATCCGCGTCTCGCGAACATGATCATCCGCAGTTCCGGAATCGGGCTGGGGAGCCTCGCCTGTGACATAGCGGCGATCCTTGAGGAAAGAGATTTGATCAAGTTTACGACGAGAAACAGGAATTCAGATTTACGACTGAGATTGGATTTGTTAAGACACGGGCAAGATGCCTGTGCTGCATTAAATAGAATTGACGATTCCGTCAGGTGGCGTGTAAAGAACTTTTCAGAGGAATTCAGGAAAAGGCTTGGAATTGAATTTCGTGAATGCGGTTCGGAAATGGCGGGAGTCGTTCTCGGTTTCGCATATCCCGACAGAATCGCCAAACGGCGCGAAGGGCAGGACTCAATATATCTTCTTTCCTGCGGAAGGGCTGCGAAGTTCGCAAACATAGAACCTCTTTCAAAGGAGGAATTTCTGACAGTTGCCGAACTTGATGACAAGGAGAAGGATGCGAAGATCCTTCTTGCCGCGCCTGTTGCAAGAAGTGATCTTGAAGAATATTTCGGCGGCAACATCAGGATTGTTGAAACTGTGGAGTGGAATGACAGGGCAGGTGCGGTGGATGCCCTCGGCAGACGTGTCTTCGGCTCAATAATTCTCGAAGAATATCCGCTTAGAAATCCGGACAGGCGTAAAATATACGGAGCGGTTTTGAACGGAATCAGGATGAGAGGGCTTTCAGTTCTGCCGTGGACCGATGAAACTGAAAACCTGAGGGGGAGAATCGTGTTCGCCGCAGGAACTGACAGGAAAAACGAGTGGCCCGATCTTTCCGACGATGTGTTTCTGGAAAATGCCGGCGACTGGCTTTCCCCGTTCCTGGGCGGCGTGAGAAGAGTCGAGGATTTCAGGAAGATAAATCTGCATGAGGCGTTGAACGGGTTGCTTGATTGGAAACACAGGGAACTTCTTGATAAGCTTGCGCCATCACACTTCAAGGTCGCCAGCGGTTCCATGGTGCGGCTGAATTACAGGGAAGGGGACCTGCCCGTTTTAGCGGTGAGGGTCCAGGAGCTTTTCGGAACGAAAACCCATCCCTGTGCCGGCGGCGGAAAAGTCCCTGTCCTTGTTAAAATCCTCTCGCCGTCAATGCGTCCGGTTCAGACCACTTCCGATCTCCCGGGTTTCTGGTCGAGTTCGTATCAGCTCGTGAAAAAAGATCTCAAAGGCCGTTATCCGAAACATTTCTGGCCCGAGAATCCCATGGAAGTTTCCGCGACAAGGGGGCTGAAGCCGAAGGCGGGCGTTGCCCGCAACACAAAAGACTAACCAGCGCGCCAAGGTAGGAATCCGTCGTCTCCGCAATCTGGCTCGCCAAAAGTCAAATTTTCACCCTTATAGGGTATAAAAGGAGATAGAACTGAAAATCCTTCGATAAACTCAGGACAGGCCGAACATCGAATGGACATAGAGGTGCAGGAGGAGATGTGGATTTACGGTTATGGTCGGAGATGGGTTTGCCAAGAGGATTTGATAATGTAGAGTATTGACATGATTGCGAAATGCGTGAAAATCGGGAAGATCAAAAGGCCGTCCCAGAAGGATGAGTTGAAATACTGGCTTGGAAAGACGCCCGAAGAACGCATAGGGGCAGTGGAAATTCTCAGAAAGCAGTATCATGGAAATACACAGGGACTTCAAAGAGTTTATAGGGTTGTTCAACTATCACGGAGTTGAATATGTTATTGTGGGCGGTTATGCCCTTGCCTTTCTTGGAGCCCCGAGGTATACCGGCGATTTAGATTTATTCGTGAAGGCTGATCGCGGGAATGCATCGAAAATCCTTTCCGCCCTTAAAAGTTTCGGATTTGGCTCGTTGAAATTAAGCGAGTCCGACTTCTCCGAACCCGGCAAAGTGATACAGCGAGGCCTTGGGTAAGAAGGTCATGTAGTCAGAATTCAGCGGCCTACTGCGGTGGCCGCAGTTTTATCAATAAAAAACTTAACTAGTTTGCGATCTCCGAGCGCAAAAGACGAAGAGGCCGATTGCGCCAAGGATGTCGCAAGCTACTCAAAGCAAGTTTCAGAGGAGTCAGAATAAATCTGGATTTGAATTCAAATCCCGTTCTAGATCCTGACTTCTGAATTCCTGCAAAAAGCAAGTTTTACAATCAGCTCAAATAAAATACGGATTTTAAAAATATGCCAGATGGAAATTACATGGGAAATCCCCTGAGAGATTCGCGCTCATGGCCGGTGAGTGCGGCCATGATTATCATGATTGCGAACGTGCTTGTGTTTTTTATTCAGAAAATGACCGAAACCGGTGTGGACACCCCTATGGGATCAGTGATGTCGGACAAGGTTACGGAAGCTCTTGCCCTGGTTTCCACCGACGTGCGAAACGGTCAGGTTTACAGGCTTTTCTCGTATATGTTCGTCCACGGGGGGTTTGCCCATATATTCTTCAACATGTGGGGACTTTATCTTTTCGGTTCCCTTCTCGAATCAAGAATCGGGGCGGCAAGGTTTTTCAATCTTTATGTGATCAGCGGGCTCTGCGGCGCCGGACTCTGGATGCTTTCCAACTGGAACAGCAGTATTCCCTGCCTTGGCGCAAGCGGCGCTGTTTTCGGAATAATAATCGCCACCGCCATGTTCTTTCCAGACCTGAGGATCATGCTTCTTCTTCCCCCGATCCCGATGAAACTGAAGACTTTTGCGATTGTATTTGCCGTCCTTGAAGTGTTTTTTGAATTGACTGGCACTCAGCGCGGGGTCGCCCACCTTGCACATCTCGGCGGATTCCTGGGCGGATACCTCTACATAAGGATGCTTTATAAAAACGAGGTCTGGGACATATTCTCATTTCTCAAATCCGGGAAATCCAAGACGGGAGAAGGGATGTACTCGATGAACAACCCTCCTCCGGGATGGAATGTTTCGGACAAGGTGTCGCAGGCCGAACTTGACAGGATTCTTGATAAAATGTCGCTTAGCGGCATCAACAGCCTTACCGAAACGGAAATGGAAACATTGCGAAAAGCGCGTGAGCAGATGCGTGCGGAAAGAGAAGGATAATCAATGAAAGCGACCGGTAAAAAAACTTCACCAGCAAAAGCGCGGTTAGAAATCAAGAAGGGGGGGGGGCTTAAGTCGGCGGCGCCTAAAACTGCATCCGCAAAGAAACATGTCAGGGAAATAGTCTGGCTTACAAGCGAGGCCTCGCCTTATGCGAAAAGCGGCGGGCTTGCAGATGTTTCCGGTGCTCTTCCCCAGGCGCTTTCAGGGAAAGGGTACAAGGTTTCGGTGATAATGCCCTATTATCCGAAGATGATGGGGGAACACAACAAAAACGTCAAAGTGCGCTATCAAAATCTCGGCGTCCCGTTTCTGGGAAGGACGGAATGGGCGCAGATACTCGAGCAGAAGGTCAATCCGAACCTCACCTACTACTTCATTGAATATCACAGGTTTTTCGACAGGCCTGCACTGTACGACTGGCGCGGCGTCGAGTATGGCGACAACTCTGAACGGTTTATTTTTTTCTGCAGGGCCGCAATGCAGGCCGTTATGGCGCTGAAACTCAAACCGGATATTCTTCACGCGAACGACTGGCATACCGCACTGTGCTGTGTCTACCTGAAAAGCGAGCTTTACAAATACTGTCATAATTTTGACAGGACTGCGTCAGTCCTCACCGTCCACAATATCGCGTACCAGGGGGTCTATCATAAATCGCATCTCTATTTCACAGGACTCGGATGGGAGTACTTCACCCACCGCTGCCTCGAATTCTACGACCAGATAAATCTCCTCAAGGGGGGGGTGATGACGGCTGATTTCGTGACGACGGTCAGTCCGACCCATGCAAAGGAAATGCTTTCACCTGCATACGGGTTCGCGCTTGACGCCCCGCTCAGGGAACGGAATGCGGCTGGCAGGCTGAGAGGAATAATAAACGGGATTGACGTCGGGAAGTGGAATCCCGGAACAGACAGGCTCATCCCCGCAAATTATTCCGTGGAAAACATTGGAGGGAAAGCCGTATGCAAGGAGGAGCTTCAGAAGAGGTTTTTGCTTCCGATACGCCCGCATTCCCCTGTCTTCGGGATTGTTGCGCGTCTCGCACAGCAGAAAGGCCTTGACGTATTCATCTCGGCAGTCGAGGACATGCTCCTCTATGACGACATGCAGTTTGTGATACTTGCATCCGGCGATCCCGGTCTCGAAGGATCTTTTTCACGTATGGCGGCAAAATATCCCGCGAAGTTCGCAGTCCATATCGGCTATGACGACGGGCTCGCCCATCTGATAGAGTCTGGAAGCGACTTTTTTGTGATGCCCTCAAGGTATGAACCGTGCGGCCTCAATCAGATGTACAGCATGCGCTACGGCACTCCTCCAATCGTCCGGGCGACCGGCGGACTCGAGGACACCGTCATCAATTATGACCCGGAAGATTTCTCGCATTCGACAGGATTCAAACTGTGGGATCTTAATCCGCGTTCACTTCTCAACACCATGCGCTGGGCCGCATCAGTTTACAGGCTTGAACCGGAAGGATACAGGCAGGTTCAGGTCAACGGGATGAAACAGGATTTCTCCTGGAACCGTACGGCTGACTTATATGAGAAACTATACGACGATGCAACTACAGCAGTTTGACTATCATCTCCCCGAAGAACTGATCGCGCAGCAGCCGCCGGAACATCGCGGCGAGTCCAAAATGCTCGTCATGGACAGGCGGACGGGTGTCTGCGAAATTCGCAGTTTTACGGACATCTCCGGATATCTGGAAAAGGGCGACTGCGTCGTCATAAACAACACAAGAGTCCTGAATGCCAGGATTTACGGGCGCAAGAACGGCGACGGCGCAAAAGTGGAGATACTTTTCCTGAAGGAGATTGACGGGAGGAAATGGATCGCTTTCCTCCGTCCCGGAAAAAGAATGCACGCGGGGACAAGAATCAAAGTATCCGTTCCGGACGGTTCCGAATTGTGGGTCAGCATAGCCGCGAGAAACCCTGACGGGACTTTCACCGTAGAATCGGAAGGGGTTTCGATAATGGAGATCCAGGGGATGGCTGGACACGTTCCGCTGCCGCCTTATATCAGAAGAGATGATGTGAGTGCCGACAGGAACAGGTATCAGACTGTTTACGCCAAGAAAGAGGGGGCTGTTGCCGCGCCCACCGCGGGTCTTCACTTCAGCGAAGGGGTTTTTGCGGAATTCGCAGAAAAGGGGATCGCAGTCGCCGAACTCACGCTTCATGTCGGACCCGGCACTTTCCTTCCTGTCTCATGTGAAAATATCGAAGAGCATAAGATGCATTCCGAATATTTTCTTTTGCCGGAGCCGGCAAAAGAAAATATAAATAAGGCGAAGAGGGAAGGAAGAAAAATACTTGCCGTGGGGACAACTGTCGTGCGCGTCCTTGAAACGTGTGCAAACGATGATGGAACTGTCAGGGCGGGGCAGGGGGAGACGTCAATATTCCTTTATCCGCCCTACAGGCCCAAGGTGGCGGACATGCTTCTCACAAACTTTCATCTTCCGAAAAGCACTTTGCTGATGCTGGTCTCGACTTTTTCAAGCCGTGAAGATGTGATGAAAGCCTATGAAATGGCCAAGGCGAACGGGTTCAAGTTCTTCAGCTACGGCGACTGCATGCTGCTGAAGTAGGGCATTGACTATTCCCAAAAGTGAAGATTTCGGGGAAATCCCCGGATATTATTTCTTTTCGAGGAGCCATTTCCTGAAGAAGTCGCCGGCCTCGGCAGGGTCGAACTGCTTGTCCTTGATGAGGCATGGACGCCAGACGCACGACATGCACCACGCGCACCAGCTTATATTCCCGTCGTCGAAGGTCTTTTTCAATTCCTTCTGATAGTTTTCCGTGACCTCCTTGAGATAGGACGATGTTTTCGGATTGGACATCAGGGTTTCCAGAAGCCTGCGGTTGAGGTCGCTGAAGTAAAGCTTGTTTCCGCTCTGTCTTTTCACCTCGTCCATCTGCGGTTTGACTTGCGGATAAAGCTCCAATATCTTTTTCTGAACATCGCTGAGGGTTACGAACTGTTCGATGTCGTATCCGACTTCGGTTGCAAAAACGAACTGTTTTTTTGCAGCCGAAGAGACAATCTTCAGGTTTTTCATCGTGGCAAGCCGGGATTCAGACGGATACGGATGCACTGAATATCCCACATTTTCCCTGTTCAAAGGATAGCTTCCGGCAAATGAGATGTCGCGGGCCCAGCTGAGACCCGACACGAGGCAGATGGCATCGGGATCATTTCTCCGGACAATGTCAATTACCACCCCCATGTTGTTCCCCCACTCAATCCAGTCCTTTTCGGATATCTTCATGAATTCCTTGGTGACCGGTTCGCTGAACAGTTCATACATTGCAACCACCTTGTTGTCCTTGAAGTGGTTTGAGACTTCATTCCAGAAACTGTGAAGCTCCTCAATTGTTGTCCTGCCCGACTTGTCGGACGGATTGTCGGTGCTCGGCCACCCGGTAGCCTGATAGGCGATGACAACATACATGTGATGTTGTTCAGCCCATGCAACCGCCTGGTCAAGAGACTTCAAGGTGTTGTTTTTCCCCTGTATTTTCCAAGAGAAGGGAAGTACCGGCAGTCTGACTGTGTTTGCGCCCCACTCATGCACCTTTGCAAAGAGCCTTTCATTGAAGGGGACACATTCATTCTGGAAGCTTGCGTCTCCTGCGTTCATGCCAACCGGATCCCGGGTGGACACGCCTTTGAATACAAACGGTTTTTTCGATTCATCCAGTGCGGAATTTTTTTCTATGTGGAATTTCTGCGGAAACACGGTCGCCTGTGCGAAGACGTTTTTGTTGAATGCCAGGATGGCGAAGAAAAGGAGAATGACAAACAGGGATCTTTTCATTTTTCCTCCATTAAAATTGTTTGGGCAAATATATTCCGTGATTCCGCAATGCGCAATTGCTTTCGTAACTTAAATATTTTTGTTTTTGTAAGGGCAAAGCGCCTGAAAGAAAACAAAAATACAAATGAAAAAGGATTCGGTAATTCAATTGCGGCTTAAATGTCAAAGAGAGATGAAGCTAGCTGATCCTTAGAAATCTGAAGATGTTGGGAGATATCGTTCAATATGTTGTTCAAAGTTCCGATGCGTATCGGATTATGGTCAGGAATCGTGATGTTATGTGGGGATGGCGGAATATCTCGGGTTAACCTGATATGGCTCCCTGTCTGTCTTGTGACCACATATCCGAGGGACTTTAAAAGTTTGCAAAGCTCTCTGCCGGAAACATCACGAGGAATCTTAGGCATATTGCAAGACTTCCTCCTTAACAAAATGGAGGCGGATTATTTTTGGGACATTGGAGTCATAATGGCATTTCATTGCATCAAGGATGTTTGCCTTGAGCTCTGGCACGGTATCAGCCTCTGTGAAGATTGACTGTCCCAGAGCCTCCGCCGTGTACCCTCCATCTGGAGAGTCTTCAACCATAAATATTATTTCGTTCATCATTATGTCATCTCTTTTGTTTGGTTGGAGAATATAACGAATGAAATCATAAAATCAAACTGTCAGGGAGAATCCAATTAATAGAGGTAATTTCAAAAGTAGTCAGAGTTCAGTTTAATTTCTATGTTTATGAACCCCTAAAAACTCATTTTCTTCAGCCACCCAGCGCACAGGTCAACCCAAGTGGCGACATGCGGATCTGCGCCACCCATGCCCATTCCGTGGGGGCCGTCCGGGTATACGTGAAGTTCGAACGGAACTTTGTGCGAACTTAATGCTTCGGCGAAAAGGAGGCTGTTTTCCAGTGGCACACAAGCGTCATTTGCAGTATGCCATAAAAAAACAGGAGGCACGTCTTTGTGCACGTTAAGCTCCAGGGACATTTTTTTCATGAGTTCATCCGAAGGATTTTCCCCGAGCAGGTTTTTAAAGGAGGCGATATGCCCGAATCTCCCCGAACTTATCACCGGATAACAGAGAATTCCCGCGTCAGGACGTGCCGAGACTTTGTTTTTTCTGTCAGGCGCCAATGATTCCGCCAAGCCGTAATGGACGCAGGCGCTTGCGGCGAGGTGTCCGCCCGCTGAAAAACCGAGGATGGCGATTTTGTCGGGTTTGACTTTCCATTTTTCCGCATTGCGTCTGACTGCCCTCACAGCCTCGGCAGCATCAACAAGAGGGGCGGGATGCCTGTTTGGCGCAACACGGTATTCGAGCATGAATGAATGGAATCCGGCCTCGTTGAAACGGGCGCAGACATCCCTTCCCTCATACGATGTCATTTTTCCCGTGTAACCGCCGCCCGGCAATACAATTATTGCACCTGACGGGATTGCGGTTTTTAAAAGGAAGCTTTCCATATAGGGCTGGAATCCGTCCCCGTTTTCAGAGAGCGGGGCGGTTCCAGGCCATAACATTATTTTTTCTTGGGCATTCATGTGTTTTTTCTTTCTAATATTATCTAGTTGCCAAGGTGTTAAGTTTTAGGTTTTAAGTGTTAAGGGAATTGCCTGGAAAATCTCTTGCTTAAAACTTAACACCTGAAACTTAAAGCTTATTTCAGAGTCACCAGCCGATTCGAACGGGCTGGAAAGCCCGCCCTACCTGCTTCCCAGTGCTACATTCAGGCAGAATTCCCTCAAAGCCAGATCACCGTTCACATTCCACTGGAGCACCTGCAGGAGGTTTTCCGAAAGGCGAAGCGACCGGTATGCCTTTTTCGGATCAATGTCTTCGGGCTTTATTTTAAATTCGGAAACAAGCTCTGGGTTTGCAAGACTGTCCCGGGGGATTCCCTGGGACAGCATGTAGAGATGCGCGAACCATGCATGGATCATGCTTAAAAACGAGTTCCTCATCCCGATATATTCCGACTCGACAGCGGCTTCGAAACGTTTCTGAATCAGCTTCTGCCCCGCCGATTCAAGGCTTTTCGAGTCAGTTAAAAACTTTTTCCAGCTGCCTGAAATTTTCTCTTCTGCGATGTCATGAAGTCTGTTTGAAATGAAGATAAGTTCGGAGGCGCAGTTTTCCGCCGCGGATATTCCCGCTTTCCCGAACATCAGCATGTGGAGAACCGGAATAAGATCCTTCATTTTCCCAATGTCGTAAACTGATTTGTTGCGCAGAAGAAGGATATTCTGGCAGCGGGAGCGGATTGTGGGGAGGAGTGTGAACGGATTCGGGGTTAAAAGGATAAGCATGCTTGAGGGGGGCGGTTCCTCAAGGGTTTTCAGAAAACAGTTCTGCACCTGCTGGTTCATGCAGTCGGCATCGTAAATGATTCCGATTTTCATTCCTCCGCCGGAAACGCTCTTGAGATGGAACTGCGACTGGAACCAGCGCATGGTGTCGGGCTGAGTGCTGTCATCGCCGATTACGATCTGTCTTGATTTTGAAACCGGAGACAGGGTGAAGAGTTCTGAATATGTCCGGTTTTCCATCTGGCGGCAGACCTGGCATTTTCCGCATGCGTCCCCGGAATCAACAGGTTCGGGGCATGAGACGGCCTGTGCCAGGGCTGTTGAGAAATCCGCCGAAAGGGTGCTGTCGTCACTGTGAACAATGAAAGAGTGTGACAGATGTCCGGCCTTCTTTGCGGAAAGCAGGGCTTTTACGATGAAAGGGAATTCATTTTGGAATTGCAGCAGTTGCATTTTTAACAGTTTTCACAATTTCACTGTGGACGGAGCCAATGCTTCCGGCCGAACTTATCATTTTAACGCGCCTGGGTTCCTCGGACGCTATTTTTAAAAAGGCGTCCCGTACTTTCGAATGGAAGGAAATACCCTCGGCTTCGATTCTGTCGTTCTCGTTTCTCTCAATTCTCCTCGCGAGGCTTTCCTCAGGTGTCAGATCGAGGATGATCGTGAGATCCGGTGAACGGCCTATTGTCGCAAAGCGGTTCAATGTCCTTATGAAATCCAGACTCAGGCCTCTGGCATATCCCTGATAGGCGACTGTTGAATCTGCAAAACGGTCGCAGATGACATATGAGCCGTTCTGCAGGGCCGGAATAATGACTTCCCGCATATGCTGTGCGCGGCTTGCCGCGAAGAGCAGGAGTTCCGTTTCGTCGGCAACGGGATTTTTCCCGGCATGGTGTTTGACTATGTTCCTGATTTCCTCGCCGATCTCGGTGCCGCCCGGTTCACGGGTGACAACGCAGTTGATTTTATTCTCCAGGAGATATTTGCTGAGGAGTTTGATATGCGTTGACTTGCCTGCGCATTCGCTCCCCTCGAAAGTTATGAAATAGCCGTTTCCCATGACAGTCCTGTGTTTAAGTAATCAGTAATCAGTATGGAATGGCAAAGACATTTCAGGATCTATTTCTGAACACTGATTGCTGGTCACTAAGGTTTATAAGTTATTTGAAAAAGCGCTTATAGCAAGAAATCATTCAGATTTTAGTTTGAATTGTTTAAGGAAACCTCTGAAAATCCACATTATTCTTCCTTGCCGTCTATCCATAATTTACTGTTGTGCGCCATGCGTCAATTTTCAGAGATTCCCTTGAGATGCCTGATTCGTTCCGTGACAGGGGGATGCGAATAATGGAATTTTGCGTACAGGCGATGCGGGTGGAGGTTTGAGAGGTTTTCGGCGGAAAGTTTTATCAGTGCCGAAACCAGGCCTTTGTTTTCGCCGGTGAGGTCACATGCGAATCTGTCGGCCTCCCATTCGAATTTTCTCGAAATTAAGTTGAACACCGGCGCAATCGGATAGGTGACTGTTGATGCGATAAAGCCCAGCAGAATTATTTTTGCGGACAAGCTGTCGCCGGAAAGGTGGAATATCCGGGGCAGGATATCGCTGTTTAAAATCAGGAAGGCGAGATATGAGGAAATCAAGGCTCCTGTTTCAACGATGAAGAGGAGTTTCATGACATGTTTGCGTTTCCAGTGGCCGGCCTCATGTGCGAGGATCGCAAGGATTTCACTCTTTCCCATCTGCTGGAGGAGGGTGTCGAAGAGTACGATCCTTTTCACATGGCCGATGCCGGTAAAATATGCGTTGCTGTGTTTTGTGCGTTTTGACGCGTCCATTTTCTGGACTTTGCTTATTTTGATTCCAGCTTTTTGCATGAGTGAAGAGATGTCCGAGACAAGTGATTCGTCTTCGATTTGAGTGTATTTGTTGAATAAGGGCTCTATTGCATATGGAGATAGGTACATGAGGAAGATGCTGAACATGAAGAACAGCAGCCATACCCAAAACCACCAGAATGCCGGACTTGCGGTGATTATTGCGAAAGCCGCAGAGATGAGAATTGAAAGTACTACGGCGGAGATTATGAGCGATTTCGCCAGGTCGCCCAGCCAGAGCTTAAGCGTCATTTTATTGAAACCGTATTTGTTCTCTATTCTAAAAGTGCTGTAGAGGCTGAAAGGAATTTCGAGGAAGGTTTTTACAAAAATCAGCGGAAGGAAGAAAGCGAGCCCTGAAACTATGAAATTCAGGCCGAACCCGTCCAGCCGGGAACTGTATGCGTCCAGCAGGCCGGAAAATATGAATGTCAGAATGAGCGCCTCGTCAAAAACAGTACATATAAGACCGAAACGCATTTTGTCTACGGTATAATCGGAAGTCTTCTTAAGCTGTTTGGCGTCAATCCCGCCTTTGAATTCCTCCGGAATCAGATGTCCGAAGGCCTTGAGGTGTCTGTAGTTCAGATAGTCCAGGAGGAAATCGAACGCCCTGACCACGGCATACGCTGCCAGGATTATTATAAGAATTGTGTTCATTCTCTTAATTTTACTTTCAAAACAAACAAAAACAGCGATATTTTACAAAAATCGCAAAGATTCCCGGAAAAGTATTGTCTAATTGTCAAATACACAGGAAAAAGTTATGCAGGAATCACAGTCTGTTGAAAAATTTCTGAAAGAGAAGACGACTGAGACCTTTTCTCCGGTGATAAATGAGCATATCGGCATGCTCAGGAATTTTGTTTACAGGATCGTTCTTAACGAACATGATGCCGATGACATTGTCCAGGAGGCGTTTATAACAGCATATAACAAGGCCGGATCGTTCAAGGGGAAATCAAAATTCTCGACTTGGTTATGCAGGATTGCCTGCAACAGGAGCCTGACAATGATGAGGGCTGGCAGGAAAACAATAGTCACAGACGGTGAGGACTGTCCGGAAATGAGGGATGCCAGCACCTCCAACACCCCGGACAAGCCGATGATCAGCAATGAAACACAGAGCCGTGTCATGACAGCCGTTTCAATGCTTCCGGAACACCTGAGAGCGGCGATAACGCTGATTGCTATTGATGAGAAGGAACCTGATGAAGCCGCATACATACTTGGCTGTAATAAGGCAACATTGTACTGGCGGATTCATAAGGCCAGGAAAATTTTAGGAAAAGAACTCGGAGACCTGACATGAGGAGTCGGAACAACTTTTATGTAAAAACTCACAAGCTGAAGCTTGGACTCGTGCGCCTGTGGGGCGCACATCAACAAAGGAAGCTCATTCGTTGGAGTTCAAACTTTAGTTTGTCTTCTCTTGCTCTTTTCCCGTATTTTTTTGTAGTCAATGCCGCAAGGCATGTTCTTAACTCTAGTTTTGCTTCAGAGGTGAATTATGAATAACAATAATTTGGACAATATCCTCAAAGCCTGGGACAAGAACCTCAAGCCCAGTTTCAAGGATCCCGCAGAACTCAAAAGCGGTGTAATATCAAGGATAAAGGCGGGAAACAGGTTCTTTCCGGATTCGAACGTATATTTTTTCGTCAAGAAAAAACATGTCTACAGCCTTGCCACCGCTGCTGCCGTGTTCCTGGTCATTGGCGGAGTATTCCTCTTGAATCTCAGAACAAACAAGCCAGGCCTGGCTACTCCGGAGCAACTTGCACTCCTTACAACTGACGACATGTCCGACATCAAGAGGATTTCAGATGAAGTGTGCCGTCTTTTCAATGACAAGATACTGTGGATTATCAAGTCTGGAGACAAGATGGAGATAAAGCCCGCCGACATTTCCGACACTTCGGTTTCCAGTTCCAAAATCCTAGTCAGGCAGACTGTATTCCGGAAAACAGGCAATGGCTGGGAAAAAGTCTATATCGCCGACATCATAACAAACACGGGCCAGCAGGTGGTATTCAAGAATGACAAGAGCGATGGCTATCTCTGGACACATCAGGCAGGCGACAACATAATCGCCCTTGAAGGCCAGATGAAACTCAGGGTCAACGGTGAGACCATCAACCTCAACTATTCCGGCGGCCAGCCGGAACAGACGCCAGTCATGCTCAAGGACATCAAGAACTCAAATTCCGAATATATAGTGTATCAGACCGTGAACCGAATATAAGATTAACCACGAAACACCTGGAGCAGCTCGCGCCGCAACCAATTTTATAACCACAGAACACACAGAAAAAACATAAACCACGAAACACACTAATCACACGAAAAACTCATAATTGTCAACTTTTTGCTGCGCAAAAACTTAACAATTGATTTTTAAATAAACGTGCAAAAAAAACAAGAATATGACGGATAGTAGTACGAATGGCACGAAGGTATTTTACATTGAAATAGAGGAGCGCTGGCGTCCCGCCGGCAATTTAAAATTGAATTATCGCAAATATTTCCATGTGTTGTGCGTCTAATTCATATAAGGAAATATTATCTGTGTGATTCGTGGGCAGAAAGGATTTAATTATGAATAAATTGTTTTTCATCTGCGGGTTTGCCTTATCCATTTCACTGTCTGCGGCGGAAATCAAGTATGATTCTCCGCAGGCATTCTACGCCGGCAGGGAGGCCGTCGTCAATATTAAAACGGATGGCCTGAGCGGGAAGAACCTTTCCTGGAACCTTAAATATTCCGGGCGGACAATCGCTGCTGCGGAACTCGCAGTTCCGGAAACCGGGGACGTAGAACTCAAATTCACGTTCCCGGAAATCAAGGACGGTGTCAGCGCAACTGCCGAGCTCGACTGCCAGTCTGGCGACAAGAAACTTGTAAAAAATATTTTTTTCTTTACGCAAAATCCTTTTGCGTTCAAGAAAAAAATACTTGAAAAGATGAAGATTGGTCTATGGGCTTCCGAGGGGGATGAAAAAGCTAAGAAACTTCTTGATTCACTTGGAGTCGCGACCGCTGATGTTGCGAATTTCGCAGATTTCAAAGGGGAGCTGCTGATAGTCACAGGAATCGCCTTCGGTAATTTTTCCGGTCTGGAGAAGGATTTGGTCAATATTTGTTCAGGAGGAGCAAATATATTAATAATCAATCCCAAGGCAGGAACCTTGCCCTTAAAAACTGAAAGTTTCAGGAATATGATTTTTTCGTGCAACGAAAAAATCATTGATTTCGACAGGAAGTTTGATTCGGAAAGATGGGGGGATTTCCCGCCGAACGAGAAATCACTTAACCTGATCCCCCTTGACAGCGGAGTCGCAATAGAAGTGGCCGGCAACAGGAACTTTTTCACCTTCATGTCTGCTAAAATCGGCAAGGGCGAGTTGGTAATATGTACCTGGGATATCTTCGGTAGGATCGAAAAGTCGCCTACACCGGTTTACTTGCTTGAAATACTAATGTCAGAATCGGAGAAAGAACAGAAAAATAATTAGACAGGATAACTGGATGTACAGGATTTATTGAAGAGAATGGATAGTATTTTTTATGCGAAGCAGAAAAAATAAAATAACTACGGAGGAATGAAGATGAAGAAACTCATGACGATGTTGGCGCTGATTATTGGAATTTCAGCGGTCGCCCAGAATGAAGAAGCAAAAAAACAGGGGGCTGTTAATGCGGAAGTTTACACTGTTGCGGTACTGCCGTTCACGGAATCCGGAGCCGGAGTCGCCGGAATGGGGGAACAGGTGTCTGACATCCTTTTTGCTAGGCTTTGTGTAAATCCGAACGTATGGATGGTCGAAAGAAAGGAGCTTGAGAAGATCTTTAAAGAAGCTGAACTCAACTATTCCGGCGCAGTGAATCCTAACCAGGCAATCCAGCTCGGACAACTCACCGGAGCGAAGATTCTTCTGACAGGCTCCGTATTCAAGGTGAAGGACAAGACTTTCCTTATTGCGAAAGTCATCAGCACGGAGACCAGTCGAGTCCTTGGAAAAAGCGTAGACGGTATGGGCGCGCTTGACGCCCTTGCAGACAAACTTGCCGGGCAGGTTAATGAAACTATTACAAAAGATGCCAGCAATCTTATGCCCCAGATAAGAGAACACAAGGACATAGTAGCCGACCTGAAAAAGTCCATAGGCGAAGCGAAGAAACCGAAGGTTTACGTCAAGATAGAGGAGCGTCATGTTGGTTCTGTTGCAGTTGATCCCTCTGCGGAGACAGAAATGCAGGTGATCTGCAAGGAACTAGGATTCGAAGTGACGACCAGCGAGAATGATGCCGAACTGGTGATAAAGGGCGAAGGCTTCAGTGAGTTCGCCGGCCGCAGGGGCAATCTGGTAAGCATCAAATCCCGCCTGGAAGTCAAGGTTCTTGACAAGGCCGGTAACGTGGTCGCCGTTGACAGGCAGACAACCGCCGAGGTTGACCTTGCCGAACAGATCGCCGGAAAGAAGTCCCTGCAGGAAGCGTCTGCGAAGATCGCAGAGCGCATACTCCCGAAGATTGTGAAGAAATAATTTTTTGCAAGCAAAAAATTATAACATGAATTCCTTCAGGAAAACAATCCTTGTCATTCTTGTCTGTGTTATCTGTGGACATCTAGATGCGCAGACAAAGGTGGCTTTGATTCCAACCGCGCCGGATCTTGCGCCGGTGGCAGATCAGGTGCTTGCCGCAATGTCGAATGAACCCGGTGTCGAGTTCCTCGAACGCTCCAGTATTGAAGCGGTGTTCAGTGAGCGCAAACTTACCGCCTCCGGTCTGACCGGCTCCAATCTTGCCGAACTGGGTAAGCTCATTCATGCCGAGCTTTTTGCTATCATTACCGCTAAACCCGGAGAAAAGGGCGCAATGGTATCTGGACTTATTGTCTACGATGCCCGCAACGGCTTTCGTCTGGTCAATGTGATGTTGCCGGAGCAGGATGCGGTCAAAGAGATCGCCAAACGCTTGCGGCAAGCGCAGGAGGTAATCCAACATCCCGAAAAGCAGATTTTACTGTCGGTGGCAACGGTGCGCAATGCCGGGATACCGGAACGCTTCAAATATCAGGAAGCGTTTATCGCTGCCGATCTCGAACGGCGTTTGGGCGGTATTCCTAATGTCACTGTGCTGGAACGTGATTATCTTGACAGCGTAAATCAGGAATGTAAGACTACCGAACAGATGTTTGAACTTGCGCCGTCGTCACGGTTACTTCGGCTGGAATTTGCGCCTGGCAGTTCGCCGGAAATCGTTAATCTGCTCTTGCGCGTGACCGATGCCGCCAATAAAGAACTGTTCCGTTTCAATCTTGACAACTGCCTTGCCGATACCGAAGCCACTGAGATGAAGACGATCGTTGCGGTGGCGGAATATCTGAAAGTAAGTCCGCCGAATATAACAGCGTCTGCGTCGGAAGAAGCGGCACGATTTTTTGCGGAATACCAGTTTTTCAGCCGTCTGGGCGATTACGCCGCCGCCCGCCACAAGCTCGATGCCGCAATCGCACTGGAGCCGATGAAATTGGAATACCGCATGGCGGTGTTATCCTTAAATAAAGAAACTCCGGCCAACTCCTGTCGCGAAATGGTTTTGCGGCAGCAGCGGGCTTTTGATTTGAGCTTGGAGATTGAGCGCGATTTTCCGTTATTGCGTGAACCTTTATATAGCAATGGCAGTTATTATGACTGGAATCTCATGAATTCGATTGGACAGGCGACTCCGCAGGACTTGGCGGAAATGAAAAGTTTTGCCGCTGTTTTTCGTCCGAAGTACGATGCGGAAATCAGGCGGATTTATTATAAGTTCGATATCTCCGACGGTGTCAAAACTTATGAAGACTTAGAGATGCATGACCGTTATTGTAGCTACATGTCGCGATTTCATCTCTACTTCGATGCTGATCTATGGGTGGAAAACATTTACCGGGGCGCACTTCAGCGCTTGGAATTGAGCAAGGCCTTCTTTCTGGCACATCCGGAATTATGTAAAAAACCGGATATCTCCGATGGTGTTTCCGACTGGTTTTTCAATTTGGGAAGTGAGTATAGGGAATTGCGCCATAAAACTAATATCGACAGCAAAAGTGCGGTGGAAAAAGTTTTACGAAACAGCAAAGAATATATTGAATTGGCGATGTTGCATCCGTTGTCTCAGACCAGTATTATGTCACTACGGATTGATTTGCTTCGCAAGACGGTGAAAAGCAATTACGATCCGGAAACATTTAAAGACAATATGTTGGAATATTGTCGCCAGTTGTCGGCTATCAATCCGGAAGAGTGCAAAAAAATAGACGACCATGAAATCAATTTCTTCTGGGATGATAACAATCCGTTGCGGCGGATTTCCTATGAAGTCCACAGGGATTTTGTTGCCAGCCAACGTTCTCAAGTTCCGGCTTCCGATACGGCGACAACACTTCGTCCGATGACAGAGCTTTTTGATGATGTGAGATTGTTGAAAATTTCTGAAGCGAAATCGAGAACTCCGCAAGAGCAAGCAAAAATGCAAGTGAAACTGGCAGAAGCAAAGGCAAAGAAACTGCTGGAACTGGCGCCTCAGCTGCGGCAATATGTGAAATTGTCCTTTACCGATCCGGAAGTACGTGATTTCTTCTTGGAATCAGACTCTCTCCTTAATCAATATGTTTGGCGGGAAAAAAATCCGGTATTCCGACAGGCGATTGAAGCTTTAAATTGCGACGTTACGATCAAAAAAATAGCAACCGTTGATGATCAAAATAAATTTGATTATGGAGATGTCAGAATATCCAATGCCGTCTGGCATGACGGTGAAATTTATATGTTGCTGTATCGTCATCTGAAGGATCCCGAAAGAGATTTGCGTGGCTGGAATTATCAGGATACTTGGAACATTGCCCAATTGGATATGGCTGCTGGGAAAATCAATGCTTTGTCCCTATGGTTCCAGCCTGCGGAACAATCCCAAGATTGGGACACTTCCCGGATGACGCCTCTGGCAGTGGCCGGAAAAATGGCGGCAGTGGGCGGCAATAATGCCATTCATCTTTTTCCATTCGATGGGATACCGCAAGTTATCAAGGACTTACCGGACGGGATCGTGAAGGCAGTCGCAATTATGAACGACCGCATCTATGCTTTTATCGGAAAAGAAAACACCAACGGACTGGATTATGCCAAGGAAATCACACTTTTCTCCTGCAAGTTCGATGGTAGCGATCGGCAAATTCATATTTCTTCGTCGCGGGATAACAAGCAGAATAATATGGATCGGGAAAAACCGTTTTCGGTCTATTCGATGATTGCCGATAAAAATAAGAACCGACTGGTTTTCAATTGCGCTTCGCTCAACGGTAGCGGAAACGTCAATGGATTATGGGAATTCAACCTGTCGACCAATACCGGAAAATGTCTGTTCGATATCCAATATAAATGGATTGATAAAATAATGACGGCGGTTGATGATCACATCTTTTTTTCATTCTTTCTTTGGGATTCCTGTATTTATGATCTTGCCGCTGACAAGGGGGAGGTTTTCTTTTCAATAGCCAACGAAACTGCTAAAAATTATTTAAAGGTAAAAGTCCGTCCTGCTCAAGGTATTTTTTATCATGGCCCTTTCTTTGCGCGTCCGAATCAAATCTGGTTCGGTGGTGATGGAGGTGTCAAACTTTTAACTTTGCCGGGTATTAGCCACTCTCCGATGATCATATTGCCGTTCGGCCGCTTCTCTCCCGGCTGGAACCGCCTGCTTTTTCCCCATCCCGACGGAAAGTCGGCAATTGCCATTGATGAGAGGAATATCTACAAAATCACCCCGAAAGAAAGAGGAGTGGAAACTCAATGATGAAGAAAATACTTGGCATGATTGTTTTGCTATTCTGCGGCATGGTGGTTAACGCCGCTAAGGTGGCAGTGATCGCAGACAAAGGTCTGGAGAAGTATGCGGATCTGCTGACGGTTGAGTTGTCGAAGCAGAGTGACTTGAATGTCATTGAGAGGACGGAGATTGACAGGGTCTTGAAGGAGCAGGCGATTTCAAGTGCGAACCTGACTGCCAATTATCTCAAGCTCGGTAAGCTTTTAAAAGCCGACGGGCTTGTGATTATAAGGAAGTTTGAATTTCAGAAGAAGGAATTCCTCGTGTCAAGGCTTGTTGCGGTAAACCAGGGAGCCGTATTGTCAGCATTCTCCAATCCTTTTCCCCCAGAAAAAAACGACAACTGGTCGGCGGATATTTCTGCGAAGTTCGCACCGTACCTGAACAAGCTGAATGTATCCCCGGATAAGGCGGTTCCAATCTCTATCCTGAATATCAGGGCGCCGATAGACACGCCCGAAATGCGTCTGCTTGAAAAGGAATTTACCCTTGCGCTTGCATTCAGGCTTGTCCAGGAAAAGGACTTGTTCGTCCTCGAACGGTGGAAGATGGAGAAACTCGCCTGGGAAAAGGATATTGACACCGAATCGAGTCCATTCTGGACCGGAAGCTATCTTCTCGATGGCAACATTGAACTCGTTGACAAAGAGAATGTCAAGATAAAGGTAAGATTGAGGATGCCTACAGGTCTGGAAAAGACCATAGAGGCGGCAGGCACCAAGGACAGGTTATCCGAAATTACTGAAAAAGTAACAGGTGATCTTTTGAAGAAGATAGGCAAAGCCCAGGATAGGATAATGTGGGACAGCACCAAGGAGGCCGAGCAGTATCTTAAAGAGGCTGAATGGGCGTTCAATGCAGGACTTTTTGAGGATGCCTTTTCCTCCGTCCAGACTTCAATTGCCTTGGGGAATAAATCGGAGGTAGCCCTTTTCTTGGAAGTCAAAGCCGCCACGAATTGCGCGTATCCCGCCAGAGAGCCTGAAGTATGGATTAAGATTAACTTTGGATATGAGTCGAACTTGATTGATATTACCAAAGACAGTAGGCGAATCGACGATGCTTTGCTTTCAATGGAGCTGCTCAGGAAGAGCATCCTGGATAAGATACCCGAATCGGGGCAAAGTTTTTCTAGTGAGAAGAAATGGCGGGAGCTTGCAGAAAGAACTCTGTTAAATGCATCTATTGTCCTGAGGGCTTATTATGATCAGGGTTGCATATCTAAAGACAGTGGCAAAACATCCGCCTTAAGGAAAATGATCAGGGATTCATATCCCGTAATCGCTGGGAGATACTTTAATTACGGACTGACTGCCAATGTTTTTGAAATAAAGGCTTCATACATTCCTTTCTGGTGTGATAGCCCGGAAGAAACCTTGGATGCCTACAGGGATCTTCTCTGTAATAATCATATCAAAGATGCTAGACAATACTATTATGAAATAAAAAGGACTCTGATTGTCAAGGATGTTTTGAAGGAAATGACAATGTTTCGGGCATCTGCCTGGCAAGGCTTACGCATGGAGCGTGCGGATGACCCTTCGCGGACTCCCTTTCTTATTGATTGGCAAGGCCGGATTGACAAGAAGATGCTGATGGGGATGTGGGATAATTTTACGGACAATCTTTGCGCATCCGGAGACTTGAAGGCGAGATACGCGGGATTATACATCAAGGCCTGGACGCATAATCTTTCCGCAGCGAAAGGGGGAAACAAATACATGCGCGAGCTTATGGATTTGTGCTGGAAAGAGAGGGCAAACATCGTTGAGGGCAAGTCTGATATTCCTGTTTTTTCCGCAGACGGCTTCAATATCGCAGCGGTAGACAAGGACGCCGTTTATCAATACCTGTCCAAATATGTTAAATTCCTTCTCGAGGAAAGTATCTCAGGAAAAATCGCAAAACATTCCGGCAATCTTCCTGATGTTTTCTCGGTTTGGTTGAAGGATTCGACTCCGGCTGATGCAGATGCTGTCTTTTCGCTGCTTATGAAATACAGGGACACGATCAAGGAGTCTCTTAAAGGCAAAGGGATATATGATTTTACGATTTCCTATAATAATCAAATCCTGAAAAAGTATCCGCAACTATGTGATTCAGGGACGAAAAACCTTTTGATTTCAAGAATATGGAATCCATATGAATCCAAAGTGACAAATGACCTAAGCGGATTCCAAATACTTCATATTTCCGGATTAGCATCCGGGGTCTCTCTTATCTGTTCATATGACTCAAAAGATGCTGTGACTTTCAAGATTGCATTCATCAGTTCAAACGGTCTGGAAAACAGTTTTATGGATATTCCATACGAAAACATCTCGAGTATGGTGGCCGCAGATGTTTCAGAGAATTTTGCCGTAATAGCAAGGGGCAGAGGTGCGCTTTTATCTTATGATATAAAATCCGGCAAATGGAGCGAATATGATATGTTTGAAAAGAAATATACGTCTGTGAAAATTATCGGTGAAACCGCATTCATTTCCTTTAATCCTTCTGAATCTGGAAATTTGGACAGTGGAATCATCAAGCTTAATTTAAAGAGCGGTAAAAGTGAAATCCTGGCCTCTTCAGGCCGCAATCCAGCTCAATCGCCTTTGGATAATCTTCCACCTTATAAGGTGGAAGAGATTATGGAGATTTCTCCCGGGATAGTCCTGGTTGCAGTCACATTGAAAGATAAACCATATTTTCCGCAATGTCTGACCTATGATGTGGCGAATGACAGATGGGGTGAATTGTTCTTGGCCGAGGAAAAACTTCTCAGAGGCTTGTTCAAGCATAAAATATCCTTGGAATTCCTTTCAGAGGGAGGGGATTTCTATGGAAGATATACTTTCGGTGGCTTTATGGTGCTTCTATCTGACATGAATTATCAAAAGACAATCTATCTTCACTATAACAACGCCAGAGAACTGCCAGTGATTTTCAATGGGTTGAGAGAATGGAAGAGTTTCGGGAAATATCTTTTCCCTGCGAATAAGTATTTATGTTATGATGGAAGCAGTGCCTTCTATTATACGGGAAATCAGGAAAATATCGCGTGTAAATATCTGATTGCTTTCCCCGACAAGTCGACTGATGGGATTGCAATCAAGTTGGAATTCAACATGGACGACCAGCTGTTCAGCCTTATGAGTGCAAAA
This sequence comes from Victivallales bacterium, assembly GCA_041666985.1. GTDB lineage: Bacteria > Verrucomicrobiota > Lentisphaeria > Victivallales > GWF2-50-93 > GWF2-50-93. The sequence continues at coordinate 32,964 of JBAYFV010000002.1, forward strand.
AACAGGGGAATTGACAGGAAGGAGGCTTTTTTTAATAATGCAATTTCTGACAACTGTTTTTGGCTAAAAGGTTCTGGATTCTTCATAAAAAGCGGCGACTCAAGGGTGCTATGGTTCATTCCCCAGAGGGATATTGATGATTATATAAGCAAGGGGATTGGAGATAGGAAAATAAAACAGTAATTTTCATCCTATGCATATACAATAAAAGAACTCCGTAATGCGTTTTAATCGGAGGTGGGTTTTTAAAATCTTTAGAAAAGGGGAATGGATTATGAGAAAGCTGATTGCGATGACTTTTGTGGGGCTTCTGTCGGGCGTCTTTGTCTTAAGCGCGGAAGATGCGTCAAAACCGTCCGCACCCGGGAATGGTCCGGTTCCTGCGAAAGCGATAAATCCTGAACTTGGAATGCAGATGGCGTCCGAGTACCTCAGGCAGAGCGATCCTAAGAAATTTGAGGAGATGCAGAAGCTCAGACAGGAAAATCCCGAGGAGTTCAAGAAACAGATGTCCGCCCTTTCCGGGAAGATGAAAGAGAAAAATCAGAAGGAGAGGGAAGAATTTAAAGCCCTCACCGACAAATATCGCGAAACTAAGAGCGATGCTGACAAGGCCGCCGTGAAGGCCAAGCTGGAAGAGTTTATGAAAAAGAGAATTGAGATGCAGAAGCGGCGCATTGATGAAATGGAGAAAAATATCGTCCAGGCCAAATCGAACATTGCCGACGAGGAAAAGAACATGCAGGCGAAGATTGACGAGAAGCTCAATCAGATACTTTCAGGCAAAGACGGCCAAAAAGACAAGAAGACCGAACCTGCCAAATAGGTCGAGATAATGCAAAATATTATGTGTTTTCTGTTTTTTTCATTCCAGGCGTCAAATAAAACATAGAAAGCGGAAGAACAGTCCTTGCGGACTTGACTGCCGGCAAATTTTCAAGGGAACCTCAATTGTTTTTATCAGCTTGGACGGTTTGTGTATTCGCCTCTCCGTGTTAAGTTACGGGATGTTAAATCTAATAAAAACACGAATTCATTCAAGGCTGGAAATCCGATGTTGAAGGAACCCGTATGAGACTTGTTCAGAAACCGGCGCCAGGTAATCATTCCCTTTATTTCAGGGGGGATACTGCCTGCTTTGAACTTGAAGTCGAGGGTTTCGCCAAAGGGAAGGCTTTTCTTCGTACAAATCTTGGCAACGCCTTCATCAGGCGAAGAGAGATTATTGAGGCCGTTGAAACAAAGCGCCAGAGGAGCGGTCAGGACTGGCATGACGTGCCCATGGAGAAAACCGGAGAGAAAACCTATTCTGTCATACTCGCCCTGCTGGAGGTCGGACATTTCGAGGCGAAATGCCTTTTTCTCACCGATGAATCCTCCGAACCTGTCTGGGTTGAGGGAGACAATCTGCACATAAACGTGGAGCCTTCGGACTTCTGCTGCGCAAACAGCATATACTGCGCATTTGTCAGGCAGTTCGGCGGCAATAAGGGCAAAAAGGAAACCGTTGGCGACGAGCTCAACTCTCTCATTTACAGGCTGGACAACAAAGGGTATTCCGTGATTCCCCCGTCGGGCACATTCAGAAGCCTGATAAGGGAGCTGGACATAATAATTGACAGGCTCAAGTGCAGGATAATCCATCTTCTCCCTGTGAATCCGACCCCCACCGTCTTTGCCAGGATGGGGCGTTTTGGAAGTCCGTACGCAGCTCTGGATTTTACGTCGGTTGATCCGTCGCTTGCCGAGTTCGACAGGAAATCGACTCCGCTGGATCAGTTTCTCGAACTTGTTGACGCGGTTCACCGGAGGAATGCGAAAGTTTTTATCGACATGGCGATAAACCACACCGGCTGGGCGTCCAGAATTCACGAGGATCATCCGGAATGGCTTGTAAGGGAACCCGACGGTGCAATCCACTCTCCGGGCGCCTGGGGGGTTGTGTGGGGAGATCTCACCGAACTCAACCATAACAGGCTCGATCTCTGGAAATACATAGCGGAAGTTTTCACAACGTGGTGCAGCAGGGGGGTGGACGGCTTCCGTTGTGACGCCGGATACATGATTCCGGGCGAAGCGTGGGAGTTCATAATCGCCCGTGTAAGAAATGAATACCCGGATACGATTTTCCTTCTTGAAGGGCTGGGCGGGGATCCTGCGGTCACCAGACAGCTGCTTGACAAAGCCAACATGAACTGCGCGTATTCCGAGCTTTTTCAGAATTTCACCAGGCAGCAGATTGAAGGATATGTGCCATATGCGCAGGAGATAAGTTTCTCGGAAGGACTGATGGTCCATTATGCGGAGACGCATGACAACAACCGGCTCGCGGCCATTTCACCTCTTTACGCGCAGATGAGGACGGCCCTCTGCGCTCTCACCTCAAGCAACGGCGCCTTCGGTTTCACAAACGGCGTTGAATGGTTTGCAACGGAGAAGATTGATGTTCACGAGGCCAACGCCCTCAACTGGGGAAACCCGGAAAATCAGATTCCCCATATCCGCCGGCTCAATTCAATTCTTGTCTGCCATCCCTCGTTCTTCAATAATTCTTCAATAAGATTCATTGATCCCGGACATCCCCGCGCCATTGCATTCGTAAGGTCGGACGCGAAGGGGGAAAAAAATCTGCTGGTGTTTATAAACCTTGACTGCGGGGAGGTGTCGAAAATCGTCTGGAAGACCGAAGATGTTCCTTTCGAATGCGGAACCCTGCTGGATCTCATAAGCGAGGAGCATTTTGTTCCGACGGAATCGCCGGGGAGGAAAAAATCTCTTCTTCTTGGGGCGGGACAGGTCCTCTGCCTTACGGCAAATCCGAAGGAGTTGTATTACATCTCCGAGGTTGAGGGGAGGAAGCATGAGAAGCCCGACAAGATTGTGCGGCAGAGCGCTCAGGCGATCGCATTTGAGGTGCTTTGCCGGAGAAACCGTTCCAACGTGGTCGTTGATTTGAAGCCGAAGGAGCTTGCCCTCAAGCTTCTTGACGATCCGTATGAATTTGTTTCATCGTTTTACGATTCGCTGGAGGAGACTCCGGTTGTCGTATGGGAATGGCCCACCGACATGAGGAGAATGGTCATGATACCCCCGGGCCACCATATACTCGTGAAATCGCCTTTCAGGTTCCGCGCGAGAATCGCGGACGACAGGAAAATCATAATCCAGAGGGACAGCCTCAGGAAAAGTTCCGGAAAATATTTTGCCTTGTTCATGCCTCTCCCGGTCAGTAAGACGCATGTCAGGTTGAAGATGAAAATCTCGGTGTATGCCGAAGACAAGTCAAGAAGGGAGGAGGCGGAGATTCTTCTGCTTTCACCCGATGACACAAGGGTGCATTCAACCTATGCCAACGCCGACATGCGTTCGTCCCCGCTTGTTTTCCTGGATACGAACGGAAGGGGCGGCATGTTGCATTCATGTGTTCAATGGGGTGAATTGAAAAGCAGGTATGACGCCATTCTGGCCGCAAATATCAGCGTTGATTATCCTGAAGACCGCCATATCATGTGGAGGCGTTGCAGGATGTGGGTGGACTTCCATGGACGCAGGGAGGTTTTTTCGCTTGACACAACGGAGAATTTCACAGTCAACACGGACGGCAGCGGAACCTGGAATTTCCATCTTCCGGTCGGCAACGGTCTGTTTGTGGATGTCTGCGTCAACATGATGATGATTGATAATGAAAACGCTGTCAGAATGGAGGTCTTCAGGCGTCTGGCCTTAAACGAAAACGAATATCTTTCTGATGATTTTCCGGTCAGGATCATAATGCGTCCCGACATTGACGACAGGAATTTCCATATGGAAACCAAGGCGATGCACGGAGCCGAGACGCATTTCCCGAAATCCGTTGAAGCCAACCATAAGTCAGTGACGTTCTCGCCTTCCGGGGACAGAAGCCTTGTCATAAGCACTTTCAAGGGGAAGTTCGTGTCCGCGCCTGAATGGCAGTATTCGGTTTACCACGAGAGGGAGTCGTCCCGCGGGCTTGAAGCTTTCAGCGATTTGTTCAGCCCCGGATATTTTGAAATCACCCTCGGCGGAGGAGAGGGTGAACAGGTTGTCGGGCAGGTTCTGACTGCTTTGGAAAACAGGAAAATACAGTTGAACAATGTTAACCACGAATCTCTGCCCGCAGATTCCTCTTTTGAGAAAGTCCTGCTTTCCGCGATGGACAAGTTCATTGTCAGGAGAGACGGGTTGAAGACGGTTATCGCCGGATATCCGTGGTTCCTTGACTGGGGCAGGGATACGCTCATTTGCGCAAGAGGTTTAATTGCCGCCGGGAAAATAGACGAGGTTTCACAGATTCTCCTTTTGTTTTCGAAGTTCGAGGACAGGGGAACGCTCCCCAACACTATTCAAGGCGCAGTTGCCGGCAACAGGGACACCAGCGATGCTCCGCTCTGGTTGTTCGTCGCATGCAGCGATTTCATCAGGAAAACCGGGAGAAAGGGTTTTCTCGGAACTGCGGTTGAGGGCAGGGGAACTCTTGTTTCAATTCTGGAAAGCATTGCGCATAATTACATTAAAGGCACGCCTAACGGCATAATTGCCGACAAGGATTCCGGCCTGATTTTCAGCCCTTCTCACTTCACCTGGATGGATACGAATTATCCGGCGGGAACCCCGCGCGAAGGATATCCCGTGGAAATACAGGCTCTCTGGTATTTCGCGCTTTCCTTTCTGGCTGAAAATACAGATGACAGGGAATGGGGAGTTCTTGCGGACAAGGTGAGAACTTCATTTATAAGGCTCTTTTATCTCGAAGATGAGAAATATCTCGCCGACTGTCTTCACGCGGGAGCCGGACAGCCTGCGTCAAAAGCCGGAAAGGGTGACGCGCTGAGGCCGAATCAGCTCTTCGCCATTACGCTTGGACTTGTCAGGGATCCGGTAATATGCAGGGATATTCTCCTGGCGTCATCATCTCTTCTCATGCCCGGCGCCGTACGGAGTCTTGCCGACAGACCCGTTTCTTTCAGGCTTCCTGTCTACGGGAGGAATGCGCAAATCATCAACGATCCTCCGAATCCGTACTGGGGCAGATATGAAGGCGATGAGGATTACAGGAGGAAGCCCGCATATCACAACGGGACGGCCTGGACCTGGCCGTTCCCCTCATACTCGGAAGCCTATTATCTCACCTACGGGAATTCAGGGAGGAAAACCGCGAAGTCAATTCTCGCGTCTTCAAAGATGCTTCTGGAAAAAGCCTGCATCCAGAATATTCCCGAAATTCTCGACGGCGACTATCCGCACACCCAGAGGGGCTGCGACGCGCAGGCGTGGGGAGTCACCGAACTCTACAGGGTCTGGAGCCTGCTGTGATCAGGTTCGGTTCGTAGCTTCTCTGCGAAGGGGGAAGCCCGACAATTCTTAAGAATTTAGATTGGCGGTTTAAAAATCCGCCTTGCTTATTAGGTAAGAACGGCTCTTTGATTTGATTTTAAGCATGTGTTGTCGAAGATTATTATATGTATGATGTTTATTGTAAATAAGTTGGATTATCCCGGGGAACGGATAGGTCAGCTGCAAAACATTTATAATACACAAGAGTTAAGCAAGGAGGCAACTAAACTCAATTCCCTGGATAACGCGTGGATCAGCCAGAGCGGCCCGACAGGGCTGCGATTGGCTGCATCCTGTGGTTGGGCAATGTTTTTTCATGCTCCTTGTCCTTTGTCAGTGCCTGCACCCTTTACCCTCTCCATTTCAACATTTCAAGAGTGTGGTCCCTCTTCTGCCTTTTTACCCGGGAGACACTGTTCCAGAAGCCGTAGTATCTGAGGAGTTCGCTATGGGACTGCTTCATTTCCAGTAGGCCCTGTGGG
>JBAYFV010000003.1:0-37456 GCA_041666985.1 Victivallales bacterium
AAAATCAGACAGAAGTTTGACAAATCTGCTGTCGCAGAATTCGGAATAAATTGAATTAAACCAGCCGTTTTCGGGTATTCCGAATCCGTCAACCATTATCATTATGACTTTTTTGCTCATTTTCCGTCTTTTTTGTATGGGAATATCTGGTTTTAAGATAGTTCATTTCCTGAAAAAAACATTATTCTTTTGGAATTTTCAGCAGTGTTATTGTAAGTTGCTCAAACGAAAATCTTTGTGTGATCCAACAATGAAAGACATATAATGAGAATCATAATTTTCCCGGCTTTTGCTTTTGTTTTCTGTGTAAACGTTTTTTCAGCGGATAAATTCGAGATTCTTGCCGAAATCCGAATCCCCTCACTTATGACTTCGGCTCAGAACCTGACTTTGCTTTCTGAAAATGTTCTGCCGGGGACATCTGGAATAATAGGAGTGTCCGTGGCATCTCTGGCATTTGATCCCAAACTTGCCGGATTTGATTTGACAGCTCCAATTCAGATACTCGGATTCGGTTCGAAGACTGCCGTCCCGAAAGAATTACAATGGTGCCTCGTCATGAGTCCCAAAAACACAAATAAACCTGCCACGCAAATCAATGACAAACAAAGAACTGTTTTTGTAAAAGTCATCGGGGATCGGTCTGTTTTATCATACAATAAAACGCTTGTAGACTCCATCATCGAAATACCGGCAACCGAGAGTGAAAAGGATGAATACGACGTGAAGATAGTGCTTTACCCCCGGAAATATCTTGATTTTTCCCCCGGGGGGCTGGCATCTATAAAAAAAGAAATTACGGAATCGGTACTTAAAAAAAGCGGCCGGGGGGAGGAAGACCTGAATAACATAAAAATTTTCTCGATAAAAATGACCGAACTGGAAAAAGCCGTGAACCAGTTCAGCAAAACTGATTTTAATATCAATTTCCACAAGGATAAATTGTCAATAAATTCTGAATTTCTTCCTGTTGAAGGTTCTTCCGCTGAAAGCTTTATAAAGGCACAGGCAAAAACGACCAACGGATCAAACGCCTGTGATACCGGGACTGGAATTTTAATTTCCTTTGGACGGATCAATATCACCGATCAGTTAAAAAACGAGATTCTTGAAACGCTTAAGGAGATTCTCATTGAAACCACAGATGATTATAATCCTGAGATTACCGGTTTTTTTTCCGAACTTGCAAAGAGTTTTTCCGGAGACTTCAGATTCCGCATGGATTCTTTTGGCCCCGAATCGGTATGCTGTCTGGAAACATCTGTTTCAAACGGGAAATATCAGACTCTGAAAAACTTCATTTCGGGCAGGAAGACAATCAAAGAAGTCAAAAGTGGAATATATTCGTTCAGTCCCGAAAACGTGGACGAGGAAAAATACAATTCATTCATAAACCTGAATGAAAAATATTCAAGGATAGTTTATGGTAAAACCAGCATGTCTTCGGTTGAAAAACTTATAACAGAAGGCATATCCTCAAATCCTGAAAACCAGTCAAAGGCGGATATTTCCCTTTATACTTTCTCAAATGATGACAAAAACACAAGAAAGCCGCTTTTCAGCTCGGTTTTTGTATTCAACGGAAAAACGCTGACAGTCAATATGGAAGTTCTTGAAGAATGTATTAAAAAAGCAGTTCCTTCAAATTTAATTCCCAAAAAGCCGCAGGGAGGCCTGGAGAAAAACGAATAATCACCCACGAAACTGCCGCAAAATTCTGCAATTATCACAGGTAAATCGGGGATCATATTTTGACGGGAATAATTCACCATCTTCGGAAATTGGCGACGGGTTTGAAAGCCCGCGTTTCTCAAACCAGAAAAGATTTGACCAGACTGCTTCATGTTAATCCATCCCTTCCGGTTTTGACTGCAATGATTATTGGAATAATTCCGTTCGCATTGAACCCGGAAATTTCATTCTTCCCGGCATTATCCTGTTCGGTGTTCTTATGCTGTGTTTTCTGTATCTTCCTTGATGTCAAACACGTTATAAAAGTTGCGATATTCGCAACAGCTGCTTTCATTCTGACTTTAAATGCAAGAACCCCGTCCGAAAAAAACTATGACTCCATGCTTCCCAACAAAAACTGCGGAGCAATAATTGAAGCCGAAGTTGCCGATACCACATGCTCATCGCAGGAGTCGGCAGAGTGGCTTCCCCAGCCCTATCTCATGAAAATAAGCGTACTTCGATTCAAATATACGGAATCGGACACGTGGCATGAGACCGAAGGACTCGCCGCCACCATCCTCCCGAGGGAATGTCCGAGGCTTGAGTATGGAGACAAAATCCTTTTGAAGGGAAATTTCAATCTTCCCGAACCTCCTCTTTTCAAAGGCGACTTCGATTTCAAGAAGTATTTGCTGGCAAACGGGATGAGAAGGGTATTTGACGCTGAAGACTGTGAAATCATGCGGAAATGCGGCAATTGCAGCATATATCACAATATTATGTCAATCAGGGATTTCCTGATGAATAAGACTGTTTCCGGAATGAAGGACGTGGAAAACAAGAAGATAGCGGCTGCAATTATTTTCGGATGCAGACAGGGTTTGAGCGTTGAAGACCGAAGGAATTTCCTTAAAAGCGGGACGATACATGTTTTTTCAATAAGCGGGCTCCATGTCGGGATAATGGCCGTGATGCTTTTCTGGATATTCAGATGGCTCCCGTTCAGGGCAAGACACCTTATAATTCCCGCGATAATATTCGTCTATGTTTTCACGACGGGCATGTCTCCGCCGGCTGTAAGATCGTTCCTGATGATAAGCGTTTGGTGTATTCAAAGGGCGTTTCTTTATCCCTCATCCTCCCTGAATTCGGTTTTCGTTGCGGCGGCGATAATACTTTTATTCAATCCTTTTGCAATGCTTGACGTGGGATTCCAGTTTTCGTTTATTGTCGCCGGATTCCTGGTGCTTTCATGGAACAGCTCTGAGAAACTGGTCTCTTCAGCTCTGGAAACGGTTAAATGGATTCCGGCACAGCAAAGATTTTCTGTTAATCTGATAAAAAACAAATTGACGGTTAATATTCTACGCTCCTTTATAACAAGTCTTGTCGCCTGGCTTTCCGGAATGGGGCTTTGTCTTGTTTACCAGGGACTTTTCTCATCATCGTCAATACTGACTAATTTTGCGATAATCCCCTTTGTCTCCCTGTTTTTCGGGGCTGTCATCGCGAAAATCGCATTTTTCCCGTTGTGTCCGGTTGCGAATCTCGCAAATTTTGTCAGCGAATGGTCTCTGGACATAATCCGGAATGTAAGCGAGGCGGGTGCATCTTTTGGAAATGAATATCTCCTAAAACCTCCCCTATGGATTCTTGTGATATTTTACATCGCCGTAATTCTTGTGGTCATATCGGAAAGGAAAAGGACTTTCATCATATCGGCTGCGGTAGTTATCGCGGTCATCGGATTCTGGTACTGGAACAACACTTTCAGTTCGGGTTCAGTTTATATTATTTGCGGCGGAGAAAGCCAGGAACCCGTGATAGCCGTATGCCCTCCCGGAGACAGCGGGGCGTTTATTGTCAATGCCGGGTCAAAACAGGCTGCAAGGCCGCTTATGAATCTGCTTTACAGGAAGGGAGTGGATGTGGTGGATACGCTGCTGATCTGCGAATCTCGCAAAGATTTCTGCGGCGGATCCAGATATGTTTTGTCGGGAATACGTGTTTCACAGCTGGTGATGCCTGAAAAATATAAACAGAGCTGGTTTTCGAAGAAGACTGTTGAAACAGCTGAAAATGAAGGGTGCGGGATAAGTTTTATTTCAGGTGAAAACGGGAAAATCTTTAAAAAGGGGAATATAACTTGCCGTTTTGAGAAAAAGGGGAATATGACGACGGACTGGTTTATCGAATATATCCTCAGGGAACAATCTTTGAAAATAAAAATTATCAATGGGGAAACCGGAGTCAAAAAGATTGAAATAAATACGGAAGGGGCTAATAATATCCTGGAGCTTATGAACACGAATGTTCCGGTGCTGAGGGAATTTGATTTTAAAATATAGCACAGGCGTCTGTAGGAAGATATTGTGAACGATGTGAAAACTGAAACACTCCGCTCGCTTCTGGTCGAATTCAAGAGAAAGTGCGCCGGAATGAAATAACCGGAATCACAGGTACTTGGAGAATTTGGGGTCGGAAGACATCTGCTTCAGGAGTTCCTTTAATCTCTGGGCGGATTTTGTTTTGCAGACAAGGGTGGCGTCATCTGTGTGCACTATGATAATATCGTCAACATCAATTGTGCTGATGAGGTGATTATTGTCTCCGACAATTATACAGTCCCTGGTGTTTAATCCGGAATGAAGTCCGCGAACAATGTTATTGTTTTCGGACGGACGTATCTGGTTTTTCAAAGCCGTCCAGCTTCCGACATCATCCCAGGAGAATGAACATTCGGCGACAACAAGATTTGTGATCTTCTCCATCACGGCGTAATCAATTGAATTTCTTTTGAGTTTTGAATATTCCCCTTCAACCGTTTCGATGAATTTTCCGGTTTTAACGGATTTTTTAATGCCTTCGGCGGCAGCTTCAAGTTCAGGTGCAAATTTTTTAAAGGCGTCCATGATTGTGGATACAGACCATATGAACATTCCCGCATTCCATTTATAGGAGCCGTCTGCAAGGAATTTCCGGGCCGTTTCGGGATCGGGTTTCTCCTTGAATCCCAGTCCGTTGTAGAATCGTGTCTCTGAGTTGGTTGGAATATTGTTTCCGCAGTGAATATATCCATAGCCGGTACTCGGATACGTGGGAGTGACTCCTATTGTCACTATCCCCCCCTTTTCGGCAAGATCGGCGCTGTCATCTATTATTCTTGCGAAAGCTTCAACATCTTTTATGACATGGTCTGCCGGGAAAATCCCCATCACGGGATTTTTCAAGGCTGATCTTGCCGAAACAACAGCAGCAGCCATTGCAATGCATGGGGCAGTGTCCTTTCCGGTCGGTTCTCCAATGATGTTTTCCCGGGGGATATCCGGCAGAAGCGATTTCATCGGGGGGACATAATCGCAGTTTGTGATTATGAATATGTTTTCCGGCAGTGCGACAGACTTGAGTCTTTCCACGGTCTGCTCGATTAGCGTTAAATCTCCGACAAGACGCAACAGCGGTTTGGGGTTGGAGGAACGGCTCTGAGGCCAGAACCTTTCCCCTTTCCCCCCCGCCATTATAACAGCGTAGAAATTATTTTTGACCATGAAACTCCGGGTTTTACCGTTATTATTCGCCCCGGTGAATCATCCGCCAAGCTGGTTGATAATTGCAATCAGCGGCATGAACAGAGCTATGACGATCGTACCCACGACAACAGCCAGGAAGATAATCATCAGAGGTTCGATCATGGATGTGAGAACATCAACGGCGTTATCCACTTCCTCGTCATAGGTTTCAGCTATTTTCTCAAGCATGTCCGGAAGTTTACCCGTTTCCTCGCCGACTTCGATCATGCTTATGACCATGTCAGGAAAGATTTTAGTTGCCGCCAGCGGCGGCGCCACGCCTTCACCTTCTTTTACAGCGTCATGTACTTTCTGAATGCCGGAAGCGACCACTTCATTACCCGAGGTGTCCCTTACAATCTGAAGCGCCTGAAGAAGGGGGACACCGGAACTCATGAGGGTTCCAAGAGTTCTTGAAAAACGGGCGATGGATGATTTAGAGATTATCGGCCCAAAAAGAGGAGCCCTGTATTTCACCCAGTCTATCCCATACCTCCCCTTCTTTGTCTTGCCGACAATAGTATATATGACCCAGAAAACTCCCATGACAATGGCCGTCTCAACAAAATGTTTCTGCATTACGTTGCTGATTCCGATAACGAACCTGGTAAGCGGCGGAAGCGCCGTGCCTCCGAGAAGTTCGGAAAATATCTTTTCAAACTTTGGAACAATGAAGACCATCAGTCCCGAAGTAATCATCAATGCGATTGTCAGAACGACCGTAGGATAAATCATCGCAGACTTGATTTTACCTGCGAGTCTCGCAGCCTTTTCCATGAATTTCGCAAGACGGTCAAGAATGACTTCCATGGCACCTGCGGCTTCACCGGCACGTATCATGTTGAGATACAGTTTGTCGAAAGTTTTAGGGTGCTGGGAAAGGGCCTCGGAGAAAGTCGAGCCTCCTTCGACGGAATCCGCCGCCTCTTTCATAACTTTTTTAACGGCGGGGTTTTTCGCCTGTTTCTCAAGTGTTCTGAGAGAACGGACAAGGGGAAGACCGGCATCGAGAAGAATGGCTATCTGCCGCGTGATAATCGTCAGATCCTTGGTTTTCACCTTTGGAGCCCCAAGGGAGAGATTCAGGTTCATAAGAGACTTTTTGGGCTGGGCTCCTCCTCCTGAAGCCGGTTTTGCACTTTTTTTAGCACCCGAAGCAGTCTTGTCCTCTTTGATGGAGGTGGGGAACATTCCCTGTTCCTTAAGTGCTGCGTTTATGGCCTGCTCGCTGGCCGCCTCCATCCTGCCTTTTTTCTCTTTACCAGAGGAATCCATCGCCGTATATTGAAAAACAGGCATGAAACAACCTCCTTCCTTTATTTAAACAACATTATCTATTTTCTCTTGCTCGCACCTTCAAGCTTCTGAAGGATGCCCTGAGCGTCCTGAGCTTTAGTAATCATCTCACCATAAGATATAATGCGGCTTTCGTATAATTCAAGAAGATGTGAGTCAAGGGTGTTCATCCCGTATTTTGCGCCGGTCTGGATATCGGATGTTATCCTGAAGGTCTTGTTTTCACGGATCAGGGACTGGATTCCGGGAGTGGAAATCATAATTTCAAATCCCGCTACGCGTCCCGGCTTGTCTATTCTCGGCAGGAGAACCTGTGAAATGACGGCAATAAGGGAAGAGGCGAGCTGTGTTCTGATCTGTTCCTGCTGGTCGCTCGGGAATGCGTCAACAATCCGGTCAACAGTACGGGCGGCACCGGTTGTGTGAAGCGTTGCGAAAACCAAGTGTCCCGTTTCAGCCGCCGTCACAGCGGCTTCCATGGTTTCAAGGTCTCGCATTTCACCGACGAGGATGACATCGGGATCCTGACGCAGGGCTCTTCTCAGCGCCTCGGAAAATGAAGGGACGTCAACTCCCACCTCACGCTGGATTACGACGCTTTTTTTGTGGCTGTGATAAAATTCAATTGGATCCTCGACCGTGATGATATGACAGTCCCGTTCCTCGTTTACAATATTCATCATGGACGCCAGAGTTGTGCTTTTCCCGCTTCCGGTGGGGCCGGTTACAAGCACAAGACCGCGGGGTCTGAAAAGAATATCTTTAATTGAAGGGGGAAGCCCGATCTGATCAAGAGTAAGAAGCCTGTTCGGAATCTGGCGGAGAACCATCCCATAATAACCTTTCTGCTTAAAGCAGCTGACACGGAACCTGGCCCTGTCGCTGAATGCAAAACCGAAGTCAACACCGCCGTCCTGCTTTATTTTCTGCTGATGGGCTTCGGAGGCAACGGCCTTAACCAGCCTTTCAGTGTCTTCAGCCCCCAATACCGGCGCATCTACCGGAGTCAGGGAACCGTGCAGACGAAGCATTGGGGGAGCTCCGACTTCAATATGCAAATCACTGACACCCTCGTCTACAACAAGCTGTAGAAGTTCACCCATCTCAAGATCCATAAATATCACCCATATCGGTTTCGTTTTAAATTTTATTTGCCGAGATTAGACACTGGTCTTTAAATTACGTATATTTGAGAACTTCCTCCATGGTTGTCTCTCCGTCAAGAATGGATCTGATGCCGTCTTCCCTCATGGTTCTCATTCCCAGTTCCCTGGCTTTCGCCTTGATTACTATTGTGGGAGCCTTCTGGGTGACCAGTTCACGTATTTGCGGACTCATGACAAGAAGTTCGCTTATTGATTTTCTTCCCTTATATCCGCTCTGGTTGCAGTTCTGGCAGCCTTTTCCGTAATAAAATTTCTTGTCTCCGACTTCTTCACGGGTCAGTTCAAGCAGGGTCAGATCATCATCGGTCGGCACAAATCCCGTCTTGCAGTTGGGACAGGCTTTTCTTATGAGCCGCTGTCCGAGAACACCTATAAGTGATGAAGTAATGAGGAAGGGTTCAACACCCATGTCTATGAGTCGTGTGACCGCCCCTGATGCATCATTCGTATGAAGGGTGCTGAACACAAAATGTCCTGTCAGCGACGCCTGAATGGCCATCTGGGCGGTATCGAGATCCCTGATTTCCCCGATCATTATAATATCGGGATCCTGCCGGAGGAATGCGCGGAGAGCCCGTCCAAAGGTCATTCCTATGGCATCATGTATGGGAAGCTGGATGACGCCGTCAAGATCATATTCGACCGGATCTTCGGCTGTCAGAAGCTTGTCTTCCGGACTGTTTACCTCCTTGACTGCGGAATAAAGTGTTGTTGTTTTTCCGGAACCGGTGGGTCCGGTAACGACAAATATTCCATTGGGCATATGGATGATGCTGCGTATTTGTTTAAGGACATCTCCGCCTATTCCAAGGACATCCAGGTCCAGATTGACGACAGATCTGTCAAGGACACGGAGAACAACCGATTCGCCATGCGAGGTTGGAAGGCTTGAAACGCGCAGATCAACCGGACGTCCCCCTATTTTCAACTGAATACGTCCGTCCTGCGGACGCCGGCGTTCGGAAATATTCAGCCCGCTCATGATTTTTACGCGGCTTATGACCGGAACTGCAAGATTTTTAGGCGGCGGGGACATTTCATAAAGGGCTCCGTCCACGCGATATCTGATTTTGAATTCCTTTTCAAACGGTTCAAAATGAACGTCGCTCGCCTTCGCCTTGATGGCCTGGTACATGACAACATCGACAAATCTGACGATTGGCGCACCGTTGGCCATGTTTTCAATTTCCTCATCCTTCAGGACATCCAGGTTTTTCGTAGTCACCTCTTCGAGATCAACCTCCAGGGATGCAAGCATGTCGTGCATGGTTTCGGATTCCACCGGATAATATTTTTCTATCGCACCGTCAATCTGCTTTTCCCTTGCAACTACAACTTTTATTTCCTTGTCCAAGATGAATCTCAACTCATCGGCAATCTGATAGTTCAGCGGATTCCTTGACGCCACGGTAATGACGGTTCCATCAAATGAAAGAGGAATGACCCCGTACATCCTTATGGTCTGTGAATCAACCATGTCAATTGTCTCTTTGGGAATTTCCACGCCTGCAAGATCAACGACATCCGTACCAAGATTGGTAGCCATCAGCTGGAGAAGGTTCTCTTCGCTGATGATTCCGAAATCTATCAGAAGATCTGCAAAACGCTTCCCAGTCCTGCGGTATTCCTCTTCTATTTCAAGAAGTTGGGTCTCAGAACATATTTCCTCTGACAAAAGTATGCCTTTCAACGACTCGCTTTCAGAATCAAGCATGATAATCCCCGGTTAAATTAATGATCGGACGCTTCATCAATAACAGTATTTGCAAGAACTTCGGCCAATGTTGTTGTACCAGCCGCAGCCTTGCGGAGACCGTCCTCACGAAGAGTCCTCATCCCCAGCTTTCTTGCCGCCTCCCGAATCACACTCGAAGAAACCTTTTTATAAATAAGGTTCTGGATTTCCTCGTTGAGCATGAATATTTCGTATATGCCCACCCTTCCCTTGTATCCGCTTCCACCGCATTCATTGCATCCCCTCCCTTTCATCAGGGTCGAACTTTTGACAAATTCCTCCGTGAGCCCCATCACCTGCAGTTCTTCAGTATCCGGCATATACGGGGCGGCACAGTTTTTGCAGTTTCTCCTGACAAGACGCTGTGCCATGATTGCCCTGACCGATGAGGCGACAAGGAAGGGTTTGACCCCCATATCAATGAGACGGGTGACCGCACCCGGAGCATCATTTGTATGAAGAGTGCTGAACACAAGGTGTCCGGTAAGAGAGGCGTTGACTGCAACTTCGGCGGTTTCAAGGTCTCGGATTTCACCGACCATTATTATGTTTGGCGCCTGTCGCAGCATGGCGCGCAGAGCTGCGGCAAATGTGAACTTTATTATGGGATTCACCTGAACCTGGTTGATTCCCGACAATTGATATTCCACGGGATCTTCCACGGTTATGATTTTCCGGTTAGGCGTGTTGATTGTATTCAGAAATGCGTAAAGAGATGTCGTTTTTCCGGAACCTGTGGGTCCCGTGACAAGGAATATTCCGTCGGGCATGGCAAGGATTTTATTTACAAGTTCTGCATCGTCGCTGTAGAATCCCAGTTTTGGAATATCAAGCTGGATGCTTGATTTGTCGAGGATTCGCATGACAATGCTTTCACCGTGGGTTGTTGGAATTGTCGATACGCGCAAGTCAATATCCTTTCCCTCGACCTTGAGCTGAATACGTCCGTCCTGAGGCACGCGCTTTTCAGAGATGTCGAGTCTGGACATGATTTTCAGACGGCTTGTAATGTTGGGCTGGAGATATTTAGGGGGGCTTTCCATTTCACGGAGGGCTCCGTCAATCCTGTATCGGATCCTGTAGCGTTTCTCAAACGGCTCAAGGTGAATATCGCTGGCCCTCTTTCTAAACGCCTCAATGATAATTAAGGACACGAGTTTGATGATGGGAGCCTCGTCGTCAACCACATCCTCGCCGCTTGTGACTCCTCCAATTTGGGATTCAATATCCCCCCCCTCCATCCCCTGGAGGAACGAATCAACACTTTCGCCGACCGTCCCGTAATAGTGACTCGTAAGTTTTGTTATTTCTTCTTTCGAGGCAACTACAGCCTCTATGTCGCATTTGAGCCTGAACCTGAGTGCGTCAATGGTTTCGATATCAGAAGGATCGCTTATTGCAACGGTTATCGTATTCTCATGCTTCATCACGGGAATTACTTTGTATTCCTTGACAATTTCAGCAGTCATCGACTCGATAACTTCGGGGGAAATCTGATATTCATTGAGGTCGATGGTCTCAAGACCGTATTGCTGTGCAAGTATCGAGAGAAGCTCTTTCTCGTCAACAAACTTCATTTCCTTGAGAGCGTCAAGGATGTCAAGTTTTCCTCCGGAATCAGCCACTTTCTGCCAACCCTGGTCAATCTGCTCCTGGGAGAGCATTCCAGATTCAACAAGAAGCTCAAGAGTATATTCGCTGCTTTTCGCCATGACTGTTTTAAGTCTCCTAAAATTCAGTCCCCAAAAATAGCAAAACAATATTTAAATTACAAGTTTGCTTTCAAAAGACCTGCCATAAAAAGCAATTCCCCCGCCAACATGTATTTAGTTTGCCGTCATTTATAGGTTTGATTGAATATGGGATTTTCTTTCAACCTTATGACAGTTTTTTTGAAATCCTCCAGATAATATTCTCCTTCCTGGTTCAGGTTCAGGAAATTACCTTTTGCGAGGCTGTCAATGAATTTTTCCGCACTGGCCAGGATTAAAGCGGAATTCTTGATGATTGAATCTGAACCCCCGTTGAATTTTGGCAATGGTATTTCTTTTGGTTTTGTTATTCTTTCCTCTGTCAAATGGACAATATATTTATTTACCGATTGCCTGGTGAACATCCCTTTTGCATCGCATCCGACCAGATTTGGTTTCGGAACTGTTATATTGAAGTCATTTTGAGCTGTATAATCGTCTTTGCAAATTTCCCCTTTTTCAACGGCTTCCGTCTTTTTGACCGGTTTTTGCGAATAAAGGAAATCATACAGAAGCCTCATTTTGATTACTGAAGCTGTTTTTATCACTTCGCTGGAATCAATAAGGCTCTGACCTTTAATCCATCTGTTTTTCGTCAGAAATTCAACTGAATGCGCCAACGTGAGCATTTCATATAATACCTGTTTCAGAATTTCCGCATTGCTCGCTTTCTTTTTAACTGCCATTGCAATTCCCTCTCTTTAGTTAGATGTTTCATGTTAGAATTATTTAAATACGCCATTATCCGTAAAACCACAACTAATTCTTCTCCCGGCAATTCGGAGAGGGAACGAATTTCCAGACGTTCTCCTTGATATCCGCAGAAATCAACAGCTCTTTCCATATGCTCGACAGGGAAAATCTTGTATTGTTATAGGTTACGGACGATTTGCCCTGAACCTCGGTCGTCATATACTCGTAAGCTATTTCACGGCTTACATCATTGATCTTTTCGCATTCATTATGCTTTTGATTCAGCCAGGATTTGAACCTGTTCCAGATAATTTTCTTTGAATCAAGGGTTCTTTCAGTTCTTGCCTTCTGACTGGGTGTTTTCAGATATATGTTCCAGACGTTATCCACGGAAATTCCCGATTCTGCAATGACCTGTCCGGTAACCTGTTCCGCCACATCCTTGATGAATTTCTCGACACGCTTTTTTTCAGAGATCTTCTTGATTACGTCTTTAACACCCTTAAGAAGTGAATATTCAAATTCCTTTGCTTTTTCAATATTCTCCGTTCCAGTACTTATCCAGCGCTTTGTCCATTGACCTTTTTCGTTTTTTATCGGTTGTATGACATACCAGAATTTTGAATTTTTCCTCTTGTAAATCATAAAGGCATCATGTATGGTAGGTATTCGTTAGTTTTTATATCCTGCTTCAATCTACACTGTAAATCGCATAGTAGCAAGTTGGTAGCAGTATTTAGGCGAAAATAGATTGTAACTTCTTGATGTTAAATATATAGGCCAGCTTAGCTCAGTGGCAGAGCAACGGTTTTGTAAACCGTCGGTCCTCGGTTCAAATCCGAGAGCTGGCTCCAAATTTCCCCCACCGTTATCCTTTAATCTTTCCGGAGGCTGTTCACAATAAAATCTCTCAACTGTGTGCTTATCTGCGGAAAAATTTCAGTAAGTTTGAATTCCGCCTTGGGCGGCATGTAGTCAACCTGATCATAAACATATTCAGTGCAGGATGTTTCAGCCTTGAATTTCCCTTTTGCAATCACTGTAGCCGTTCCCGCCTCGACAAGCCGGGCTTCTATTTCCATGGATACGCTTCCATATGAAACCGGGAGGCCGAACATCCAAAGAAAGACACCCGGATATGCAAGTCCATATGTCGTAAGATATCTGTTCCATGCGCAATTGATGATCGACACCCTCAGGGTGCAGCCAGAACCCGGCTTTCCCGGATTTTCATCAAAACTCACCGTATTGACCTCACGGAAAATTCCAGAAAACCGAAGGTCTTTTGAGACAAGCTCCTGTATCGTATCCTGGAGATCCCGGCGGAAATAATTATATTTTGACAGTGGGTTGATTTCGGATTTGGAATACAGCCAGAGTGGAACAAGAATTACAAGAGGATCTCCGTTGATATCAACCGGGGGCACTCTCTGTCCAAGCGGTCTTTCATCAATCACTGGCATTACATAACAAGTGTTGGAAATCGGGTTTTCAAGAACAGCAGGCAGGGGTTGATACTCGTATTTGTCCTCGTCAAAAGAAGCGCATCCGGACAGTAATGCCAATACTGCGGTAAAAAACAGCACGCTCGTAGAAAATTTCATATTCCCCCCTGTCTGTTAAATTATTCCTTTTCCCGGTCAGCCGTTCTTTCTTCCGAAGCCAAATCGTCTCCCGGCAGATTGATGAGTTCATCCAAACCTGCAAAAGGGGTGAAGACTGAGGATGGCGGTTCATCTCCGGGTCTTCCACCCGCAAAATAACTCTCGGTTCTGACCTCGTGTTCATTGTCGTGACAGTATATGCACAGAAGTTCCCAGTTGCTGCCGTCGGGCGGATTGTTTTTATAGTTGAGATCCTTATGATGGACTGTAAGCTGACTGAGTTTATTCCCTGAAAATTCACGCCCGCAGCGTCCGCATATATGAGGGAAAAGCCTGAGCGCCCGTTCACGATAGCTGTTTCTCCGGTTCGCCGCATCATCCGTCAGTTTTTTTAGCATCCGAGCCTGTTTTTCCGGATCCGACGGTGTTTTTTTACTTGTCATTGGCATCCCTTAAAAAAGTTATTTTTTTGCGCCGAGAATTATTTTCTTTTTCCATTTTTTTGATTTTAAATATTTGGCATAAAGGCAGAGATTCCCGTAGCTGTCTATTACTAGATATCTGTTCTGATGTTTCAGATAATCAGTGAAAATAGAATAGCCATTTGTCTTGGGGTTGACATTTGCAGGTATGAAATCCGCCACTTCCGTTAAATCCGGCACTTCAAAAATCGAGATCTGGTTGTTAAGATATTTTTCCATGAAAAGGACTTTGTCCTCGCCATTGTAATTCAGGGTGTGTCCCGAAATGTCGCAGAATTGTTTTTTAAGGGTGTCTTTAAAAAAGAATGCGGGTTTATTGTAGGCCGATATCGCAATCCGGTCATTTTTACCGGCAAAAACGGCATTTTCCGGCATGTAATTGACATCAACCTCTATTTTTTTAATCAAATGGAGTCCGGCAGATTCAAATATTTCAATATTTTTATTCCCGGCAAGGGCAAACTGCGCCTTATCCGGCGATATGGCAAAAACGCCTCCCGAATTAGAAGAATTGAGTCTTTTGGCGGGCTTTGATATGTCATCCGAATCAAAACAGTAAATATTTTCAGGGGCGTCTGCCAGGATTTTCACTAAAATATGGTCGTTGACCGAAAGAATATCGGTTATTTCGGTCTTAATTTCATGCGAAGAGGATTTAACCCCCCCTTTGTCAATTCCGGTAACAATAAGCTCATAAGGCTTCTTGATGGAATTCTGTTTTTCAGACCATAACGCTATTCTGTTTCTTTCATTGATAAAACACATCCTGGTTATTTTATTTTCAGGAAACTCATGAATTCGCTGAATCTGCCAATTATATGTATTGAAAAGGATTATCCTGCTGCCGTTCGGCCCCTCCTGCGTTCCCGTAGTCTCAATTATGGCAAGAATGCTTTTATCCTGGGAAAGACAGAAACCTGGCAGCCTGACTCCGCCCGCACCCTCAAAAGACCATTTCGGTGTCCACGTGATTTTTTCATTATCAGGAGGCAGTTTTCCGGCAAGACATTCCGACGGTGTTTTCAGTGTGATCTCCGAACCATCAACCGTATCTTTTTCATCGGGATCTTTTTCCCCCCTTGTCAGATTTGAAGAATCATCGGCAACCTCCGGTTTTTTTACGTCCTTATCCCAGTTTTTAAGCTGGAACACGGGTTTTACAAAATCTGAATCGTCGGTGCTTTGCTTCGTTTCTTTCGGGAACTCGGATTTTTCAGCCTGAACAACTGGCTTTGTCACATAAAGCTTCTTTTTTGAATATGAAACGGTATTGTCTTTTGCGGGGGAAGCATTAACCGCCTCTTTTTTACCGCATCCGAATAGCAGTGGCAGGCAGGCAATTATTGCAAGAAAATAAATGGTCATTAAGATTTCCCCTTGATATTCCATAATGGATTTAATTTTAAAAGGACTTATATTATCACAGAATATAAACATTATCAAAAAACAAATCATCCATGAAAAAAGAAAATAATCAGAAGGAACTTGAGGCCATTCCATTCGAAAAGGCTCTTGAACGTCTGGAAACTGTTGTTTCAAAAATGGAAAGCGGGAAACTTCCCCTTGATGAAATGATGAAATATTTCGAGGAAGGGGCGCAGCTCTCCGCAATCTGTGAGAAAAAACTCAAAGAACTCGAAAAGAAAATAGAGATACTTGTCAAGGAAGACAATCAGGGTGGAAAATGGAAAGACTTCATCACTGACGAAAACAAAGAGAATGAATATGATGAGGACGACATCGAAGAAGTAAAAGATTCTCTTCTGTAGAAAACCTCTAAAATAAATCAAAATTTTCCATTTTCGCTATTGTAATTATTTTTTATACAGGCATACTTGTACCTGTTAACTAATTAAGGAGGGGGACATGGGCAGTATTTTAAAAATTACCGAAGCTTCTTCACTGGCTTTGCATTCATCTGTGATTTTCGCAAGGGAAAAAGGCAGAATGGTGTCGGCAAGGGAAATATCGAAAGAGCTGAATGTGTCCTGTGACCATCTTTCAAAAGTGTTGCAAAGACTTGGGAAAATGGGAATTGTAAAATCTCTCAGAGGTCCAGACGGGGGATTTAAACTCGCGAAAAATCCGTCAGAAATAAAGCTGATGGAGGTCTATGAGGCAATTGAAGGGCGTTTCAATTATCAGAGTTGCCTGCTTGGGAAAAGTGTATGCAAGTCCAATAAATGTGTTCTTGGCAAACTGAGTGAAAGAATAAACAAGGATGTCTTTGATTACTTCACGAATACCACGGTGGCGGATCTGCTATAAATTCTCATGGAGGAAAAATTTATTGTGAAAAGAAATATTGTAAATATAGATGAGGGCAAATGTAATGGATGCGGGCTTTGTGTAACCGCCTGCGCCGAAGGCGCAATCCAGCTTGTCAACGGAAAGGCAAAGCTTGTAAGCGACATATACTGTGACGGACTGGGTGCATGTCTCGGCGAATGCCCCCAAGGCGCGATAACAATTGAGGAAAGAGATGCTTCCGCCTTTGATGAGAAGGCGGTACATAAACATCTTGAGAATCTTGCCGGAAAACCTAAAGAGGAAAAACATCAGCATTCCGGCTGTCCGGGCATGGCGGCCATGTCTTTCACCAACAAGGACAAACATTCTTCCAGACCAGCCAAAAAACTTGATTCCGAACTCTCCCAATGGCCTGTTCAGATGCATCTTGTCCCCCCCGTTGCGACATACTGGGACAATGCGGATCTGCTGATTTGCGCCGATTGTGTTCCTTTTGCTTTCGCAAATTTCCATTCGGAACTTCTAAAAGGGAAAAAACTTCTGATTGCATGTCCAAAGCTGGATGATACCGCCCCATATCTTGAAAAACTGACAACAATTTTCAAGGAAAACAACATCAAAAGCATAACCGTCGCAAGAATGGAAGTCCCATGCTGCGGAGGAATTGCAATGATTGCCCAGAGAGCCTTTCGGGATTCTGGGAAAAAAATCCCTTTTTCTACGGTTGTTGTCAGCATTCGCGGCGAAATATTGGATGATAAATAAAAAGCAAAACAGGCCTTCCAACCTGCTTACGGAGGAGAATTGTCAGACTATGAAAAATTCAAGAAAACTGCTGGAAACATCGAAATCCTTTGAGTTGAAAAAACTAATTGAATACTCAAGTAATTCAATAGTCAGCCGGACAATTGCCGAAAGCAAAGCCGGAACATTGACGGTCTTCGCTTTTGACAAGGGGCAGGGTCTTAGCGAACATTCGGCCCCATTTGACGCTATTGTCCAGGTAATTGACGGAAACGGGGAATTCACAATCGGAGGCAACCCCGTAAAAGTGCCGTCAGGACAGATTATAATAATGCCGGCAAATGTGCCACATGCGGTAAGGGCCGTGAAAAAATTCAAGATGCTTTTAACAATGATTAAGAAATAATGACAGGAAGTAGTTTAACTTAAAATAAGGAGAGAATCATGTTCTGCTATCAATGCGAACAGACGGCAAAAGGAACGGGATGCAACGCGTCAGTTGGAGTTTGCGGGAAAAATCCGGAAACCTCGGATCTGCAGGATCTGCTGGTTTATCTGACCAAAGGTATTTCCCAGTATGCCCACAGAGCTTCGGAACTTGGGAAAACGGACAGGCAAATTAACATCTATATGCTTGAAGCCCTTTTCACCACTGTCACGAACGTGAACTTTGATCCTGCCAAAATAGCCGAAATAATAACCAGGGGTGTGGGAATTCGTGAAAAAGCCAGAAAACTTTATGAAGAAGCCTGCAAATCCCAAGGTAAATCACAGGATAGCATAAGTGGTCCGGCGGTTTTCAAGTTCGCCGAAACACGTAGCGAAATGGTAAAACAGGCGATTGGCGTGGGCGTTGAGGAGAATAAAAAGAAAAACGGGGATGATGTTGCCGGCCTTCAATACCTGCTTATTCTCGGATTGAAAGGGATGGCAGCTTATGCCGATCACGCACAGATTCTCGGCAAGGAGGATCCGACGGTATACGCCTTTTTCCATAAGGCGCTCAGTTATCTTGCCGATAACCCGGCCGATGCCGGAAAACTCACTGAAATGAGCTTGGAATGCGGTAAGGTCAACTTCAGGGTGATGGAACTTCTCGACGAGGCAAATACCGGCACTTACGGACATCCCGTCCCTACAAAAGTAAGAATTACGCCAGTCAAAGGAAAGGCAATCCTCGTATCGGGTCACGATCTTAAGGATCTTGACGCCCTTCTCAAACAGACAGAGGGAAAAGGCATAAATATTTATACTCACGGTGAAATGCTTCCATGCCATGCCTATCCCGGACTCAAGAAATATAAGCACCTTGTCGGAAACTATGGTGGTGCATGGCAGGATCAGAAGAAGGAATTCAGTGAATTCCCCGGCTCCATACTGATGACCACGAACTGCATCCAGAAGCCTGCCGACGGATACATCAGGAGGATATTCACGACCGGACTCGTAGCCTGGCCGGGAGTGACTCATGTGACAAACAATGACTTCGCTCCTGTCATAAAAGAAGCCCTTGCAGCCGAAGGATTCAAATCTGATGAAGCCGAGAAGACCATTATGGTCGGATTCGGACACAATGCGGTAATGAGCGTCGCCGGAACTGTAATCGATGCAGTCAAGGCCGGCGCCATAAAGCATTTCTTCCTGATCGGCGGATGCGACGGAGCAAAGCCCGGAAGAAACTATTACACCGATTTTGCGGTACAGGTTCCGAAAGACTGTGTAATTTTGACGCTTGCCTGCGGAAAATACCGCTTCAACAAACTGGAATTCGGCGAGATCGGCGGAATCCCAAGACTTCTGGATGTCGGACAGTGCAACGATGCGTATTCCGCCATTCAGATCGCCGTGGCACTCTCGAAGGCGTTCAATTGTGGAGTCAATGAATTGCCTCTCTCAATGATTATTTCATGGTACGAACAGAAGGCGGTTGTTATTCTGCTGACACTTCTCAGCCTGGGAATCAAGAACATCAGGCTCGGACCCAGCCTGCCCGCTTTTGTGACCCCGAACGTGTTGAAAGTGCTCGTGGATAACTTCAACATCATGCCTGTCACAACAGCCGAAGCCGACTTGAAGGCCATATTGAAGAAATAAAACTAAATTCTGGCCGGATGGTTGGTTGCAGGGGTTTCTCCTTGCAGACAGCCGTCCGGCCATTTTCCCCTGGGGGGATTCACATCTGATTATGATTAAAAAGAAAAAACTTGTTGTTGTCGGATGCGGAATGGCTTCGGGAAAATTTATCGAGGAGATTGTAAGTCGCGACCGTGAAAAATTTGACATCACAGTGATTGGAGATGAAGCGCACGGGAACTACAACAGAATCAAGCTTGTGAACATGCTTTATTCCGATTCGGTGGACGATGTTTTCATCCAGAGTCCGGAATATTTCAAAGACAACGGCGTAAACGCGATACTTGGCGTAAAGGCGACGGCGGTAGACCGTGAAAAGAAGAAGATATCGCTGGAAAATAAATCTGCAATTTCTTATGATACGCTTGTCCTCGCGACCGGATCAAATCCGTTTATTCCAAAAGTTGACGGAACGAATCTTCCCGGCGTAATGACCATCCGCACAATAAACGATGTCGTCAGGGCAAAGCGGTATCTTGAAAACAGGACGGAGGTGCTTGTTGTCGGCGGAGGGCTGCTCGGGCTTGAACTTGCCCTCGGACTGAAGAAAATGGGGAAGCGCATCATGATTGCGCATCTTGTTGACACATTGATGGAATTCCAGCTCTGTAAAGATGCGGCATTTTATCTGCAGCGGAAGATGGAGGAGAAAGGGCTGCAGTTTTTCATGGAGAATCCTGTTGCGGAATTGATTGGCGACGAAACCGGCGTAAAAAAGGCCGTATTGAAAAACGGGATGGAGATCCCTGTTGATGCCGTCTTCTTCAACTGCGGCATAAAACCGAATACCAAGCTTGCGTCCGAATCCGGATTGAGGGTCAACCGCGGTATAATGGTTGATGATACGCTGAAGACATCGGACGATAATGTTTACGCAATAGGAGAATGTTGCGAACACCGCGGGCGTGTTTACGGCCTCGTCGCTCCCGTCTGGGATCAGGCGCGCATGCTCGCCTCAATTCTGCTCGGAGGCGATATCTTCTATGCAGGCTCGGAAATACCGCCGACAAAACTTAAAAGTGATTTCCCTGTCATAACAATGGGTAAATTCAATGAACATGTTGGCGATGAAATCGCCGTTTTCGAAGACAAGAATTCCATGATCTACAAGAAGCTTATTATCCGCGACAATAAAATCATAGGTGCAAATCTTATTGGGGAAGATTTAAACGCCGACGGCATATCCTTGTCCTATACGGCAAAACTTCCGATTCCTTCACGCAGGGCCGACATCCTCTTTCCCGGAGCGTCTTCATCCGAAGCAATCATGGATGCATCATCCTGGCCCGATGACGCTCCAGTCTGCGACTGCAACGGTGTTAACGCCGGAAAAATACGGAGATCCATTAAAAACGGTGCGGATACAGTCTCCAAGATCATGGGATCCACACGCGCCGGAACAGGTTGCGGAAACTGCAAGGGCAAACTTAAGGCGCTGCTGATATCTGAAATCGGCGAGCTTAAGGACGATCCCGCCGAAAGATATTATGTTCCGGGGATTCCCCTTAACCGCGAAGAGCTGAATGAATATATAATCAAAAACGGCTGCCGCTCAGTTTCTTCAGTTCTTCTCTCGTTTGGCGATAAGGCTGCCGATGATCCAAAAACCCGAATGGGGGTTGACTACTTGTTGAATTACATATGGAAAGGCGCTTATGACATCGAAAATGATTCAAGACCCGCAAATGACCGCTACCACGGAAACATACAGAAAGACGGCACGTTCAGCATCATACCCCGAATCCATGGTGGAGTTGCAGATCCCGACTGCCTGGCAAAGATTGCGAATGTCGCAAAAGAATATAATCTCACAGTCAAGATTACAGGCGCCGACAGAATCGGACTGTATTCTGTGAAAAAAGGCGATCTCGACGCTGTATGGAAGAAAATTGGATGTGAATGCGGTTATGCATACACAAAGACATTCCGCGCCGCAAAATCATGTGTCGGAACCGAGTTCTGCAGATTCGGGGTCGGCGACTCAATGACTCTCGGTAAAAAAATGTGCGACCGCTATCACGGGATGACAGGTCCCGCGAAATTCAAAATGGGTGTCTCCGGATGCCCCCGCAACTGCGCCGAGGCTACAATAAAGGACTTCGGTGTAGTTGCCATTGAGGGAGGCTGGGATGTCTTTATAGGCGGAAACGGCGGAGCACAGGTTATGGTTGCGAAAAAAATAGCCCGCGTTAAAACCCATGGGGAAGTAATGAAAATAGCCGACCGTTTCTATGAGTATTACCGGTTCCACGGCAAATATCTGGAACGGACTTCTCATTTTGTCGAGAGAATAGGCGTTGAAAGAATCACAGATGCAATACTTTATGACACTCCCGACAAACTGAAAAAACTGGAAGACGATTTTTCACTGGCTCTTTCCAGCATAAAGAATCCATGGGTTAGTCACGGGGATCTCGTGAACGAAAAATATCTCGGGGAACCCATATCCGTTGTTAAGGACGGCTGGTTTACTGTCGCCGGACTGGATGACCTTTCCGTCGGCGAGACCAGATTGGTTAAAACCTCCGAAGGTGAATTTGCCGTGTTTCATACGCGCGACGGGAAATGGATCGTAACCGAACCTCAATGCCCCCATGAAAAGGGACCCATCGTTGACAGCATTTACGGAAACGGAAGACTTCATTGCCCGATACACAACTATTCATTTGACATAAAATCAGGCAAATCAAATTCCGATGATATCGGAAACCTGAAAATATATGAATCCAGGGTTGCCGGCGATAAACTGCAGATAAGACTAAGCTGGAGATAAGCAGATGGATCGATACTTTCGAAGGATGCGGGGAGGAGATGGAGATAAAAGCATCCCGCGCAAACCGATAGGCAAAATAGGATCATTCGGTGTCTCGGCAGTATTGATTTATGGGATGCCAATCGCCGAATTCTCTCAGCCTCGCAACTTTTTCATATGAATATCTATAGAGAATTCCCCGTTCAGATTAAACGCCTGCGTTTTCCTCTTTCGTAGAAAGTACGGTGATTACATAACATCCGATGGGCACCCCGACAACCATTCCCCAAATCCCGAAGAAACGTTGCCCCACAAGAAGAAGTATGAGGATTATAATCGGATGGATGCGCAGAATGTCTCCGGTGATTTTCGGGTTCAGGACGTATGCCTCAAATGCATGGACGGCGGCTACAAAAATTACGAGATTCAGCCCCAGTGGAAGTCCGCCTACCTGAATTCCGAAAATCAGGATTGGAATTGAACTCAGGAAAGTTCCGAGTATTGGAATAAATCCGCACAGGAAAACTATCGTTGAGAGAAGGGCAATGTTTGGAACTTGGAAGTACCACAATCCGATTGCCGTGAATACCGTGTTGCAAGTCGCAATGACGGCCTGTGCGCGCAACGCCCTGCCAAGAATGTTCGCAAACGCCTGGATGTGGGGAGCTGCTCCAATGTAGAAAGAACGTATTCGGCTATTTTCCAGTTCCTTGGTTTTTTCACATATTTTCTGCCAGTCCATGACAAGAATAAAAGAGAAAATGAATGCCAGAAGGAGAGATACCATTATCTCCCATCCGATTTTTATAATATGCAACATGGTCTGAAGAACCTGCGGCAATCCGGATTTGGCGGCCTTTGAAAATTCGTTTTTCATGGCTTCCATAATCATTGTGTATTCTTCCGACCCGATGACCGCCTGTCCCTTTTTCTCCCCAACCAGCTTCACAACAGTATCTTCCACAAAATCATTTATCTTATCCTGTGTCCTATGTTCCCCGTCGGACGCAAATGCAGTCAGTATCTGGTTGGATTCAATGATTAGCTTCGGCCCTATCCAGGCTCCCGCCGCCGTCAGCAGGCCGAGGAACAGAATGAAGACCAACACCACCGTAAGCCGGTAGTTCAGTTTTATCCTGCCCAATATCCACTGGACAAAACCCTTTGCCACATAGGTGATTAGGAAGGTTTCAAAAATAAGGAGGAAAAAAGGTTTAAGGAGATAGAAAAGCCCTATTAGAATAATCCACAGAACCATTCTCTCCCAATTCCGTTCAAAAAATTTTTTTACACTGGATCCTTCAATCATTCAAAACTCCCGAAAAATGTTGTTTCTTCCATGTTAATGATTGAAAATACCATCGGAACCGCCGGAAATCAATCATGGAAGACGTCCAGTTAATTTTTGAAGCGATATTG
Organism: Victivallales bacterium; assembly: GCA_041666985.1. Lineage (GTDB taxonomy): Bacteria > Verrucomicrobiota > Lentisphaeria > Victivallales > GWF2-50-93 > GWF2-50-93. The sequence goes on from JBAYFV010000003.1 coordinate 23,269, forward strand.
ATTTTCACCTGCATCAAGGGCAATTTTTAGAAGTTTCCTTAAATCTTGTTCCGGCAACAGAATGATTATCATGAAGAAAAACACAATACTTTTGTTTTGTTTTTTAATCCTGCAGGGCTTCAACTCCTTTTCTGCGGAAAAATGCAGGGTCATCTATTTCATGGAGAAAAACTGCCCTGAGAAATGCAAGGAGGTTGACGAGATCATCCTTCCTCAGTTAATCGAGGTTTACGGGAATAAGATCGAGGTGGTAAAACTTGATCTTGAAATACCGGAGAATTTTGAAACACTGATGGCGTTTGAGGGCAAATACGGGATTCCCCCGGGAGAAGTCCCTGAGTTCTACACATCATTCGGAACCGTCCAGAAGACCGATAATATAAAAAAGAAGCTGGCATTTCTTATCGAAGAAGAGCTTTCTTCCGGCAAATCAGGCCCATATTCCGGCTTCTTTAATAAATATTCCGGTTCAGAAAGAACCGGAATGTTTAACACAGTCGCCTCGGCATCGCCTGCAGACATAAAAAAACAAAACCCCCTGAAACTCTATTATTTCTACAAACCCGGATGCCTGATCTGCAGTCGTCTTGACATAAGCATGCGCTACTTTTCGAAGAAGTATCCCGAGCAGCTCAAAATATTCCATTGTAAAATAAATGACTCCAAATCTAAAGTAATCAACGAAGCGCTGTGCATCAGATATTCCATACCCGATAAACTTCATCTTGCCACACCCGCAGTATTCTTCGGGAGAGAATCGTTCATAGGCGAAAAATCCTTTAAAAATCTTGATGTCGTCGGTAAAGTCGCCTCGGCCATAAAAACCGCCGACAAATTTCCAACTCCGGAATTTTCCATCGATGAACTCATCAAGGCTGAAAGATCAATTAACAGCCGTTATGATAAAATCAGCTGGACAGCGGTTCTCTCCGCAGGACTGATTGACGGGATAAACCCCTGCGCCTTTGTTACGATTATTTTCCTGCTGTCTTATATCGCGCTCCTCGAATATGGCAAAAAGAAAATAATCCTGGTCGGGCTGAGCTTTACGCTGGCGGTTTTCATCACATATCTCATGATGGGAATCGGATTCCTCAAGGCCGTTGACTACCTCCGGTCAATACCTAATCTTGCCAAATATGCATATTATTCCGGCTCCTTAATCGCAGGATTTGTCGGCATCATGAACCTTATTGACTGTTTTAAGATGAAAAAAGGCTTATTGCAGGATATGAATCTCAAACTGAATAACAGCATCCGTATGAAGATAAACACGGTTATCAGGAAGAATATAAAGCTCCATCATTATATGCTTGGGGCGGCATTGATTGGATTCTCGGTTTCCGTGTTTGAACTGGCCTGCACCGGACAGACCTATTTACCGACAATCCTGTTTATAGTCAATACGCAAGGTACTCATATGAAGGCTGTTGTGATGCTGATACTCTACAATGCCGCTTTCATTGTCCCTCTGATTATTGTTTTCATGCTGTTTTTCGTCGGTGTCAGCGACAGGCAACTCTCCGTGTGGCTGAAAAACCACGCCGGAAAAATAAAACTCGCTACAGGTGTAATCTTCATTGCAATATCAGTGCTGCTTCTTGTGATGCAGATTTGAGGGAAAAGATAAATTAAAAAAGCATTTAGACGAAAAACTATTGGTTGAGCTGATTACAAAATGCAAGAAAATTGTTGCCGCAGGAATACGTCCGTTGAAGTTCACAACTCAGTTGTGTCGTACCATCAAATAGCCATAAAAACCCCATCTTTTCCGTCTCATCATATTGTCTATAAATCACTTGACCCTCCTGGGTTACGATCAGGGTAAGTCCGCCCCATCCCCCTCAATTGAGGGGGAATATCTTCAAGGGGGAGTTCCTCCCCGGGGAGGGGACGTACTCTTTTCTCATGCGGCATCATCCCGGGCACGTCTGCGAGTCTCGGGATGAACTTCCCGGGAAAGACCATAGGGCGTAGAACCGCGTCGCATAATCCTCTCTCGTGAAGGCTTCCATTTCATCCATTCAGGTGATTCACCGGAGTTTACCCCGATTCCGTCGGACATCGGGGATAACCTCCTTAGATAAAGAGTGTTGCACTGGATGCGTCGGCTTCCTGGAGAAAAGTTGCAACCCCACCGATTTCAAGTCCGTCAATTAGCTCTTCTGTCTTTATTCCCATTATATCCATTGACATTGAACAGACAACCAGTCTCACTCCCGCTTTTCTTGCGGATTCAATGAGCGTGGGTAAATCATCAACTCTTTTGTTTTTCATGACTATTTTCATCATTTCCGTGCCAATTCCAAGCATATTCATCTTTGAGAGTTTCAGTTTTCTTGCTCCATTTGGCATCATCATGCCGAACATTTTATCCATGAATCCTTTTCCCGGTGCCTGAGTTCCTCCTTTTCGAAGGGCGTTAATACCCCAAAATGTAAAAAACATGGTGACCTTGTTGCCCATGGCAAGTGCTCCATTCGCTATTACAAAAGACGCTAAAACCTTATCCAAATCCTCGGAAAAGACTACGATTGTCTTATTGGTTTTCTGTGGAATTGAAACTTGCGTATTTCGCAGTTCCGTCAGATTGCCCTTTCTTATTCTAGCCTCAACTTTCGGAATTTTTCCGGAAATGCCGATTAACTGATGGCCGTTCTGGGTACACCAGGATTTGATGTCGTTTACGAATCCCGGATCGCTGGCGTAAACAATCAAGTCATCGTCGTCGGAAAGCTTATCCATTGCGGCTTTTATCCTCATTATGGGGCCGGGACATTGCAGGCCGCATGCATCAAGAACAAGTTCCTGTTTTGAAACTTTTTCCGTAGCTGGAGTGAACTTTTCAGATTTCACGGGTTCGGATGAATATGGAACAAACGGAATTTTTCTTTCAGAAGAACATATTCCCGGTCCGTGGTAACAGCAGAAAGTCATAATTCCGCCGGACAGAGTTTTCAGCACATTATTCGTCCCAAAACCTTTCTGTTTCAAAAGCCGGTATGAGAGATAACTGGTAAATCCCACTTTGCAGTAAAGATAAAGATCCTTGTCTTTTGGAAGCTTATCAAGCTCCTTGCGAAGTTTTCCGTGAGGAATATTGATGGCTCCCGGAATGTGCCAGAGATTGAACATGTCTTCAGGTCTGACATCAATAATCAGACCGTTATTGGTTTTGTCGGGGAAGTCTTCAGGATACCAGCATTCAATATCCCTCTTCAGAAGATTAGATGCGACAAAACCTGCCATATTTATGGCATCTTTTGCCGATCCATAAGGAGGGGCATATGACAGTTCAAGATTCTCCAGACCATAGACAGTCATCCCGGCCTTTATGGCCGTTGCAAGTACGTCAATACGCTTGTCAATTCCCTCGAAACCGATGGTCTGAGCACCCAGAATTTTACCGTCAGAAGGTGCGAATATGAGTTTAAAATGTATTGGAGTTGAACCCGGATAATAACCGGCATGATTTGACGGATGCAGGTAGACCTTTAAATAAGGGATATTGTTTCTTTTAAGGGTTCTCTCAGAAGCTCCAGTGCAGGCTCCGGTCATTTGAAACACTTTAAGAATAGCTGTTCCAAGAGTGGATTTATAAGAAGAATTTTTCCCAAAAATATTGTCGGCAACAATTCTTCCCTGTCTGTTTGCCGGACCGGCAAGGGGGATCTGGGAAGGCTGTCCTGTTACGGTATCAACAACCTCAACGGCATCTCCGGCGGCATAGACATTAGGATCGGATGTTTGCATGAATTCATTGACTATTACCCCCCCCTTTTCATTGAGGTTCAGACCTGCATTTTTAGTGAGTTCGGTATCTGGGCGGACGCCGACCGAAAGAATCACCAAATCAGCCTCCAGCACCTCGGAATTCTGAAGTTCAACAGAAATTCTGCCGGAAATGTCCCTGAATGCGGCGGCGGCGGTGCCTAAATGAATACCTACCCCGTTTGCCACAAGATGGTTCTGAAGATCCTTTGCCATTTCAAAATCGAATGGCGGAAGTATCTGATTGAGCATTTCAACAACATGAACCTTCAAACCCCTCAAAACGAGGTTTTCGGCCATTTCAACCCCTATATATCCGCCGCCTATGACAACTGCGCTTTTCGCATTTCCCGTGTCAAGCACAGCCTTGATCTTGTCCATGTCTTCAACATTTCTCAGAAAGAAAATCTTCTCATGTTCAATTCCGGGAAGTTTGGGCTTTATCGGAACAGCACCGGGGCAGAGGACAAGTTTGTCGTAGTTCTCTTCATATTCGCGGTTTTCCTTCAGATCTTTCACGGTGATTTTTTTAGTCATGCGGTCAATTTTGACAACTTCCTGGTTTGTTCGGACATCAAGATTGAGTATTTTCCGCAAGGACTCCGGTGTCTGAAGAAGGAGAGATTCGCGGTTCTTAATCTTGCCTCCTATATGATATGGAAGTCCGCAGTTTGCAAAAGAGACATGATTCCCCTTTTCAAACACAATAATTTCAGAATTTTCGCCAAGGCGTCTCGCCCTAGCCGCAGCCGACATTCCTCCAGCAACTCCTCCGACTATAAGTATTTTCACGGCGGATCCTCCTGTATTTTTATTTTTAAGCATATGTAAAATTGAAATCCCACCAATAGTCTTGCCGCCTTGTTTGGAGCGACCACGGCCAATTCGGCGCGTGAATTAACCAGCTTGGAAGCGAAAGTAAGTTTCCTTCAAAGAAATCCCGGCATCCGGCATCATCAGCCCCTTTCAAGGGGTGTAATATCCTCTTTCAATGCATTGCAGTCAAGGAAGGGAAATGTTTTGAGCGGGCTAGTTCTCTACATCTATAAAAGCTAAAAATCTCATATAGATTGCGAAGATTTTGAGGTTTGGTTCGTATTCTGAGAGACCGCCGATACCGGGGTATCGAAAGTACTCGAAGGGTACGAATCCAAATCCAAAAGATCGCAACCGGTTTCCGGCTAGTTTCTTGCGTCCGTATTTTTCCGTTCCTTCTTCGGACGATATTCATGTCGCCTATCAGGAGGATCGAAAAAATCCAATCCGCGATTTAACTCGTCTATGCAAAAATTTTAGCTTTACAGAGTGCTAGATTTGCTTGTGGGGAAGGACTTCTAGATGCTGGCGGCCATTGGAATTCAGGCGCATCATGGCATAGTATACGAAAGCGGGGAAGTTTTACAGAATGAATCTTGTGATAATTTATGAAGAGGAACTTGCCGAAGACGGAATTGCAGTTATTTGCGATCCCAGACGGGCGTTGCATATACAGAGCATCTTACGGGTGCTGCCGGGAGATAAAATAAAAGTTGGTTTGCTGAACGGTCGCATCGGAACGGGAAAGATTTTAAGTTCAACTCCGGGAAAAGTAGAATTGCAAGCCGAATTTTCATCTGAGCCGCCACCCGTTTTGCCAGTGACCCTGATTTTTGCTTTGCCGCGTCCGAAAACATATAAGAAAATTCTCCAGGCGGCAACAGCCGTGGGAGTTAAAAAATTCATATTGATCGATTCTTGGAAAGTGGATAAAAGTTACTGGGACAGTCCGGTGCTGTTCGAGGAGGAGATCCGGGAGCAGTTTATCCTGGGGCTGGAGCAGGGAGGGGATACTGCGTTACCGGAAATCAGCGTTAAACGGCGTTTTAAGCCGTTTGTTGAAGATGAACTGACGGGGATTATCAAAGGCAAACTGCCGTTGCTGGCACATCCCGGTGCGGTCTGTGACTGCCCCCGAAATATTGTCGGCCCGGTTGTCCTGTGCGTCGGGCCGGAGGGCGGTTTTACCGAATATGAAGTCGCGCTGCTGGAAAAATACGGGATGCAGCCGGTAAGCATCGGAGCAAGGATACTGCGAACCGAGTTTGCGGTCTGCATGATACTGGGCAGATTATTCTGAAACGGTCTTTCAAATCAGGTTCTTCTCCCGGAAACTGAAATATCCGGATTTTCCGGAAATTATGTGGTCAAGAACTTTTACATCAACTGTTTTCAGCGAGTCCTTGACAGCCGAAGTGAGGCGGATATCGTCATTTGACGGTTCGCATATGCCGCTCGGATGATTGTGTACAAGTATAACTGAACTCGCTTTTTTCCCTATGACGGACTTGACTATTTTCCTTGGATAGACTATTGCGGTGTCAACAGTTCCCTCGTCAATTATCTCATGTCCCTGGACATGATTTTTTGTATTGAGATAGATTACCATGAAAACTTCATTTTCAAGGTGAGAAAGCTTCACTTTGGAAAAATCATAGACAGATTGGGGAGACGAAAGGATGTCCTTGTTGAAAATCTTATCCTCAAGAGACTTTGCGGCCAGTTCCCTGCAGAGGCTTATGAGGACGGCTGAATTCGCCGATATGCCTTCAATCTCGCAAAGTTCTTTTATATCTGCACTTAGAACCCCTGAAATTGATTTGAATCTGGAAATGAGAGCCTTGGCCTCTTTTTTAACGTCTTTCCTGGGAATCGAATAGGTCAGCAGAAGTTCAAGAAGCTCATAATCATGGAAGCTCCCGGCCCCGTAGCTGGAAAACTTTTCCCTCAATCTGATCCTGTGTCCGAGATAGTGGGGACTTTTATCCGATATTTTAAATTTCTTCATTCAAAAGCCTTCCAGACATCAAACAATGTTTCGTAATAATTGTTTTAATTGACGGCATAAACGGGTCAGATGAATAGAGGACTGGCCGAGGAGGACGTATATTCAACTGTTTTGATTTTCTTCCAGTTGCCGTCGACCAGATAATAGAGGAAATTGTTTTCATCATGACCGAATCTTCCTGATGCAAAATCTTTTACTGCCGGGGGGAACACCAGCCAGTCTCCGTTGATTTTTAAATTTTCCTGATTTTTCCCGGCGATCTTCTCGAGGAGATCCTTATATCCTCCGGGCGGTCTCGGAGAAGGCCTTGCCGCATAGATCCTTTTAATATCTTCGAGTTTGCTTTCTCCCAAATCTATTTTCACGGGGGATGAAATTCCGATAACAGGTCCGCTGTCCATCTCGCCGCCCCTTCCTGTATATGCCTGGGCGATTATAACGCTGGATCTGAGTGTCATGCAATTCCTGACAATGGCCATTTCTATCGGCACCGTATGAAGGCCTACAAATATTCTCCGTCCATTTTCCTCGATTGTCAGATCCCCCGGATGAACATTCAGGCACGGAAAATCCGATGTTATGTTTGTCAGAGGGACAAATCCGGCGAGAATTCCGAAATCAACTTTAAACGGGCTTAGCATTTTCCTTACTTCCTCCGTCCATTCTTCTCTTATTTTCCTGCCTTTTTCACTTGCCAGGGAAACTTTTGTCTCACCCCTTTTCCTGTAAAATTCAAGAATGTCGAGTTCGAAATACGGGATTTCATAGTTCTCTGCAATTTTGGCCGCCCTGCTTTTCAAAGGGGCATCTGTGAAAATCATGGAGGCGTTCCATGGTCTATCCCCCTGTTTGCTGATACTTTCAAGAAGTTTCTCCGCATTGCTTCCGCTTCCGCTCATAAAAATAGCCGCCTGCGGTACTTTCCCTTTTACGCCAAAAATATTTTTTATCATTTTGACACTTTTCTATCATTTATTTATTTAAAATATTGGAATCACAAAATTTTAAGGTTTGAAATTTTAATTTGCAAGTATAATATTAATCAATAGGACGTTTTATTCAAAATTAAACAGGGAGGATTATAATAAAATGAAAATAGCCGTCAAATTATTTTCCGGTATTGTTGTTGCATTTTCAATGATAGCGGTTGCGAATGCGGGTTTCTGGGACTGGTCAAGACCGTATCAGGGACCTTCAAAGGAAATTACCACCCTTGTTGTTACTGGGAACTACACAAAGGCGCGTGTTCTCGCCGAGTTGATTCAGGGAGAAACAAATCAGCCCATCCTCCTTATCACGAGTGAAGGCGGAAAACTTTTCTTTATGCCTGGAAAAGGCCCCTGCCTGGAAGTTCAGGATGCTGATTTCACAAATTTCGTCAAAATGGTTAATGCGAAACAGGTTCTTATTCTCGGAGATACCAGATATGTTCCAGAATCATATGCGAAGAGAATGGATTCCAAACAGACGATCATAAGGGTGGATAACAGAGATTGGTATCAGGTAGCGGTAACAGTTGGGAAAATTCTTGACAAGACATATTTGGCTGCAAAATTCAAGAAACTGAGTGATCAGATTGACAGTGGACTTTACAATCCGGGTGGTCGCGGGGCAGCACCAACTCCCGCATCAACCCCGGTTGATCCGACTGTTATAAAGTCAATTGAACCTGTGAAGGCGGCTGAACCAGTTAAGGCCGAACCTGTTCTTATCAAAGATACTGAAGTTGTTCCAAAATAAAGAATCTCCTCCAGCCTGTTTCTTTCGCAAACAACGGGTATTGTGAACGGACTCCCCTTCTGGAAGAGTCGGAGGTTTTTTATAATGAAGATCAAATCCGATCCAAGGAAGATTAAATTCCGTGTTCAATTTTTATCATGTTGCGAGAAACGCTTTCCGTGAATCGTTAAGAGAGCCTATTTTCTTTCTGCTACTTTGTACTGCAGTTGTGCTGATAGGTCTCTTTCCGACATTGTCCCTTTTTGTATTCAGAGAGCAAATTAAGCTTGTAATGGACAGTTCCATGGCCACGACCATGGTGTTCGGTCTGATTGCAGCCGTCCTTTGTGCGAGCCACACCGTTTCAAGGGAAATGCGCAATGGAACTGTTCTTCTTCTTCTCTCAAAGCCGGTACCAAGGGAAAACTTCATATTGGCGAAAATAGCTGGAATAACGGCGGCTCTTACAGTTTTTGTTTTTATTTGTAACGCCTCTTCCCTGATTTCACTGAGAATAGCGTGTGACCAGTTCAGACTGGACTTCGCCACAATGTATGTCTATTATGGACTGTTGGTGGCGGCATGTGTTTTCGGGGCTGTAAGAAATTATATATTAAGAAGGTCTTTTGCCTCATCCGCAGTAGCCGGAATGCTTATCCTTATAACAGGATTTGCAATAATTTTAAATTTCATTCCAAGCAGTAGTGATGTCCCTCCTTATTCCGATGTCATGCCTGCGTTCTTCCTTATATTTTTCTCAGTGTGGATAATGGGGGTTATAACCGTGACTTTATCGACGAGGTTTGATATTGTTCCCAATCTGATAATATGCTCGGCATTGTTTTTTTCAGGACTTATATCTGACTATTTTTTCGGCAAGACCGCAGAAGAATCTTTTTTTTCGGCATCATCGGTGTTTTATGCGTTAATACCAAACTGGCAATTTTTCTGGCTGGCTGATGCATTGGCAAGCAAAAAACATATTCCCGTCGAATATCTTTTCTGGACGGGTCTGTATTGTTCCATTTACATGTCATTTTGCAGTTATTTAGCCGTAATGCTGTTCCGTAATAAGGAAATTGGCGGAAGCACCAGATAAGGCCAACTAATCAGTCATCGACTTCGATATCTTCTACATCAGTTTCTGTTGAAACAGACTGTCCGAGTATTTCAACATTTATAGTTATCATCGTCTTGCCTTTTCTTTTCTCGGCAACACCTCTCATCCCTTTAAGAGGTCCTGATTTTACAATAATCTTTTTTCCTGCCGCCAGTTCTGGCCTTACAATAACATCAGATTCGTTTGCAATCTTTTCAATCATCTGTATATCGCAAAGATCTTTTATCAGTTCCGTTTCGCTCTTTTCGTTCATTTGAAGCCTGTAAACTATTCTGTTTGAAAGAACGGCTTTCTGATAAAGATCCTGATCAAGGGAGCAGAAAACATATCCGGTGAACATAGGGATATAAAATTCAACGGTTCTTCTCTGATAACGTCTTATGTTTTTTCTTAACGGAAGATAAAATGCAATTCCATGCGATTCGCAATATTCAATGAATTTTTTCTCCTGCCTCGGTTTTGTTCGGACAGGTGTCCAAAGGAATCCCGGAGAATTGGATATGTTCAGCCCGTTGTTCTTTTGCAGAAGGATTTTAAAATAATCGTCGTTCATAATGATTTATCCTGAAGGTACAAACACAATATCCCTGTATAGCTTATCCCCGTATAAACCGGAAATTTTCTCCATTATCATTTTTTTACTGTAATTCTTCAGTTCCATCATCCAGGCACTATTGGCAACTTCTATGTAAATTATCCCGTTTTTTATATTCTTCGGTTTTGCGATATTTGCGATATCCTTTCCAACAAGCTTCTCCCAGTCGTCCTTTAGCCTTATCAGCGCGGAATTGTCCGAATTTATGGAATTTTTAACAATATTATTCAATGCCTGCTGTATTGGAATAGCATCAGGAAGATGGGATATCATTTCTGTGGAACCCTCCTCTTTCCCATACCATTCCTCAAGAATTGAAGCAAGAGGTTCGTATTCCCTCCATTTTTCCCCGCGGCAAGAGGAAACTAATTTGGTGTTTTTGCGGGTCATTAGCTATACAGGCAAAATAATCGCGGAACTAGCATTACTGTGGAAAAAGCGAGTTTAAATGGAGCCACGAATCCGATTCCGATATTTTCACATCCGTTTGAGAACAAGCCAAACGGCATTCCAAGTGTAACCTCCAGGAAACCGACAGGCATCATGAAAACCCCAACCATGTCCTTGAAAACATCAACCATTCCCACTCCAGCATTCACCAGACCTTTTAAAGCGTACTGGGCGGCAGTTTCGGCAACGGGGATTGCGTAAGGCAGTATTATTGGCGCAAGTATGCCAATCGTTACCGGATCCATTGCTTTCGCCTTGGGAATTCCCACTCCCATGAATGCCGCCACCACAACGATAACAACCAGCAGTTTTTTCATAATTCCTGCGTTTTTTTGTTTTTTTTCTGCTTTATCTTCTTATATAGAATGTATTCGACAGAATCGACTAGAGCCTCCCATGAAGCCTCGATTATATTCTCGCTGACCCCTACCGTCCCCCATGTTTCATTGCCGTCGCCAGACTCGATAAGAACTCTGGTTTTGGCCGCAGATCCATCCTTGCTGTCAAGAATCCTGACTTTGAAATCTTTTAGATGAACATCCTTGATTTCGGGAAAAAATCTCATTAAGGCCTTCCTGAGCGCGAGATCCAGTGCATTGACAGGCCCATCTCCTTCGGCTGCAGTCAGTTCCTGCTGACCCAATACTTCAAGTTTGACAGTAGCTTCAGAAAAACAGGGTTCATCTTTGCCCCTTTTTTCAATTATTACCCGGTATCCGTTCAATTTGAAAAACGGGACATGTGATTTAAGAACTTTTTTGGCAAGCAGATGAAATGAAGCATCCGCCGCTTCAAATTCATATCCCTCGTTTTCCATTTTCTTCAGGGTCTGTAAAATCTCCTTAATCTCCTCGCCTTTCTCGTCAATATTGATGTTATGCTCGGCGATTTTCATGAGAATGTTGCTTCTTCCGGAGAGATCTGAAACAAGAACCCTTCTCTTATTGCCTACAAGTTCAGGTTTTATGTGTTCAAATGTGGACGGATTCTTGCTTACGGCATTTACATGCATTCCCCCCTTGTGGGCGAAAGAACTGTCCCCGACATATGGAAGCCGTTTGTTGTGGTTTATATTTGCGAGATCATCTACAAAAAGGCTTACCTCTCTCAAATGCCTGAGCTGGGTTTTGTCAATTGACGACATTTTCATTTTCAGTTCAAGTGAGGGTATGATTGAACAGAGATTGGCGTTTCCGCAGCGTTCGCCGAAACCGTTTATTGTTCCCTGGACGTGCCTGGCTCCGGTGTCAACGGCTGCAATTGAATTCGCGACCGCAAGCTCACCGTCATTGTGACAATGAATTCCAAGAATAATTCCTTCCGGCAAGGCAGATTTGACTTTTCCGCAGATTTGACTGATTTCGGAAGGGAGAGCTCCTCCGTTTGTATCGCATAAGACTATTGTGCCGGCACCGTTTTTGCAGGCGGCCCGAAGAACATCAAGAGCATACTCCGGATTATCCTTGAATCCGTCAAAGAAATGTTCAGCGTCAAAAATCACCTCTTTCCCATGGGCTCTGAGATACAGACAGGAGTCCGACACAATGTCTATATTTAAGTCGGGCTTAATCTTTAGGACATCGTGGACGTGGAGAAGCCAGCTTTTGCCGAAAATGGTGACAGCCGGAGTGCAGGCTTCGAGAAGTTTCCTTATATTTTCATCGGCTTCGACTTTTACGCTGGCTCGTCTTGTGCTTCCAAAAGCCGCTATTTTGGCGTTTTTAAGTTTTTTCCCCTTGATGTTCTCAAAAAATGCCATGTCTTTTGGATTTGAACCTGGCCATCCCCCCTCAATATAACTGACACCGAGAATATCAAGTCTTTCGGCTATGCGAACCTTGTCGTAAACGGATAATGAAACACCTTCGGCCTGTGTCCCGTCGCGGAGGGTTGTATCATAAATACTGACTTTTACTGTACCGGTTTTCTCTGGCATCTTATATTCTTTTATTTAAAATAAAATATTTTACAGATATGACAAACCTCGGAATATATACCGGAGAACGGCTCAAGACAAGTTAAAACCCTATTCAAAGGTTATTCCTTAAAATTGAAGCAGCATCCACTGACTTAAAGGCCGTTTTTTTTGGCTTCATTCCAAAAACCGTCCATTTCATCTGGCGAACTTGTTTCGGCGGATTTGCCGGCGGAGGCAAGTTTCTCCTCAATGTATCTGAATCTTCTTTCAAACTTCTGAATAGTACAGGCAAGTATTTCTTCTGCGGATGTCCCTTTTCTAAAACGGGCAAGGTTTACAGCTGAAAAAATAAGATCTCCTATTTCCTCGTTTACAGATTTTTCATCACCGTCGGCAATCGCCTTTTTAAGCTCTTCCATCTCCTCCCCGATCTTTTCCATGATTTGGTGTGAATTGCTCCAGTCAAATCCGACTTTCGCAGCTTTTCTCTGCATTTCATGAGCCCTGAAAAGGGCTGGCAAATGTCGGGGAATTCCGTCCATCAGCGATTTTCTGCCCCTGTTTCTTTCTTTTTTCTCCTGTCCTTTAATAACTTCCCACATTTCAACGACTTCACTGGAGTTTTCGGCTTTTCCATCTCCAAAGACATGAGGATGTCGGCGAATCATTTTTTCCGTGATGCCTCCGACAACGTCTTCAAAAGTGAATGACTTGTTTTCCTCTGCTATCTGGGAATGGAAAACTATGTGCATCAGAAGGTCGCCGAGTTCTTCACATATCCCGTCCGTGTCTTTGTCATCGATGGAATCCATGAGTTCGGCGCATTCCTCCATAAGGTATTTTTTAAGGGAGGAATGAGTCTGTTCTCGATCCCACGGGCAACCCTTCTCGGAGCGAAGTTTTTTCATTACCGATATAAGCTGATCCATGGAACGGGTATGGGTATGTATCTTCGAGTGAGGCATAATATTATGATTTGATGGAGGACGGGGGAAATTATCAACCCCTTTTTTTCTTTTCGCTAAAATTGGTTATAGCCTCACGCACGTCAAGGGGAATATCATTGAAGTGTGTGTAAACTGTCCGTTTTCCTTCAAAAACCACTGTATATATGTTTTTTACTTCATCGGTATTTTCAAGGCTTTCAATCTGGGCGCGGAGTTCCTGGGGCATTTCCCGAAGGGAATCATAAATCAGATATTTTCCCTCGGTTTTTATGATGTAATGCTGTGGAGGGGGTGTTACGGCGATAGGCATTGTATGTGATATCTTTGAACCGTCGTCCTCATTGAGAAATTTTACGCCGGAGATATCGATTTTCCCCGCAGTTTTTTTCCCCCCGAAAAGTTTGTCCAGAAATTTCATTGGCTCCTCCCATTATACCAAGCGAATACCATCATACAACATATAGCTTGTTTTTGCAACACCCTTCCAGCGGAAATTTTGACATTTCATATGCAGGCAGTAATGCGTTTTTATTCTGGAGGTAGGGACACCTCTCCGAGGTGTCCGCTCTTGAGGCGGCGCGTTACGGAGAACGCGCCCTACATAGAGCTTGTCTATAAAAGTGTAATTCTTTAAAAGAAAAGGACTTGCATGCTGATCGTCTAATTGCATGATAATGAAATTGTCTAAAGTCCATTAAAAAAATGCAATTATAACCGAAAGGAACATACATTTCCCCGTGGACTGGCTGCTTCTGCGTGATGCGGTAGGAACCCTTGTAAAATCGATACTCACGATAAGAAGGCATGGGCTGATCCACCGGATCCCAAGTCCCGGGAGCTTCCT
>JBAYFV010000004.1:0-36196 GCA_041666985.1 Victivallales bacterium
CGCCACAAATGTGTCTGCGGACGCTCTCCATGCTGATCGCGCCACGCGCCGACATAATAGTAGCCCCATTCGTGTTTTTCATTGACCGGAATCTGTCGGGCATCCTTGGCGAACTGCCGGGTTACATCTTCATTGATGAGGGCGATGCATTCACAGATCAGCTTATGGAATACTGTCGGCGTTCGCTTACGGTCGCGCTGCCTCGCGTCACGAATTCAGGCTGCATACATTCCTGCCGCAAACCCCGATGCTCACACTGCAAACTGTCGTACAGCACGGTTTTCACTGGCGGCGACATGGAACCTCGCGCGAGGGCTTCGGAATCGGCGACGTTCGGCGATCCAGCCGATTTCATCGGCGCCCTCGAAGACGCCTTGCAAACCGTCCGTGAGGAAATCAAGCGAGGCGTTGTGCGCCGTGACGTTTTCGATCTCGAAGCCATCGAGAAAAACATCGTGAACCTGCGCGGTGTTCTCAAGCCGAAGTCTCATTACCTCCGATCCGGTGAAACCAACATAACCGTAGAGGAACATCTGCGGCGCGAAAACGCGGCGCTTATCGCATCTCCAAGTGCGGCTTACGAAGTCGTCGAGACCGGCCCGGTCTTTGGCTGTGAGGGAGAGATAACAAAATTCCCGTTTGTGAAACTTGAGAAGGCTCTGGCGAAACCGGATGAAATCCAATACGACGAGGAACCATCGGGCAATGAATCTTATCCCGTTTTCAGGTTCACCGTATCGAGCATTTACACGAACCGTGAATCCTACTCCTATTACAAAGAGAGCGACCCATCATACCGCAATAGCATCAACATCTTTTTGAAATTCGCCGAATTCTGCGAACACGCGCCCGGCGGCGCCCTGCTTCGCCATGTACCCCGTAGCGGCGTGACGGAATCAGCCTGCAAAATCGTTCTGAGTTATATGGACAATGTCTATTTCAATGATCTGATATTCCTGCTTCAGACGCACAGCACGGCGCTGATGTCCGGCACATTCATAAAGCTTCGCATGGCCGCAGCAGCGCTTCTTTTGAAGGAATCGGATATCCGGTATTACATCGCCCCTGTGAAAATGCACAACAAGGCAACGCTCGCGCTGCACAACAGCAGACTCGGCGATGTCTACATGGCCGGGGACACGCGTGACAATCCCATCAAGCCGAAAGTCCTTAACCACAATTCATTTTTCGATTTTTTCAATTACTGTATTGGCTTTCTCGGCGATGGCATACACCTCTACTACTTTGGGAAAAACAAGAACGCGGCGCGTGCCTTATACGACGCCTACAAGCGGAACAGCGGCAGGCTACTGTTTAAGGCGAATCTCGTGAATTCAAACGGTGACATCGTCTTCAGCGGCGGCGATGAGCCGCTGTTCCAGTCCAATGCGTCCCCGGAAGAGCGAAAACATCTCGAACGCGCCAGCCGCATGTTCCTCGACAATTACCGCTCATCGCGGTCGCGCGGCAAGAACCTGCCGGACTTCCATCTTTCCATCGCCGACGGCAACGGTCGCGCGAATTTCGATCATTTTTTCGATTACGTGGCGGCCATCAACCGCGCCACCGGACTTAACATAACCATGGGCGAACTGCTCGATTACAACCGCTGCCGGGCGGTCTGTCAGGCCATGCTGCGCACGCCCCGTGACGACGCCCGCAATCATCTGATCCTTTACAACGGTGACATGTCTTTGTTCGATGTCCCGGACTATCTTCGCAACCGGGTGATCCTTGCGGAAGATATTTACAGGGACAATTTCGAAGGCGCGCTAAAAGAGAAGTTCCTGAAACTGAAAGAAAGGTTCAACCCGGAAAGCCACGACGCCGCCCAGATGCTCGCGCTTGCCGGTTATTTCGAGGAAATGGTGAATGGGGCTGCGCAACCAACGCTGGCCCCTTTGCCGGAAACTGAAAGCCCTTCTGATAGGACACCAGATGCGGATGCATTTTCATCATTCAGAGAAGCTGCGCTGCTGATTCCCGCAGTGTCTGTCGAAATCGTAGATCACATTGTGAGCATTCTGCGCAGCAAGGGCGCCGTAACACATGACAACCGGCTGGGCAGGAAGTCCGACTGGCTGGCCACTCTCAAGTTACTTGTTGAGTCCGGGTTTCTGGTGAAATCCAAGAAAAGCTATGACACCGTTTTCATGCTTCCAGCCGCAACACAAGACAATCAGGTTCCCGAAAGTGAGGGAAATCCCAATGAATAGGAATTTTCACATTTTCAGGAACTTCAATTGTTCACCTTTCTTCCTCTTAAATTTGAGGTTCCCAAAAGTGCGATTAACCCATATATATAATGGGATAACCGACGTTTTGGGAACCTCAAACAGAATACAATTCAGCACGATAGGGCACAATTGCGACAGAGCGCTCTCGTCAGCCGGATTTTTACCTGTTCGGCAGTCCCCACGCTGCAATTCCCCGCCCGGCCTATTGCGAGCAACTTGTTACCCCCCCCAACCCGACAAATATGAGAAAGGAAATCTGAAACTTATGGACATTTACGATCAAGGTGAAATGTGGTCAAAGGCATTACCGATACGCTGCGAAAGATGTGGGGATGTATTCTGTCCGCACAGCAGTCCCGATCCATTCGAAACTCTCTGCTGGATTATGGACGCAGCCGGGCATAAAACAAGAGGCAGCATGCTTGAAGCTGCCGTGGAATGGGCTACCTATGGATTCTGTCCACTTGATGCCGCTGAATGGATTCATATCGGTGTATTTGAGCCCGTTGTGGCGCACCGCATGGTAAAAGCGGCGGTTGATCCCAACGATCTGAAGCGTATTATCGATTGGTCATGCAAAAAACGGACGCTCGAAGCATCTATCGAGCAGCAAAACAAGGGAGGCAACACCGATGAAGTACGAAAACGCGGCGAAAATATTCCCCAAGCCGCTGCTCGATGAAATGCGGCGGCATTTCCCCGGCGGGCTGCTGTGGGTGTCCCGGCGCGACGACGACCGGCTGGAACGCACCGGCCTCGTTATCCAACTGGTGGAAAACGGTGTGCCCGTCAAAGAAGTGGCCGCGCTGGCGGAATTGACACCTCGTCATGTTTACCGACTTGTGAAAAAACATCGGCTTGCGCAGGAACGAGCGACACAAAATTAAATAATGTCAAAACTAAGGAAAGACATTATTGCCGCCAAAATTGTCTTTTTCGCGGTCTTCCTGAAATTCCGCCAACCTCATGATACACACCGAAAACAACCGGCAATCACACGGGTGAGTACTCAACATCACACCGGTTGAAATGTCACGGCTGACAACATGGTTCCGTTGTAAAAGGATCGTGCCTGCCGAGTACTATCCGAGATGCCACAAAACCGCGCTATTTTTCTATTTCGCGGACCACACCAATTTACGGCGCCCTCATGAACGAACAGGAAATCAATGTGATTTGTAAATGATTCCAATGGCGTTCAACGCTGGTTATACTGTCATTGTCATTTACAACGATAAATACGTTGACGGGAAAGGAATTATTCTTTCCCCACTCTCAGGCTGAAGGGCGCCGGCCAAACTTCTTGTCGCCGACCCGTAGTCCATCAGTTGCGGTTTCACGCAATTTGTGGATATAATGAAGGTGTTTGAAAGAAGGTCTTTTGCTTACGGAGGCTGTTGTGCAAGAAATTGTAAAGAATCGAATAAGCGAACTGCCCACGATCTGCGAGCGGCGGGGCGTCATCCGTCTCTGGCTATTCGGGTCAGCGGCAACCGAGAGTTTCGATACAGAAACCAGCGATCTTGATTTTCTTGTCGAATTCCGCGCCATGCCTCCCGGTGCGCGGGCAGATCATTTTTTCGGCCTTCAGGAAGACCTTCAGACTCTGTTCGGAATGCCGGTAGACCTCGTGGAGCCCGGCCCCATCAGGAATCCCTATTTCATCAGGTCCGTCGAGCAAACCCGGGTAAAACTATATGAAGCGGCATGAAGTCTGCAAATATCTGTACGATATCCATGAGGCAAGCGGGCTGATCGAACAATTCGTTGCCGGTAAAATTCTTGAGGAGTATAGCGCTGACCCGTTACTTCGTTCCGGCGTGGAACGCCAGTTCGAGATCATCGGCGAGGCGCTGAATCAGGCGCTACGCGTTGATCCCGATCTTGCGCAAAGTATTACCGACCCCGGCCTTATCATTGCGTTTCGCAACAGGTTGATTCATGGTTACGCTTCCATTGCTGACGAGGTTGTATGGGGCGTGATAGAAAAAAAACTACCTGTTCTACACCGTGAAGTTGAAATGCTTTTGGATAAGACCGATCTATAAATCCACCTTGTTTTCCTTTATTTCCTCTTGAATCACGCTGCCAGCAGGTCGCCTGACGCGCCCCGTTTCGCGCCTGTCGCTTTTTCTGGGCATAGCCGCTTTCATCCCCCGGTGGCAAATATTCCATGCCAGCATACTGGACAAATTGTCTACACATATCAATATCTGCTGACAATATGTCTGATTTTGATAAAAATCGAGAGTGAAACCGAGACGCCTGCATCGGATTCTCATGAGAAAACTGTGTCAGAACGCATAAATAGCGGCGTATTTGATGAGATCGGGGACGGAAATAACTCCGATGAAACCAAAGCATGCAAGTGAAACAGCGTCAGATTTTATCTAAAATGCGAGGGATTACAGCGGTTTTTGTTCGCGCTGGAAGCAGTGTGTCATGGGACCCACTGGAATCCGCCCGCTGCCTGTGGTCGCGCTGTTCACGTTTCGAGGGGCTTCACTCGCTCTTCGGCGCTCTGGGACTGTGACATGCTTTTAATAAATGTCCACGTGCCGTTCCGCCGAGGTCAGCGTCACCGTCCCCGCCGTGCGCCGCCTGACGCGGCTCGTTTCGCGCCTGTCGCGTCGTTGTGGTCGGATCGATGAATGGGTTCCGGCATGAATAAAAGTCAAATTTCAAAGCTCGGAGGGGGTATTCGAGCGATTCCACGCTGGGTGAATTTCGCGCGCCGGTCATTCCGGATTCCAACGGACCTGAAAGAGAAAAGAGACCGGAATGCGGTCTCTGTGAAATGTGGGCGGCGACGTAAGGGGCGCACGGCGGTCACCCCGGTTCCAGATGGAAGTCCTCTATGGCCTCGGCGCTCTTTATCTCGCCGAGAACCTCTCGGAAGATGTCGCGGATCTTGAAAGCTATCTTGGTCGTTTGCCCGCCGACCCGCGAAACGATGATGAAGTCCGTCGTGTAGGACTTCCCGTCCATCCAGCCGCCGATGCAGACCGACTCTTCGGTACGCATCAGTCCCATGTGGGATGCCTTGAGGCTTTCGAACGAGTCGCCCCGCTTCACGTAGGGACGGATGAACCGCTTTGCGAGTTCCCGCGCCGCCTGTTCGAGTTCATATTGTTCGCGCGAATCCATTCGGCGCTCCCTTCAGATGGTTTCCATCGCTTGCTGCAGCGCTTCGGACGGCACATGGGCGTAGATGGTCGTGGTTGATATGTGGCGGTGTCCCAAACTTTGTTGTACCAGCGCGAGATTGCCAGTGCGCTCTAGCAGGCTGGTGGCGAACGTGTGGCGCAGACCGTGGACGGATATGTGTTTTTCGATGCCCGCAGCAGCGAGCCACTCCTCGAACGAGCGCTGCGCCTGCCGGACAGATATGCGGTGGCCCTGATTGCTTACGAACAGGGCGCGGGTTTCGACGGGCATCTTCTTCCGCGCTCGGAAATACGGTTCGAGAGCGCGCCGGGCTCGGGTGTTCAGAAACCGCATCGCGGTGTGACCGCCCTTGACCCGGATGGTGATGCGGCGCTCCGGCAGGTTCACGTCGTCTATGTCGAGTCCGACCAGTTCGGACACGCGGATGCCGGTGTTGAGAAAGAGACTCACAACGGCAAAATCTCGGAAGGCTTTCTGTCCCTTAGTATTCGATAGCGTCTTCAGCAGCTTCTTTTTCTCGACATCGGTGAGAACGTCCGGAGCGGGTCGCTCGATGTGCCTGATGCGGATGGCGGCGGCAGGATTGGAAGGGATGTGGCCGGACGCTGCGAGCCAGTTAAAGAAGGACTTCAATGAGGTTTTTACCTTGTTGATGGAACCTTCAGTCTTCGGTTTGCCGTCCAGCATGCGGGTCACCGCCGGGGACACGAGGAACTCATTCAATATATCTGCTGTGACTCCGGCGACCACCGGGCATTGGAGACGGTCCGCAAGGAACCGCTCCAATTGCCCGAGGTCTCGGAGGTATGACGCGACCGTATGCGGCGAACACCCGTCAGCCCGCAGTTTCGTCTCGAAGAGTTCAATTGCCCTGCGGGGCTTCAGCGGCGTTACCGGCATCGGTGTCTGCTCCATTCTGTGTACGTCCTTTCTTCATCTCGGATTTCGGAAGCGGGACTTCCGCGAGGTATCCATGCTCCTGCGCCCAGACAAGCATCATGCGGAACACGCGCTTATTCTGGGTCACCGTGATTTCGCTCTTCGCTTTGCCGTTCGGTTTCTTGAGGAGAGCATCGGATTTGAAGAATGTCCCGATAGTTGCCGGGGTGAGTTTATCAAGCGGCTTGTCCGCGCCGAAGTATGCGGTGACGTTCTCGAGGCACCGTCCGTACACCTCGACCGTGCGCTCGTTCTTGCCCTCGTCCGTCAGATGCTTAAGGAATGCGGGGACTGCTTTTTCAAATGTGATTTCTTTCGCTTTCGTTGCCATGTTCATGGCCTCCTATTTTTTGATGAGATGTGCGTTGCTTAAAAAAAACAACCCTCCTTTCCTTTGAAAGTTGATGTCAATCGATGAATTTCAAATCCTTCAGTTTTGGGTCACTGGTTACCCAACTCAGGCGTCCGTCCGGAAGCACGGGCCGCACTTCCAGTCGGTCGGTCGGTTTTGCGCCGCCTGCCGCTTCAATGTCAGCGTCGTTGTCCAGATACAGGTGGTTGTCCGGGTCGTCGGCATCCGGCTCAATCATCGCGCGGATGATTACGACTTCTTTCAGATAGGGGTGATCTTTACCTTTGTATCTGGCTCTGCGTCCGATGATTCTTTTCATGTTTCTTCGCCTCCGTCTTCGTTGTAATGCAGTCACATCTTTGAGCCGGGGGCGGAATAAGCCAAGCCGATATTAAAAAAAGATTTGAAAATATATTGCTGTCTCCGTATGCCAATTTAATGTGGATTACGACTTGACATGTTCGCCCCCATATTGCCTACTGTCTGTGTCTTTAAAAGCTCGGTAAAACGGGTAATTACATAGGAAAGGAGACGCGCATGGGAGTGGATTACAAGGATGTGAAGATCGGATGCGAACTCGAACTCATTGGCCGGACAAGAATGCAGGTTGCAGAAACCATACGAAGCGTTGTCGGCGGCGGCGAAATCGTCCGCGTTCCGTCATCCGATCTCGACACACACGAACTCGTTGATGCAAGAGGACGGAAGTGGCGGGTGGTTTCTGATGCCTCGCTCATCAACGTGCAGCCTCATCTTCGCGCGGAAATCAACACACCGATACTTTCGTTTGAGGATTTGCCTGAATTACAGGAAGTGGTTCGGGCAGTACGCAGAGCCGGGGCACGTGTGGACGAGAGGACGGCAGTCCATGTTCACATTTCGCACCCTGATCTTAATGCCCGCGCGGCCGCCAATCTCGCAAGGATATTTTACAAACACGAAGACCTTATTTTCGCCGCGTTCGGGGTGACCCCGGAACGGATGGAGCGCTACGCGAAAAAGATGCGAGATGAATTCGCGCGGAAAATTGCGGCGCGCAAACCGGGTGACATGAATGAACTCAACAAATGGTGGTACGGCAGATTCAATGCAACGCCGTCTCGCCAACACGACTCGAGGTATGCTGCGTTGAACTTGAATGGCCTTCTCTATCGCGACGCTGTGGAATTTCGGTTATTTCAATTCGCAAACAACAGGATACACGCCGGGGAACTGAGGGCGTGGATTATTTTCTGCATGGCGCTGACGGCAAAAGCAATAAACACAAAAGCAGCAAGCACCAAGAAGCGGAATTATGATGTGGACTGCGGAAAATTCGATTTCCGGGTATTCATCAGCCACGGACTCGGTCTGCACGGCTCGGAACACCACAACGTGCGAATGCACCTGCTCGCGCGGCTTCAAGGTGATAGCGCGTGGAAAAACCCGGCGCGCCGCAGAACGGCGTAAGGAGCATGGCGCAGAATGAAAATATCGGACGGAGGCGCAAAGATTGAAAGACCCGCTAAAAAAGATCGTAGATTACATAGAAGGTACCAACGCATTCGAAGTGATGGGACATTTCAAACGGCTCGGACTGCTGACCAGTGATGATATCCGCATGGCGGCGAAATTTACCCGCATCGAGTGGCTCATCATGATGAAGGAAAAGGCAGGCATCGCAGAGTACATGCCGGAATGCGACCACATAGACGAAGAGGAGAATGAATGAAAAGGAAACACAAAAGAAGAGAGCAGAAACAGCAGAACAGCAAACCCGACCACGATATCGAGCGGATGAAACCTCTGATTGTCATTAACGAGTCGGATGAATGCCTGTTTGCCATCGTGGATTTTTCGATTCCCGGCAGGAACCATGTCCGGCGCATCATTTCAAAGCGGGTAAAATCCACCGGAAAAATCACCGCAGTCATGTATGAGGGCGAAGTCGGACCGGACAACACTTGCTCTCAAAAATTCAACATTATGGAGATGAAAGAAGCGCCCCCGGACAAGTTCTGGAGCGCAATCAACGTTTTACGTGATCTCTACGGGATCGTCGGTGGAATCTCTGATGTCCGGTGCTACGACGGAAAGAGCCTGAAAGAAGCCACCGACCTGATGTGTCGCTTTGATCATGCCCAAGTTTGGGTCGAGACGGTTGGGAAAAACAACCGGCAATCCGGGGCTTAGGTCACGCAAGCAATATCGTTGAATTCTGTATTATCATTATTCACCTTTTTGTAAAAACCCAAATTTCAAAGCTCGGAGGGGTTATCGGATCTAAAAAGAGAGCCCTGTTTTTCCCGCGCACAGAAATATGGATTTTTAGGGCTTTCGCGCATTACTGCATCAAATTTGAATTCCACGGCAAGGGAAGTATCGCAAAGATAAAAACGAAATGCCGCATCGCAACTCTTGAGAAGTGGCGTCAACCGCAAACTTCGAACACAATACCGAATGCTGTGGGGAATTGCAAATATTCATTTTCTACAATATCGCTCCTTCTCAACACCTCGAATCTCACATGCGAGCCTCAATAGCCCCCCCGCAAATTAGAAAATATTCAAAATCAACAAAAGGCTCCCGGCGTGACGCTATTTATCTGTTTGTTTACTGTCAACTAATTGATATCTATTCCTGAATTTCCCAACGGTATCTTGTTTATGGAGAGATGCCGAATGATGGGAAGAAAGAATCAAGAGAATTGCGGGCGAATCAGAGTAAATTCAGTAAGACGCCGGAATTCATAATTCAATTATTACAAGCCGGGTTGACATTCAAACAATATTTACGCCGGCGCTTATTATTTTTATTATTTCATTTAAGTTATTGCGCTAGAAAGCCGATAGTTCATACAGCAAACAAGAATAGCGTAGTTTTATCATAGCAGGTCTTGTCCTGATGGATTGGGATTTGATTTGTATTGCGCGGCCAAAATGCCTGTTTATTAGCCGCATGATTGATTATTCATATTTATGTGACACTGTGGCTTTTCGTCGGGAAGAGTATTTTTTTTTTAGAATTGCGGTAAAGCTCTTTTTCATTATGGTATGCGCGCAATTCATAACATTGAGAACAACAGGAGGCAAACATGTTTCTACAAGGAATTGAAAGCTCGAGCATGATCGCGATGAATCAGAAGCGATTGACCGGTTTAAATCTCAATGATACCTACGAAAAGTTAGCCACTGGGCAAAGAATAAATAAATCGGGAGATGATCCGTCCGGCCTCGCTGTGGGAAGCGGCATGAAGGCTCAGTTGCGCGGAATAATGACCGCGATCGGCAATATTCAGGAAGGAATTCTGCTCCTTCATACCGCCGACAGCGCTCTCAACCAAGTCCACGACATATTAATGAGAGAGCGAGAGATTTCCGTCAGAGGCGCAAATGAGGCCGTTCAATATACGGTTACTAACGCTAACCCGAACGACATCTCGCCATCGTCTGAACGGACATTATTTAATGAATTGGACACATGGGAACTTGAACTTTATCAAATGACTACCAGAGACAATTTTAACACTAAATCGGTTATGTTCGGTTATCAGACCGGACAGGCGCTGCAAATCGGACCTGATAATGATCCCAGCCACAGAACGCAAATTGTCATCCCTGATATTGGGATAATGGGCAGAATGAATCCGACATTCATGCCGGGCGACATAACTCACGAACAGTTTGTGGCGGCTTTCCAGAATCAAATTGACACATGCGACGCGGACATTGCGACGGTTTCGGACGCCCGCGCTCAGGTCGCAGCTCAGGAAAACAATCTGAACCACACTTTGAACGAGCTTACAACCCAATATCATAATATC
This sequence comes from Victivallales bacterium, assembly GCA_041666985.1. Taxonomy (GTDB): domain Bacteria; phylum Verrucomicrobiota; class Lentisphaeria; order Victivallales; family GWF2-50-93; genus GWF2-50-93. Next base: position 10,499 of record JBAYFV010000004.1, read on the forward strand.
TCCGGGGCCAAGTCAAGTATTATGGACGCGGATATGGCAAGTGAAATGGTTCAATTTACAAAATATCAGATATTGGACAGCGCCGTGAATACGGCTCTCGCTCAAGCCAACACTGAAAAAGGTATCATCAAGCAGTTTTGCGACGCTGTGGGACTGGATGCCTCACAACGCGTAAATCAGCAATAAAGCCAACCCCAAACAACGACGAGTGTAACGGGTTACGCATTGACTGGCATCGAAGTACCCAATATAATTATTTTCACCTTGTTATAGCTATTTGGCAAATATTTATTATCTGTTTAAAACACTTGCAAATGGGTATAAATCCATTGGACTTCTTTTCATTTAATGTTCTCTGGCACGTTTTTTGCTTGAGTTAATGCAGATAGTATTAATATCGTAACATTCAATAAAATAATTATGATAAACAAAAACATGCTTTTCTCGCAAAAACAACCGCATATACCATGTCGCTTATGCCTTTATTATCTATTTTGTCTTTTATTGTCGGCTTTTTTCACATTTTCGCTGGTTACTCCTAAAGCCGATGGCGCATCCAAAACAAATATTTCCGGCAGTTGGCGCTTAGTGAGCGTGCCTGCGGGATATTCGAACGCGAGAGTTTTGGCAAAGAGTGTGAGCGGAACCGAAACATTATACACGTTGGACGCAGGGTGGATGCGGGCGCTTACGGAGGGATTATCAGGCGGCGGAATTGAAACAGGGCGCGGTTTCTGGATATTTTCCGATAGTGAACTGTCAACTGAGGGATTTGTTAAATCGGACACCGCAGTCACTGGCGAAATAGTTATCGAGCTCGAGCCGGGCTGGAATATGATAGGGAATCCTTATGATTTTGCTGTTGACGCCGGCAAGTCAATGAGCGTGGCAGGCGCTTCGTTTCAAACAAGCGCCGCGGTTAAGCCTGATATATACGGGTATGATTCAGCGGCCGGCGGTTATGTCAAAGTGAGAACGCTGGAGCCGTGGAATGGCTACTTCGTATATGCGAAAAGGGAAACAAATCTCACTTTTTCATCGAAACAAATAGAAGGCAAATACGATTATTATGCTTTGGGGATCGGCGGAACCGCCCGGATCGAACAAGGCTCAGTCGCCGAGCCGCCATATATATCCGGGCAATTGATTGCGGCTTTCCAAGCCGGCGTGACAGAGGCGCAGGCTACCGCCGGTCTGAATGCAGCCGGGCTGAAAGTTGTGGGCTGGAATAAATCCGAGCGAATGTATCAGGCCTCGTTGCCGGCCGGCATGACGATTGAGCAGGGAATAGCCGCGGCGAGCTCGGTATCGGGAGTATCCGTTGCATCAAAGAATTATGTTATGTCGCCGGGCGCGTTGCCAAATGACATGGTTTTCACGAATCCGCCCGCGACGGATGCGGCATGGGGATATCTAAAAATTGGCTTGGGACATGTATGGAAAGAATATACAGCGTATAGAAATCCGACGATAGCGGTTCTGGACACTGGAATTGACGCCGGGCATTCGGAACTGGCCGGCCGCGTTTTGGCCGGCAGGAATTTTGCCGATGCGGGAGCTGTTTCTGACACGAGCGACGGGAACGGCCACGGAACACAGATCGCGGGAATAATCGCGGCCGGCGGCGACAACGGCGCGGGGATAGCTGGCGTGTGCTGGAATTGCCGGGCGCTTCCGGTGAAAGTATGCGACGCGGGCGGGCATTGCCCGCTGTTTTCGGTTTTGACAGGAATTAGCTACGCTGCAGCCGCAGGCGCGCAGGTGATCAATGTGAGCCTCGGGGCGGATTTTCCCGAAGGCTCGCCTGTTGACGCATTGTTTCAGGAAGCTATAAGCGGCGCAAAAATCAAAGGCGCTGTTGTTGTCGGCGCCGCTGGCAATGGCGCGCATGACGCGAGGCGGTATTTTCCGGGCGCGAATGCAGACGCGTTTTCAGTCGCTGCTTCTGATATCAACGACAAGCGGACGCCGTTTTCGAATTACGGAGCGATGGTGAGCTTCGCCGCGCCGGGCGATGATATATATACATTAACAAAAGGCAATTCTTACATTAATGCGCGCGGGACTTCAATGAGCGCCGCGTTTGTATCCGGAGCTGCGGGATTGCTGCTGTCGGCCAACGCCGGTTTGAGCAGCCGGGACGCAATGCAGGTCATCGCCGCGACGGTGGACCCGTTGCCGGGAGAAGATATCGCGGGCAGACTCAACATTTCAAGAGCGCTTGAGTTTCTTCTGAATACACCGTCTCAGAACAGAGCGCCTTCCATCAAGCGCATTTCCATCGATCCTGTCGATATTACGAATGCGCCGAACGCGAGGCTCGCCGTGACTGCGGGCGATCCGGACGGCGACTCTCTTACTTATAGCTGGAACGCTCCGAACGGAACAGTCGCCGACTCCGGCAAACCGGATGCTGTCTGGACTCCCGCGACCGGCCTCGCGCCCGGCGAATACGATATTTTTGTAACTGTGACTGACTCGAACGGCGCGTCGGTGTCGGGAACGGTTAAAGCGATCGTGGCGGGCTCCGTCAGACGACTTATCATCACACCTTCGTCCGCTGTGTGTACGCTTACCGACACGCGACAATTCGTCGCGAAAACAATTGATTCGAATAGTGTTGAAACCGTTGTGACACCGAATTGGGGAGTGACCGGCGGAATAGGCACGATCGGCGCGGACGGCTTGTTCACACCGAACGGCGTTGTGGGCAACGGAAAAATCAGAGCCGAATACGGCGGCCTCATCGTTTATGCGGATTTATTCGTATACGATGAGGTTGTAAATCCGATGTACGGCGAAGCGGCTTTCCCGCTTCCGCCTGAATTACAGACAGCGTCCGGCGGCTCGTGGACATACACCGACACATCGAGATTCATGATCGGTTCGGTTCGCGCCAAAGTCGTGTTCTTCGAGTCCACCGGCGCGATTGACCCGAACATTTACGACTGGACACCCGCTGAAAAAACCTACATGCTCGACAAGATCAGATACGGGCTTTATTGGCTCACTACTCAGGACCCGCGGGCGCATCTCTCTTTCGATATTGACACCTCGCCACCGGAAACTTTCAATACGAGCTACGAGCCGACCACCCATCCGGCAACTGATAACGCTCTTTTCGTGGGCGAGTATCTCGCATCGAAAGGGTACACTGCCAGTACAGCAGTTGAGCGAAATTTCCAATACAACGACGATCTTCGAAGCATGAATCCACGGACAACATGGGCATTTACCATTTTTGTCACAAAAGGCACTTCTTTCACTGACGGCTATGCCGCTTACGCATATCTTACCGGGCCGCATGAAACGTTGATTTACCGCGCCGGCAGCAATCCTATAGACGTCTTTACAGCACACGAAACGGGCCATGTCTTCGGCGCGTATGATCAGTACACTGGTGGCCCGGCTGGAGGCTGCACAAATTGCACACAAACCTTCGGATACCTTAACGGTGTGAACAGCAACTGCATTGTTTGCAGCAGCGCCCCGAGCCTTATGAAATACAATGATTGGCTAATTGATCCGACCGCCGCCGTCCAACTCGGATGGCGGGACAGCGATGGTGACGGTGCTCTCGACCCGGTTGACCCGGACAACGGCGGATCGAGTTCCATGACCGTCGTCCCGGTTACGGCATCCGTCGCAGCGGGAACTCCCGTGAATATCAAAGCCACTCTCCTTAATTTCAAGGGCCACACTATTTCCGAAGCGACGGTCACTTTCACACAGGACGCCGGCTCGGCCTCTCCCGCCTCCGTGAAAACCTACCTCGAAGGCGAGGCTCAGACGACTCTCTCCACAGTCTGCGCGACCCACTCGGTCGTCATTGACACGCCCGGCCTCTCCACTCCTCATTATTCCACAATATATGGAACCTGCTCGGGCGCGAAACCGAAAGACCTTCATGCAACCGCCAACTGCCTCGATATAAATCTCAACTGGCTACCGGGCGACGATCCGTCTTACGACCGCTATACCGTTAAGCGCGCTTCCGTATCCGGCGGCCCGTACACCCAGATCGCGACCGGACTCTCCGCGGCCGCATACACCGATCCCAATCCCGGAAATGGGTCTTTCTATTACATAATCATTGCCTATAAAAGCGGCAACCCGGCAGATCAAACAGGGCCAAGCAATGAAGCCGCGGCCATATTGAATTGCGGCGTCGTTACACCCCCTTTAAATCTTTTTGCTTCGATCAGCTACCCTGATGTGACGCTGACATGGACCGCCGCTTCGCCAGCCTCTTACGACCGTTACACAGTAAAGCGTTCGACCGTGCCCGGCGGCCCCTACACACAAATCGCTACCGGCATTTCATCCCTCACCTACACTGATCCCAATCCCGGACACGGAATCTACTTTTATTATGAAGTGATCGCATACAAGAGCGGCAATCCTGCCGATCAGACCGGAACGTCGAACGAAGCATTTGCGCAGATCCCCAATCTCACACTACCAGTATTGACCGGTTATTCAAGCTGCCCTAATGTTGAACTCGGATGGTCATTGGTGTTGCCCGAAGTAGATGGATATAACAGATTCACGGTCAAACGCTCCGCCGCGCCCGGCGGGCCTTATACACAAGCCGCAACCGGCCTCACTTCCTTGTACTACACCGATTTGAACCCCGGAGACGGGACATGGTATTACATAATTACCGCGTATAAGAGCAGCAATCCCGCGGATCAGGCGCCGCCATCGAACGAAATTTCCGTTTTTGTTAATTGCGCCGCCACCACCTGCCCGCTCGTTACCGATCCCGGCGACACTCTTTCTGACGATTCCAACCTGCGCGCCTGCATTTACTTCGCCAACAACAATCCCGGGCCCGACAACATTACTTTCAATTTCAGCGACACGATAACGATTTCAGGTATGTTGCCGGACATCACGGGAGACTCCACATCCATAGACGCGGACGGCCAGAATATTACGCTCAGCACGTCCACCTCCAGCCGCAGGGGTATCGGCATTAAAGCGAACAACTGCACCGTAAAAAATCTGACTATCGTTAATTTCAACTATTCCGGAAACGACTCGTCGGGAATAACAATTGACGGCGGATCAAACAACGTCATACAAAAAAATAAAATCGGCTCGGACGGAACATCGGCGCTCCCCAACTACGAAGGAATAATCATAACAAACGGCTCCAAGAACAACCTGATTGGCGGCGACAGGCTTGCCGGTGAAGGCAATTTAATATCCGGGAACAGAAATCGCGGCATATTAATTTCCGGTTCCGGCACGGACGGCAACATAATCAAAGGCAATAATATCGGAACGAATACCACGGGGACCGCTGCAATAAAGAACCAGTATGGAAGTGTGCATCTCGAACACGACGCTAAAAACACCGTCGTCGGCGGGCCGGCCGTAAACGATCGAAACATCATGGAATCGGTTGTCGCTCAGGAAAACGCGTCCGGCAATCAGATCATCGGCAACTACATGGGCATAGATGTGAGCGGCTATAATCTGCTCAGCGGCGGGAGCATGAGCATCTTAACCTCCGACAACCTTATTCAAGGAAATGTCATTTCCGGAAGCCCCCTGAACGGCGTAACGCTGATGGACACCGCCGGTTGCGGGAGTATTTGCTACGCGACAAACAATACCGTCAAGGGCAATAAAATCGGCACAAACGCACCCGGCACGGTAACAATTCCGAACACGTATTACGGCATTCAACTGTATTCTTCGGGAAACATTATCGGAGGGAGCGCTCCGGGAGACGGCAACATCATTGCCGGAAACGGTTACTCGGGAATCCTGATGCAAGGCGCCAATAGCAATATAATACAGGGGAATTACATCGGCACGAATCCCACCGGCGCCAATCTCATCAACGGCAATCACGGAATATTAATAACGAATAACTCGAACAGTAACATCATCGGCGGCGCGGGCGCGGCAAATACGATTGCTTTCAGCGCGGCAGGCGACGGCATAAGCGCTACGAATTCAAACATTAACACCAACTACAACACATTCAGCAGGAACATCATATACAAAAACGCCGGCATGGGAATCAATCTCGCCGCGCAGATCAACAAAAATATTGCCCCTCCTTCAATCACATCCGTGCTTCAAAACGGAATCAATTACGATATAGCGCTCAATATCGCCGCAGCCGTGCCTTCCGGAGAATGCTCGATTGCAAAACCATGCAAAATTGAGATTTTCAGCGTGGATAATCCGCCTTCAGTCACCCCTGACGCCGGCGGCGGCGAAGCGTTTAAGTTCTCAGGCGATTATTCCGCAACTTCGTGCGGCTCGACGTTCCCATGCAATGTCCCCTTCTCCATTCTCATCGCTGATGTGCACCCGGCGAGCACTAAACTCACGTGCACGATCACGGACTCGGACGGAAACACGTCCAGATTCTGCGCCAACTTCACAATTCCCACAGCGGTCGTGATTCCGCCGTCCAGTCTTGTCGCCTCCGTGAACTGTCCCAACGTCGAACTGACGTGGAACCCCGCGTCGCCCGCGGTATATAACAGATATACGGTCAGCCGCTCAACAACTTCCGGCGGTCCTTATACGCAGGTCGCAACCGGATTAACGACGACTTCGTACACCAACGCGAATCCGCCGGTCGGAACATTCTATTACATTGTATATGCGTACGTGAGCACGAATCCGCTGGACCGGACCGGCAATTCGAACGAAGCGTCCGCAATTGTCGGTTGTGTCGGTGGCAACTGCCCCGCTTGGAAGGTGGCCACTACCGCCGACACCGGTAACGGCTCTCTCCGCCAGTGCATCACGGAAGCAAACAACGCGGCGGGCGTGCAGACGATCACGTTCGACAATACGCTCATCGGCCAAATCATCGGCATCAACTCGCAGCTTCCCAACTTTACGGATAACGGCACAACGGTAATCAATACAACTGGAGGCCAAATAACGATAGACGGGAATTCAGGCACATACCCATGCATGTCCATCCGTTCGGCGAACAACAGAATTCAGAGCCTGACCTTCCTGCATTGCGGAACCTCTCCGGGAAACTATGCGGCTATTGAAATCAGAAACGCCGCAGCCACCGGCAACACTATCGCCGGCAATTATATCGGCACGACCTCCACAGGCGCCTTGGGAGTGGGAAATCTCGTGGGCATTTATATCAACGCAGCCGCGAACAACACCATCGGTGGAACCACTGCGGCGGACAGAAATATTATTTCCGGCAACACATCCGGGCTCGTGATCATGAACGCCGGCGCGGACAACAATATTGTCACCGGCAATTATATAGGAACAGATCCGGCGGGAATCGGCGCCATTCCGAACACTTACGCGGTAACCATTGGAAGCGGAGCGAAGCAAAACATCATTGGGGGAACAAACGCAAACGAGAGAAATATCATCTCAGGAAATACCACCGGCTTGGCGATTCAAATATCCAGCACCGGCACAACTTCGAATCAGGTGGCGGGAAACTATATCGGCGTTGATATAACAGGCAACACCGCACTCAGTAACGGCGGCGGCATCAGCATCGGCTACGCCGCCAACGACACAACGATCGGGCCGGGAAATATCATGGCCAACGGCATCCAGGCAGGCGGCTTTACGCAAATTGAACGGCTCACAATAGTTGGGAACTACATCGGAACAGATGTTACAGGCGCCGTCAATCTCGGTAATGGCGTTGAAGGAATCTCTTTCAATGGCAGAGTCGTGTCCGCGAAAATCGGCGGCAGCGCACCCGGCGAGCCGAATATCATCGCATTTAACGGATCGTACGGATTCGGCATATCCGATGCAAACAGCAAATACAACACAGTATCCCGCAACCGGATATATGGAAACGGCGGGAAAGGCATAAAGTTTTTTGCCGGCAATGAAAGCATCCTGCCGCCTTCGATTACTTCGGTCACCGACGCCGGAGCAAATTACAGCATTACGATGAACATCGCGGCAGCCATGCCGAACGGTTGCGGAGCGGCAAATTCGTGCAGGATCGAAATCTTCGGCGTTGACAATCCGCCCGCCGTCAATCCGGACCCGACAGGCGGCGGAGAGGCTTATCAGTTTGCGCAGGATTATACTCTGACAACCTGCACGGCGTTCCCGTGCCCTTTCACCTTCACAATTCCCAAAGCGACGGTGAACGCCGCGAGTACGAAGATCACCGCCACAATCACGGACGCCAACGGAAACACGAGCGAATTCGCCGCGAATAAAGATTTGCCGATTGTCACAAACACATGTCCCGGCTGGAAAGTGACGTCGAACGCAAACAGCGGAAACGGCACGCTTCGCTCGTGCATTAACGAAGCTAACGCCGCCGCCGGCGCGCAGACGATCACTTTCCAGAACCAGATGGCGATTTCTCTGTCGCAAAATCTCCCGGTCATAACCGACAGCACAGGCGGAACGACAATCAACAACACAACAGGCGGCGAAGTTAAGGTTGATGGAAACAACGGTGTTATCGGATGCTTTAAAATAACCTCCGCGAACAATACAATCCGCGGCCTCACCATTGTAAATTGCAACAATATAGTAATAGGCGCATGCGGAATCACTGTTTCCGGCGCTTCCGCTTCAGGAAACACTATTGCCGGGAACTACATGGGAACTAACAGCGCTGGGGCGGCCGGGCTTGGAAACGGATGCGCGATTACTATACAGGCAGGCGCTAATAATAACACGATAGGCGGAACGGTTGCGGCGGACAGGAATATTATATCGGGCAATCAATATAGCGGTATTGATGTCGTTGGCGCGGGAGACAATAATAGGATTATCGGCAATTACATCGGCACAAAACCGAATGGAACCACCGCTCTCGGAAACAACAATTATGCTATTCAGATATCTAACGATTCGCAAAGAACAAAGGTCGGCGGCGCCGCCGCCGGCGAGGCGAATCTTATTGCGAATACAACGAATCCGTCCGCAACTGATGGAAGAGGCGTTTATATAACAGGCGCTAATACAAAATACAACACTATTTCACACAATCGGATATTCTCGAATAAGGGTCTCGGAATCGATCTCGTCGGCGCAGGCGCGAACAGCGATATCGCCGCGCCTGCTATTTCGAGCGTGACGGATCTCGGCGGCTCGAACTACAGCATTGCTGGAAATGTTTCCGCAACAGCGATGTGCCCCTGCACGGTGGAACTGTTCCGTGTGGACGACACCCCGGCCAGTGTCACTCCGGACACGTCAGGCGCGGGCGAAGGTTTTGAATATATATCATCCGTCAACATTGCCGCGCCCGGCGCTTTCAATTTCCCAAGCGTTCCAATTAGTTCCAACGGCACGAAAGTCACGGCGACCGTTACCGACACGAACGGCAATACATCCGAGTTTGCAACGAACTTCCCATTGCAACCCGGCCCATGCCCCGGCTGGAAAGTGACAACGAACGCGGACAGCGGGAACGGCTCGCTGCGCTTGTGCATTAACGAGGCTAACGCCGCGGCGGGCGCGCAGACGATCACGTTCGATTCTTCTCTTATTGGAACTACTATTACACTCGCTTCGACGCTTCCATTTATTGTTTCAGATCCAATGACGATCACTAACACAACAGGCGGCGAAATCACTGTCAGTGGAGATGGGAATTACGGTTGTTTCGTAATTGGATCTCCGAACAATACAATACACGGGCTGACAATCATCAAATGCAACTACGGAGGTCTTGCCTATGGGATTAACATAGACGGCCCCGGCGCATATGGCAACATTATCACCGGCAACTATATCGGAACAAATCAATCAAGCGCGCCGGGTCTTGGAAATGACATGGGTATCGTTTTCGTTGGTGGCGCACACGACAACATTATCGGAGGAACGGCTGCAGGAGAAAGAAATATTATATCCGGAAACGCCGAAGATATTGTAATAAACGGGCATGCAAACAGAATCATAGGGAATTACATAGGAACAGATGTCGCCGGCGCCGCAGCGATTGCGGGGGGAGGAGTGACAGGCATACATTTACTTGCGTCATCTAAAAACAATATAATAGGCGGCTCCACGGCTGCTGAAAGAAACGTAATTTCGGGGCACACTGGAACTGGAGGAACAGGGATTGATGATGACGGGGAAGGTGGAAATGTAATTAAAGGGAATTATATCGGACTGAACGCCGCGGGAACTGCTGCTATTCCCAACGAAGGCGCCGGAATAATTATTCATACTGTCATGCTTGAGACGATAATCGGTGGAACAACCAGCGGAGATAGAAATGTTATTTCCGGCAACGGGCTTGGAATTTTGCTGGGGTCGCCAACAAAAGTTCTTGGGAATTACGTAGGCACAAATGCCGCCGGAACAGCCGGAATTGGGAATACCACTTGCGGAATCGCAGTCGGTGGAGCAAATAACAAGATAGGCGGAGCCGCCTCCGGCGAATCAAACCTGATAGCTTATAACGGAACGACTTCAAACGATGCAGGAGTATTAGTAAGCGGGAGCAGCTCTGTTAATAATACGATCTCACATAACCGCATTTTTTCAGATAAAGGGCTCGATATCAAGCTTGAGAGCGGCGGAAACAACAACATATCCGCGCCTGTGATAACAAGCGTAACGCCGAGCGGTTCGAACTATAATATCAATGGCACAATTACATGTCCCGCATATCCCTGCTCCGTGGAATTGTTCCGCGTTGATGACACGCCGTCCGGCGTGTCAGCCAATCCGTCTGGTTCTGGCGGTGGTTACGAATACTTGTCTTCAATGTCTATCCCTTCCGGCATCGCTTTCTCTTTCACGAATGTTCCCGTCAGCTCCAACGGCACAAAAATCACGGCCACCGTTACCGACACGAACGGCAACACGTCCGAGTTCGCATTGAATAAAAACTTATTATCCGGTCTCACTCCACCCTCCGGTCTCACGGCAGCTTTGAGCTGCCCCGATGTTGCGCTTTCATGGAATAATATTGCTACTGCGACCGGCTATATTCTCTACCGCTCGGCGACTTCCGGCGGGCCTTATACTTCGCTCGCCGCGCCGGCGTTGAATCCTTATACAGACTCTTCCACAGTGACCGTGACGACTTACTACTACGTCGTCACCGCATTTTATGGCTCTATAAGCAACGAAAGCGCTTATTCCAACGAAGCATTGATATTAAATAACTGCATCACACCGACGATCCCCAGGCCGCCAAACCCGGTGAATTCAACCGCAATTCCGAGCGGAATAACGCTGAACTGGACGGCGCCTACTCAGAATACGGACGCCTCTGCTCTGACCGATCTTTCAGGTTATAAAGTATATCGCTCCACCACATCCGGAGGGCCGTACACATGGGTTAAAGACCTGTCGACAGTCGCGGCGTGGACAGACGCTGCGGTTGTTCCGGGAACCAATTACTGTTACGTAATGACAGCGCTTGACAGCGAGATACCGGTTAACGAGAGCGCGAACTCGATGGAAACCTGCTCCATCGCGGCGGGTCCGAAACCTTACACTTACGACTTCGACTGCGGGAACAACATCCCGCCGCACACAAGCGCGCCGACGCCTAACGGGGAACTCTACACCCCGTATGAGGTTGCGATTGACGGAGCCGGCAATTTCTATGTCACGAACACCGGCAACAATAGAATTGAAAAATACGACAAGGATTGCCATTTCATAAAGAAATGGGGCTCCGCCGGCAACCAGCCGGGCCTGATGACTGAGCCGCGCGGCATCATGTTCAACCCCGCGAATCAGTTGCTATATGTCACAGACAAATACCAGCGCATTCAGACTTTCAACACAAACGGCGACTACCAGTTTAGTTGGGCCAGCGCGAATGTTGTGTCGATCGGCCTTGATGCTGCGGGGAATGTTTATGCCGTGGCATCCGGCGGCGCCGGACCGTCGAATTTTGCCGCGAAATACAGCGCGTCCGGAACACTGCTCGGCAAATGGGACATTCCGGCGGGCGCGGCGGGAGTGGCGGTTAACGCGGCCGGCGAAATGCTGGTGACGAACTCCATTCAAAAAATCATTGAGCGTCGCGATTCGAGCGGCAATCTGATCGGCTCTATAGGCGCCGGGTCGTTCAGCAGCCCGGCCGGAATACATATCAGCCCTGACGGCAGAATATTTGTCGCTGATAAGCAGGCTAATTATGTGTCGGTTTATACCGCAGACGGAATTTTTATCGATAAATTCGGAGGCCCCGGCAATATGCACGAGCAGTTTAGGGCGGCGACCGACGTTTATGTGATATCCAACACGGAAGTATTAGTCATTGATCACATACAGGACAGGGTAAAAAAATTCTCGCAGAAATAAGAATATCTGAGAAGGTCGCCCCCCACGCGGGGGCGTGGATTGAAACAGCAATAGAGCGGAACGTGAAGTGGCGGGCGAAGGTCACATTGGCCTATGAAATGTTTGAGCATCATAAAACATTCATAATGTGGACAATATAAGCATTCAAAATGACATCCGCAAAATTGCGCGCTTGTTTCAGATCATTTTATTTCTTGATTATAACTTTTCCACACGTCCGAATCGCAATGTCCTTCATATCTAAATCATATAGTTGGGAAAGAAGATAAGCCGTTAACAATGACGGCTTTCGTTCATCGTTTTCCACACGGCTGATTGTTGTTTTATCGATCTGCCCGTCAACCATATCAACAATGTTCTGCATGGTATAGCCGTTCTGTTCCCTGAGATTTCTAAGATATGTTCCGACAGTCATTATTTGGAATCTCCTTGTCTAAGGTTCTGTTTATCAACAGCTATCGCTCGATCCTCGATAGTCGACTATTCACAAGCGCAAGTAAATATTTCAGTTCAATTGGTTTCTTAATCAAGTCTTCCGCGCCTGCAATCATTGCAAGCGTTTCAACATCTTCATCGGCGATTCCTGATATGACAACCACCGGAATATTCCATTTGTCTTTGATACGCTTTGTAAGTTCTAATCCATTTATCCCACCCGGCATTTCGATATCAGTTATTACGAGATCGCATGAATTATCATTAAGAAAAACGAGCGCATTTGCAGGTTTTTCTTCTGCTACAACATTATGACCATGCTTGCTGAAAAAACGTGTAAGCATAGCGCGAATTTGTTGATTATCATCTACAACAAGTATTTTAGCCAACAGCCGTCTGCTTATTAAATATTTCGTTGTTTTTCGAAATATTTCATGAAATGATATTGAATAATGCGCTTACTTTGACATCAACACTTGATATTAATTGGTTGAAAGCAGGAATTGACAATTTAAACACTGTCTTACCTGCATAAAACGCACAGAATAGCAATAAATTAAATATAATTGCTTGTCCGCTCCTTGTCAATGTCGTATTTGGCGTTTACCGACTTTGAATAATTGCAAGAATCGTAATCTAAAATTGCCCGCGAAAATATCGAAAGCATTTTTGATAAAAACACTGTTGTTTAAAAGCTTATTTGGGATATTTGCCTGTGATATTCCAAGTGTATGGGATGTTTATTAAAGCGTCAATAATAGGAAACTTTAACTAAATTAAAACTCCGCAGTCTTCAAGCGAGTCTGTGTTAACAACTTGAATTCCTTCTGGAATGTGTTGAAGGCTGCTAATCCCATTATCAAGTGAAATTATTATTTTATCTATTAAAAAATGCTCTTTTACAAAATCAAGGAACCTTACACCATCATTTTTCAGAATAATCGACGATATAACCATAACATCAATTTTATTAGAGTAGAGTTTTTCGATCCCGTTAAACATGGATTCCGCATGTGAACAATTGCCTTTAAACCCCATGATAATATGAGACATGAATTCATATATGCTTTGGGAGGTGCCGACCAGCAAAATCTCTTTCATTTCACGCATCTTCCTTCTTGGGGTCGCTCTTTAGCCACCTTCTAAGCGATTCCCTATTCACTCCCAAAATCTGCGCTGCTTTCGTCCTGTTTCCATTCGTTAATTCAAGCGCTCGTTTCACCGCTTCTTCAGTTATATCTTTCAGCGTTGCGCCGCCGTCAGGAAGCTTTATGGAAACCGCCATAGCTTTATGGAATATCTCTTTCGGCAAATGCTCAAGGCCGATTGTTTTTTCAACATCAAACATAAAAGCTCTCTGGATGACGTTTTCCAATTCCCTTACGTTGCCCGGCCAATCATAATCGACAAGGACTTCCATTGCTTCAGGACTTACTGTTATTTCTTCCTTTTTTTCTATCCTGCTATGTTTATTTATAAAGTGATTCACAAAATGGACAATATCATTTTTCCTTTCACGGAGGGGAGGTATCTCGATTCTGGCGACATTCATTCGATAGTAAAGATCTTTGCGGAATTTTCTTGTCTCGATTGCTTCTTCTATATTTTCATTGGTTGAAGAAATAATTCTGGCGTCAACCTTGAATCCTTTTTCGCTTCCCAGACGTCTTACTTCCTGATATTCAATCACGCGTAAAAGTTTTGCCTGTGTATTCAATGACATGCAGCCAATCTCATCCAATAAGATTGATCCCTTGTCCGCGAGTTCGAATATTCCTTTTTTTCGATTTTTTGCATCGGTGAAAGCTCCTTTTTCGTATCCGAATATTTCGCTTTCAAGAAGGCTTTCCGGTAAAGCCGCGCAATTGATTTTCATATAGTTATGATTTTTTCTGTTACTATTGAAGTGAATTGCGTCGGCAATAACTTCCTTTCCTGTTCCTGTTTCCCCGATTATTAATACGTTTTTATCGGATTTTGCCGCAAGCTTAACCAACTCAACCAATTCCTTCATCTGTTTGCTTTGGCCGACAATTCCTGAAAATGCGCCCTTGGTGTCCAGCGTATCCCGAAGAATTAAATTCTCTTTGATCAGCTTTTTCTTTTCTAATCCCTTTCTGATTAAAAGTTTTAGGTTTTCATGGTCTATCGGTTTTGTGACATAGTGAAATGCCCCTGATTTGACTGCCTCGACAGCCGAATCTATTGAACCATGGGCGGTTATTACAATTACGACCAGATCGTGCCCTTCGCAAAACACACGCTGAAGTATTTCCATGCCGCTCATGTCAGGGAGCCTTAAATCCAATAAAACCACGTTGAAATCAAAAGCCGAAATTTTTTCTAATCCCTCTGATCCATTCTCCGCAGTATCTACATAATATCCTTCAGACTCAAGTAAAATACGAATAGTCTTTCTGATGGATATTTCGTCGTCTATTACTAAGATGCTTTCTTGCTGCATAATCCCCTCGCTGTCAAATGTTATACATCGAAATAAATAGTGAATTTCGTTCCAACGCCTCTTCTTGATTCAACCTCGATTGTTCCATTGTGAAGCTTGATTATTTCGTTGGTAATATACAGACCGAGGCCTGTTCCTTGGCTGGACGATTTAGTTGTAAAAAAGGGCTCGTAAATCATTTCAATGTCTTTTTCGTTTATTCCCGTCCCACAGTCTTCAATTTGAAGAAATATTCTATTGTTATCATGCCATGTTGAAATATTAATCTCGCCATTCTCAGCGCTCGCATCGCTTGCGTTGAGCAACAGATTCACAACCGCCTGTTGAAGGTATGATTTATCCCCATTCATCTCAGGGAGATTATCTTCGAGATTAATATTCAATTTGATTCTTTTTGTTCTCGTGAAGTGGTGTTCCAGCAAATTCATACATCTTTCGACGACTGAATTGAGATTCATTTCTTCTATCTGATAATCTTTTTGTCTTGCCATGGTCGATAACCTTTCGGTTATCTTTTGAATCTGCCTGATTTCAACTTCCATATCCTTCGCGAATTCAACAACTCGTTCTTTTTGAGTTTCGTTTTTCAACAACTGAACATAACCCAAGATTCCACCTAAAGGATTCTTTATTTCATGGCCGATGCTTGCGGCAAACTGCCCTAAAGACGAGAGCTTTTCCGCATGAATAAGCATCTTTTGTTTTAGATTCAATTCCTTGACCATTTTATTGAAGGATTTAGCCAAAACAGCGGTTTCATCATTGCCGTTAACCTGTATGATATGCGTTATATTTCCTGCACCAATGATTTTCGTTGCGGTTGTGAGTTCTTCTATTGGCCGTGTTACCTGTCGCGAAACAAAATAGACAAAAACAACCATCGCAGCTATCAGAAATATTGTTGAAAGAATAAAATATTTCTTCATGGCCAGCCATTCTTGAAATACCTCTGCGGAATCCTGCAAAACCACCACTCTCCAGCCGATATTTTCAATTGTTGAATATGTAGCAAGAATGTCACGACCTTTGGAGTCAGTATAGATGAAGCTCCCTTTCGCATTTTTCATTTTGTAAAAGGTTTTTGTTGAGATTCGTTCATTTTTTAACACCCTTCTTTTGTCCGGGTGAGATAAGTATTCACCGTTTTGCATCACTAACACCGCGTAACCAGTTTTTCCAATGGTCGTCTCATCAAGAATTTGCCAAACTGTCCTAAAATCCACTTCTCCGCACAATGCGCCGACAGCTTTTCTCCATTTTGTTACAGGTACACACACCTCCAAATATGGAATATTGTCCTTCAAAAGATTAATTTTAGAAACACTATCGGACCCTTCAAGTGAATTCTTTATGTATCCTGCTAACATATGCATCCTCATATTTGAATCTATACTTGTATTTGCAATTTCTTTGCCATCTGTTCCAATATTATATAAATATTTAAAGTTTGCATTTTTTATCAGCAGTTGTTTAAGCACGAGATTTTTTTTATAGACAGATTGTTCTATAGCAATGGGTTCGCTCACAGATGACAATGAAACCGTAGCAATATTGATGAATTCAGAAACTTTCAAAGCCACTATTTCCGCTGCCTTGATATTTGAATCAGGCACATATCTTTCGAGCATCCGATTAAGAAGATAATTCGCAAGCAGGGATGCTAAAAGTAAAATAATCGATGTTACGGGAACGATTCCAAGAAGAAGTCTATAAAGAATTTTTGACTTTAACAACTTCATTATTTTCGTTTTTTATCCTGTATGTAGAATTTCCGCGCCATTTCCCAAATGAATTGATCGGAGGCGGGATTGAACCCGTGAATCCGCTTGTTCATAGGCACAAGGTTATATCTTGTAAAAAGAAATATCCCGGCTACGTCAAGAGTCATTTGTTTCTGAATAAGCGTCATTATCACTTTTCTGCGATTAGGATCGCCCGTAGCCATTAATTTCTCGAACAGAGCGTCAACTTTGGGGTTGCTGTAATAAGAAAGGTTGTAACCCGCCCTTATGCTTTCAGTATTCCACGACAGCGCCGACATGTCTAAATACGTTGAAAAGTTGCTGAAGATTAGCTCATAGTTCCCAACAAGAACTCTTGAAAAAATCTCAGGAACCGGAACTTCTTTCGCAGTGATTTCAACGCCTATTTCCATTAGCTGTTTCTGAATTATTAGAATAACATCTTTCTTCAGAATATTGTTGGAATCGAAAAGTATGTTGAATGACAGCTTTTTTCCATTCCTATCAAGTATTCCGTCTTTGTCCGTGTCTCTGTATCCCATCTTGTGGAGCAATTCCAAGCTCATTTCGGGATCATATTGGTTTTTCGATGGCGAATCGATGGAACCGGGACTGAATACGCCGTTGCACTCATCGCCATTACCGCCGAGCCCCTTATCGATTATTTCTTTTCTATCAATAGCTGCGCTTAACGCGATCCGTATCCGTTCGTCATGGAATTTTTTATTTTTTAAGTTAAAAGTAATTGCGTAATTCATATAGTCTTTGATAGAGTAAATCGAGATGATCGGACTTCTTTTCAATAACTGAAAGTCCTCGGCAGTCATTTCATTGTATGCGGTGTCTATCTTGCCCAATTCAAGCTGTCTCCATATATCTGAGGAATCGCTGATTCTCAATAGTCTAATTTGATCGAGATATGGGCGCCCTCTGAAATATTTATCATTAGCGGAGAGCAATATTTCTTTGCCGCTTTTCCACGACTCCAGCTTGAAAGGGCCGGTTCCAATGGGTTTGCGGTTAAATTCAATGTTATTGTAAGGATCTTTCTCAAGTATATGCTTCGGAACCACACCTATATAATAGAGCCCTGAAAGAAAATTTGAACTGGGCGCTTTGAGTTTCACCCTGACGGTGTAATCATCAATAATCTCTATTGAACTGACGTTCTTGAAAACCGTTTTCCATTTAAAGTCGCGGCTTTTCAACAAGCTGTCATATGTAAATTTAACGTCTTCCGCTTTAAGTTTCACGCCGTCATGGAACTTCACATTTTTGTTAAGATAAAAAGTCCAAGCGAGACCATCGTCTGAGACGGACCATTTTTTCGCAAGCCTTGGAAGAACGCGTCCCGAAGGGGTCAATGTAATTAGGCCGTCGAAAATAATGTTGTTCAAAGTCGCTCCGATTGTTGACATCTCGATAAGAGGATTCAGAGATGGCGGTTCGTCTTTATATGCAATTTTCAGAGTGCCGCCATAGTTTGAGGACAGTGATTGAGTAGTGATTATTGAGTTGCATATAAGAATGAAAATGATAGATTTAAATATTATCGAAGTTACTCTGAAAAAACCGTTTTTCACAGGATGTTGATGATACATCTCCTTTTTCTATTAATGAAACAAATCGGCATCCCCCGAAACAAACGGGGCAAAATGAACAAAACAGACATTCGTCGGATAAATTATCTTCTAATGAATGCGTTTTTTCAAGTTTTTCGTCCGTACAGACTGTTCCAAGCGCAAACTCCTTCTTTCCGAAAAAAGGTGTACATGGATAAATGTCGCCACAGGGAGAGACGGCAAAGAAATTATTATCAAAATATCCACAAGGGCCAAAAATAAACTCTCTTTCAACAGGAAGCGATAGAGAATGCGCTTTACTCATAATTTCTTCCATCGCGCCAATATGACAGTCGCCAAAAAAGCATCCGCCAACAGATTTGTCGTAATATGGCTTGAATCGAATGTTTTTTATTTCGATTTCGTTCGTTTGCTCTGACAGGTATTCGAGGTATTCAACGTGAGACACATTGGTTGGCGCTAAATTGCATATCAGGTTAACAGGCAATATGCCTTTTAATTTTTTCAAGTTTTTAATTATATCGTCAAAAGTGCCGGTTCCATCTTTATAGACTCGTTTCCCATCATGCGTGTCTTTCTCGCCGTCAACAGTTACATCGAGGTTCTTCAAACCGAATGATTTCCATTTAATTATGTCAACAGGATTAATCAGTGTTCCGTTAGTGGTAATGCCAAACTCGAACTCGATATTCAATTCTTTGCATAACAGATTAATTGATGCGGCAATAGTTGTGATGCTTTGTTTTTTTAACAACGGTTCGCCGCCGAAAAATGTCAAATGAAAACATCTGGGTTTTCTGATTTTCAGCAACTCGCTCAACCATCTGACAAAAACATTGCATGTACATTCAGATTCTTCTTTTATTTCGGACTGGACGCAATAGCTGCATTTCATATTGCACTTAAATGTTAAGGCGTAAGTAACTTCAAGCGTGTCTCGTCGGCGAGTCTCGCTTTCCCAAAGTTTTTGCAAGCTTTGCTTTTCATCAAAATCGTCATGGACTAAAACGCTGGAATCATATAGCTCCTTTTCGAGTTCCCCATTGACCTTTTTGAACTCTCTATTTCTAAGCGTATCGTGAAGCTCATCATCAATCCACATTTCCTCACGCGTTAGAAGATTGAATAGCACAGGCTGTGAAGAATGTTTGTAAACTTTGCAATATGGAGATAGTTTCATAAAAAAAATAACCCTAGGGGCAAAATTGTTTTGCTTTCCTTCATTTATTTAAAACTTACGCAGGGATTTTTCACAACCTTCTTTTTTTTGATGATTTTCATTCATATCACCTCCTTCCGAAAACGCCGTATTGAATTCATTGCGCTAACAAACCCCTAGGGTTATATCGGTTTTTGCGCCGAGTTTATTTATTACCGTTTTTATTCTTTCGATGGACTCATCTGTGCATCCGTCAGAGAAGTGATTCAGAACCTTCGTCAGAGCGGCATTCAAGTGTGGCCCGGCTTCTCTCTTAAGAAGACCATATATGTGAATGTCATAATATTGATCGTGGTGATAATGAGCTTCCCTGAGAGTGCCTTCGTGCGTCAGCCCGCACTCCTCCATTAGGGTCCCTGAACGTTTATTATTCGAGGCGACCTTTCCGTAAATTCTGTTCATGTTCATTTCGTAGAATGCGGTGATGGCAAGATAAAGTAGAGCCGTGGCCGCAACACCTTTAGCGCGCGCGTCTTTCTCGCATACGGAAACGAATACTTCACCGGATCTATCTATCCAATTTATGTCTTTAATGCCGCAAAATCCAACTGGTGCTTCTTCTTCGCCGCACAGAATCAGATAATCCTGAAGAGAAATATCTTCCAGATTGGCTTCGTAAAACTTTTCAAACTCCGCCCTTGATTTGTTATTTGTAAAAGCATAGAAAAATCCAAGCTCCTGATTTCTGTTCCATTTGCAGAGCAACGGAACATCTTCCCTTTCGATTCTTCTCAAACTGACTTTTTCCTGTCTCATGTGATCACCTCAACCAATAAGAGACAAATTCTTTGCCAAGCGATAATTTATACAAAATAACGTTTATTATTAGCTGCTCCACAAATAAGCGCGTTCTATTAACGCCATATTAATTGGCAATGCGCGCAATATATTATGGCGGCCTCGGGCAAAAGATCATCGGCCAATAAGTGCCACATATTGTGGCTGCGTTGCCTCTTTTTATGGCGCCTCGTTATTGCGTGAGGTGTTCCGCTCCTAAAACATAGCCATATAAAGCTATTTTCCCAGATCGTTTAACTCGGCATGGTAATTGCACTATTCATTACAGAGACAAATATAAAAGGTTTTGCTGGATAAGCATCGATGACAACTGGTGAATATTTAAAAGACATTCGAATGCGGTCAGGGTTTAGCATACGAGATGTTGTGGAAAGATCAAATAGTTATTTGGACAAAACAACAATTTCAAGAATTGAGAGAAATGAACGGGGTATATCTTTTAGAGCAGCCTTCATTTTTTCAAGAATCTATCAAGTTGACATGATTGTGATCGCTGAGAAAACATTTGAAGATGAAACAAAGCTCAATGATATCCATAGTAGCCCAGTTTCCGACGAGCAGTCCCTAATTGAAATGTATAGACTCCTGCCAAGAGACCGTAAGCGGATATTATTGAATATCGTTTTAGGACTTGTTGAATCATATGATGCAGGAGCGCGAAAAAAAGCGCGAAAAAAAGTCTGTGAGGCTCTCAAATCAGCGCAAAATAAACACATTTGAAAGCGGGTTTAACATGAGTGGCGAAACTCTTTTTGTTCAAACGATTCGATACCTCAAATGCTTATACACGGAGGGCTTTTTGACGCCGGAGAAACTTGAGAAGCTTGCGCGATTCACTTTGGAACTTGAAAAAGAACCTGACAAGATATCAGATGAAATTCAAACTGATCCGATAACTTATTCTTCCGATGATGATGTAATGAAGATTATCTCGATGGTTTCAAATACTGTTTGACGGCTCATAGAGGCCGTGATCTTAGATAAAAAAAGTCGAAAGTTAAAAACAAATGTCCGCTATCAATATAACGAAATTAACTAAAACATTCTTTACCGATATAATCGCGAATAACGACATTAATTTGAATATAAAGCGAGGTGAATTTTTTTGTCTTTTAGGGCCCAACGGCGCAGGCAAATCAACGCTCGTCAGGCAAATCACAACGGAACTGATACCCACGAGCGGCTGTATTTGCGTTTTTGATGTCGACGTAACGATTAAACCGGCTAAAGCAAAGAAACTCATGGGGATCATGCCGCAAGAGTGCGGAATGTACGAGCATTTGACTGCGAAGCAGCACATTCAAATCTTTTCACGCTTGAAAAACATCGGTGTTAACTACGGCGTTCCGGATGTGATAAGTGATTTAAAACTTGAAAAACACCAGGAGAAAAAAGTCGGAGAACTGTCATTTGGACTTAAAAAACAGGTTCTTTTGGCAATAGCCTTGCTCGGTGATCCTCCAATCTTGATCTTAGACGAACCGAGCGCCGGCCTTGATCCGGAAGCAAGAAGAAATGTATGGGACCTTCTCAGAAGAAAGAAAAAGGAAGGAACAACAATATTGCTGACAACGCATCAACTTGAAGAAGCAGAGTATTTATCCGACAGATTTGGAATTATCTCAGAAGGCCGGCTAATACACGTAGGCACAATTGAATCGCTTAGATCTTCCTTGAATAACCGTTTCGAATTGAAAATGAAAAGAAACGATAACGCTGATTCTCATTTAGTGCGATATTTTGATGACATTCAGACAGCAGTTGATTTTATCCAAAAGAAAAGAATTGAAGGTTTTTCTTTAGCGACCATTTCTCTGGAAAACGTATATTTTGAGTTGATCGGAGCTGGCAAATGTTAGTTACTCAGGCAATCACAATTTCGAAGATTTATTTTCTTCAAATAAAAAGCTGGTTTTCGTGGTTTTTTCTGTATTCGATATTTTTTCCTGTAGGTTCAATATTTTTCATAAAGATTCTCGGCAACCATAGCGACCCTTTGAGGTTAGTAGCTGGAGCTTCTGTGCTCTCGATTTCTATCGTATCAATAAATGCGACTGCTTACTGGATAATGACAGACAGGTTTCAAAAAAAGATTCAACTGTTAAAAACACTGCCGATGAATCAATACATTTATTACGCAGGAATAATAATAGTTTCGGTTGTCCAGTCTTTTGTCAATGTTAATGTTTTGTTAGCGGTTCTGAAGATATCCGGATTCTCCTTCAAATACTCATTTGGGGTAATCGTGGCGGTTCTGATCACGTCGAGTTTGTTTTCTGTTTTCGGCATTTTGATCGGAAAAGCTGCGAAAGACACGAGTCACGGTTCGCTTTTAATGAATATATTCGGAACTGGCGCGGTTTTGATCTGTCCAATATTCTACTCGGTATCTGTTCTGCCTGCATATATTGGAAAGATAGTAGTTTTTTTTCCATACACATTGGCATTCAATGTGTTTTATCGTTTATTCAGTTGAACGCCTTGAAATCGATCATATTGTCTCTAATCTCGTTGAGGTCACGGCTTGAATATGAATAACAATAAGGACGTTATTAGCGGTATCCAAGACAGTCCGGAGCGAATGCGGATTAAAGATGCATCGGAGTTTATGTTGTATTGTGGCAACACAGCTTCGGGCGAAAAATATTTTCAATCACTGGCGAGGTATTTGGCGGGGAATCTGGAAATGGACTTTGTCTGCATAGCCCGGCTGCAAGCTGATGGATTGACTGCGCGTACCGAGGTAATCTACATCGACGGAAGGTTTGATGACAATGTGATATTCACGCTGAAAGACACTCCGTTCGGCGATATAGAAGGGAAAATGCCGCTTTCTTTTCCCCAAGATGCGCGCAGCATGTATCCAGACGATGCACTGCTGCGGCGAATCAATGCCGAAAGCTATTTAGGGGCAATTTTACGGGATTCAAATGGAAAACAGATCGGGCTGATAGCGGCTGCGGGGCGGAAGCCTTTTGCGAATGTCGGAATTGTGGAATCGATATTCAGTATGGCAGCCTTATGTGTGGGCGGCAAGCTGGAGCAAAAACTTCAGCAAGAGGCCTTGGCCTTGGCCTCCTACGAATGGGAGTCCACTTTTGACTCGATCAGCGACATGGTGTTTCTGATCGACGAGAACAGAACGGTCATACGAGCCAACGCCGCAGCTAAAAAAACGCTTGGCGTATCCTGCGTGGGGGAGGGGCATAAGTGCCATGCTCTGATTCATGGAATGGATTTTGTCCCTGAATTCTGCATTTCTTGCAATGTGTTTGATTCAGGGGAATCGACGAGTATTGAGCGACAGGAAAGGCATCTTGATAATCAAGTATTCAACATCTTAGCTTTTCCTGTTCCGGATGCCTCAGGAAAGACGCAAAGGGTTGTTCACGTGATCCGCAATATCTCTGATGCCAAACGAGCGGAATCGGAGAGAGAAGCTCTCCAGCAACAACTGCTTCAAGCGCAGAAGATGGACGCCATAGGCACGTTGGCAGGCGGCGTCGCACACGATTTCAACAACATGTTGGCGATAATTATGGGCAATGCCCAGTTGGCGCGGATGGATATGCCGCTCGACAGCATGCTGGCGGAAAGCCTGACAGATATCGAGAATGCCGCAGGGCGCGCAAAAGACCTCACAATGAAGCTGTTATCGTTCGCGCGAAAAGAGAAAATTCATGTGCATAACGTAAATGTCAACATTGTACTGGAAGAGATTGTTGGCTTGTTGAAGAGGAGCATACTTAAAAAAATCGTGATAAAGCCGAAGCTGGAAGATAATCTGCCGGTTGTCAACATAGATGTCAATCAGATGCACCAAGTGTTTCTGAACATCTGCAACAACGCTTGCGACGCGATGCCTAGCGGCGGCACGCTGACCATCGCTTCATCACAGGTTGTTGTCGATGATGCATACGCTGAACAAAATATAGACGTAGCGCCGGGGAAGTATTGTCTCATTCAAATCGCCGATACGGGAATTGGTATGATCGATGAAGTAAGAACCCGGATATTCGAGCCATTCTTCACAACTAAGGGAGCCGGGAAGGGAACGGGTCTTGGCTTGTCCGTCTCTTACGGTGTTGTTAAGAACCACGGCGGCTTCATTAATGTCTACAGCGAACTCGGTGAAGGCTCCAACTTCAAGATATATCTGCCTTGCGCCAAAGCAGGCTCTGAAGACACTTCTGAAATGTTCAGCAGCCCCGTCGTTCAAACCGGAACGGAGACAATCCTTGTGGTTGACGATGAGGAGGCAGTGCTCAAACTTGCTGGCAGAATATTGAAGAAAGCGGGCTATACTGTGCTGCTTGCCAACAGCGGAAAGAAAGCCGTGGAGCTTCACAAAAAACACCGCAAGGACATCGCCCTAGTTGTGCTGGACATGATAATGCCTGATATGGACGGACGCGATGTTTACCAAGCCATCAAGAAAATGAAACCAGATGTCAAGGTCGTCCTGTCATCCGGCTACAGCATCAACGGAAAGGCCGGAAAGCTTATGGCGGAAGGCATACAAGGATTCGTGCAAAAGCCATTCAGCGTAGCTGAGTTTTGCAACTCAGTGCGCAATGTAATCGACGGCAAAACCCCTTCTTAGAATAAAATATCAACTGCGTGTCATCATGATATTATGCAATATGAAACTGGGTGAACATGGCGACGTTAGCTGAATGATGGAAAATCAATATTAGTCGCTATCTTCAGTCGAAAGCAAGTTGCGGCGAAGCTTTTCAAAAAACATTTCTCTTTGGTTTGATTTTCGTGATATAATTCTCCGCAAAGCATTTTCTTATCTTGTAAAAGAGCGGTCGTTATGACTGAATAGTGTTTTTGGCGGGTTGCAGATACTTTGACCGGATGCGGGTGTTCGGATTCGGTCTTAATCGATAGATTTACCGGTGTAACACATGTCTCTGGATGCTTCCAGTAAGGTATTTGTCGGGTGCGGTTGTGGCCGTGCAGTTCAAGTAAAAAGCATCCATGTAATTATCTTAATAGGGACTATTATTTCTCTTTTTTGCATTCCGAAACATTGTTATGGCGAGGCAGGGATATCCGGAACTGAGCTTAGGCGCAAGCTTTTTATCATCGAGCGACAGCTTTCGAAGCGTGAGACAACTCCCCGAAAATCGCTGACAGAGAGTGCGCTTAACATCAATGAAATCAATAAAAAGATAGAGC
>JBAYFV010000005.1:0-32044 GCA_041666985.1 Victivallales bacterium
CGGGATGATCCTTATATTTCTTGATAAATGACACCGCTCGCGCCACGAGGTCTTTCACATTCGCCTTTGGATCCCAAAGATATGCGAAATCCATCTGCGGAACCACGGCGATATGATGTTTTTCACACAAGTCCAGCAAATGGCCCCATAATGGCGTATCACTCGTTCCACCTACATACAAGTAGTTGAAACCACGCCTGGCCATTTCCTCTATTGCGTCATCCAGATCATGCGCCTCGGCATCCGTACGCTGTTTCCAATTGTAGACATAGATGTAGAATCCGATCGGCAATTTGCCATTGAGGAATCGCTCCATCTTCGTCTCCTGCCGCAACCCAGGGGATTTGACGCTTTCCTTCTGTGTCACGGGTTCCGCATCTACGAAATTCGCAAGAATAACAAGCGACAATAACAAGCCGACAAACTTCAATCTCGATACTGTTATACTCATATGAATTCGATGTTTGATGTTCAAAGTTAGATGTTGGATGTTCATATATTTGTTTCATCCCTGAAAGTATGTTGGGCTTTAGCCCGACACTCTTCGTCTTTCAATTTATTGTGCTCATTTTTAATTCAATGTCGGGCTGAAGCCCAATATACTTATGTCGTAAAAAACCTTTTTAGCCTCAAGATGTCAAGATTGACGGTTGCCTCATTTAATGAACCCAGTACGGTGGATCTGCCGGATATAAAACACGCGTTGGGTAGTTCTGATGAGTATTCAAGCTGGTGACCGGCACCCACTCTCCATGGGCGTCAGAATAGACAACGTTGGAGCCGACAAGCTTGAAAAGGCCGGGGTTGTGCCCGTTCCATGTGGGATCTATCCAGCCTGTCGCCGGTGCCGCAGTAATCTGCGCGGTAAAGTCCATGTAGAGGGCTCGTGGACTTGGACAATCGGATTCGCGCTCAAGATTTCTACCGTTATATGTGAAATATTTCTGTCCGCGCAATGAGTTGTAGCCAATAGAGGTAGATGATGAAAAATGGGGATTGTTCGTGCAGGCCAATACCTGCCAGTTCGAGATGTAGTCAGGGTAAAGCAATGCGCGATTTCCGTTTGTATAAGAAAAAAAATCGGTTGACCATGGATCAATAGCGCCGGCGGAAATCACATGAGATGGGTATGTCCCGTTAAAATCTGAGGCGTACATGGCTGCGGCCAGTCCAATTTGCTTCAGATTGCCGAGGCAGCTGCTTCTTTTCGCTACGTCCTTTGCGTTCTTCAATGCCGGCAGCAGCATTGAGGCGAGGATTGCGATAATCGCAATCACCACCAGCAATTCAATAATTGTGAATCTCGCCCGCATACGGGAAGATACCGCATTGAAGTCTGTGTCGCGGTGAGACGGGAAAAATCTTAACGAGTGATGCAGCATAATGTGCCTCCTTTTTATATCATTGCCGTGTTTCTTTATAACTCCATGATTCTGTGAAGGTTTTTCCCTCCGTCGCGTTTTCCTTATGTTCGCGCAATGTGAAATCAAACTCTACCGGGGATACTTGCCGTCCTGACAACTGGTTCTCGATAATTTTAATCAGTCCCGCTGCGACATCGCCGACACTGTTTTCAATCAGAAAGGCCGGAACAGGGCAGAGCAAAGGCAATTCCTTGTTATGATGAGTCACGAGTTTGAGATTCTTTGGAACATCAATCCTGTTTTTCATGATTCCCATAAGTGCTCCCGGCAGAAGATCGTCCGTGTAGATGAAGAGTCCGTCAGGTTTGTCTTTCCGATTCCAGATAGCGTCTATCCCGTTGTAGGCGAAAACGTTGAAATCGGGAATATCCCAGCTGTGGGCGGAGACTGTCAACTCCGGCGGCATCTCGATTCCGGAGGATTCGGCAAGCGCCAGTAAATCCCTGAAGAAATCGCGGGCGCCACCCCTGTTGTCCGATGATTTTTCTTTTCGGGCAACGGATGCCAGTACGCCCACCCTGCGGCATCCCGCCTGAAGGAGCCCGTCAATTGCAAGTTTAACTAGGGATTTCTGGTGGGGACAGACACGGTTGATGATTTTTGCGCTTGTAACGGCCGCCCATGGAACCCGGATCATTTTTTTTGCTTTTTCCAAAATCTTCGAATCAAGCGCAGGGAAAATGACACCTTGGATACTCCTGTCCTCGGCCAATCTGCACAAGCGGTGAAATGCCCCGTTGCGAAGGTTGTCCTGAAGCAAATGTATGACTATGCCCCTGTTTTTAAGTTGCTCCTCAAGCATTTTCATGAGGAGACACATATAATTTGCCATCGGGCGGCTGAAATCCGATTTTATGTAAACGGCAATATCACTAGCAGGACGTTGCCGTTTATTCACTGAAGTCCCAATCCCTACACCGCGTGCGAGAAGCCCCTCCTTCACGAGAATGGACATGGCCGCATGGATATTCGCCACCTGCGTCCCGTATTGCTCCGAAAGCGATTTTGTCGAGGGCAGTTTTTGCCCAGGAGCAAAATCCCCTTTGAGGATAGCCTGTCGCAAATGCTCGCAGATCTGCTGGCGAATGGATATGGGCCTTTCGATCCGCATGTTTTTCATTATTTCATCAATCACTGCATTCTCCTAACGAATTTAGTGAATCTCTTTTTAATTTTATATCAAAACAGGCATTATGTCAAGAGTTTTGAGAAAAAGACTTAGAATATTTTTTCAACGGCAGTCAGTATGATGATTGACGCAAGGAGTTTGAGTGATTTTTTCAAAGTTACGAGGGGAGCGCGAGGCGGCGGATGTGTGCAGTATATAAGGAATCAGATCGGGGCATTCAATAAAATGATTTCACCGGAATAGAGGTCCTGAACTCACAATCCTGTGGGGATATCGATGAATTCGCAGTCTATCGCGAATTTCCCCCTTATCTTGTCCATTACGGCAACCACTCCCGGCGTTTCCGTGGCGTAATGCCCGGCAATGATCACACTGATATTCTCTTCTTTGATAAAATGATAGGATGTATGGTTTGTCTCGCCGGTTATGAAACACTCCATGCCCTGTCTTGCAGCTTCGACAATACCTTCAGGACGACCTCCGCCGCCTGAAATTATTCCTATTTTTCGCACAGGTTTATCAGGGTTTCCGAAGATGACGCATTTTGTCCGAAGTTCCTTTTCAAGGGTTTCTGCAATTTTCGCAGGGCTTCGTCCTTCCGGAATTTCTCCCGCAATGCCAAGTTCCCCGCCGTGATATTTCACGAAGTTCCTGCAGCTCTGCAAATTGAGTGTTTTTGCCAGAAGTATGTTGTGTCCGAGTTCAGGGTGCATGTCGAGCGGGAGATGACACGCATATAGAGATATGTCATTTTTAAAAAGAGGGCTGATTCTTCTGGCATTCGGCCCGATAAGTCTCTTAAGATTGTCATTCCAACTGAGTCCGTGATGAACAAAGACAAAATCGGCCTTTTTCCCAATGGCTTTTTCAAACAGTTCGTTGCAGGCGTCAACACTGAAAACGGCTTTTTGCACCTCTGGCTTTCCCTGAACCTGAAGTCCGTTGTTTGAGTCGTCCTGAAGATTCGGATTTGTCAGGAAAACACCGTCAAGAAAACCAACTATTTCCTTTAACTTTGCCATGATTGCCCCCTGTGTTTGATGAATTTCATGGATTGTTTTTTTCATTCAAATAAAAACTGTTTGGATGAAAAAATCAACCTGCGAAAAATCTGAACTCCATCACTTTCCATCTCAATTCGGATTCGGATTTGCCGTTCAGCCATTTTTTCAGCTCATCGGGATTCTTCAATTCCGATATTTCTTCCAACTCTTTTTTTGAACA
The DNA here is from genome assembly GCA_041666985.1 of Victivallales bacterium. Lineage (GTDB taxonomy): Bacteria > Verrucomicrobiota > Lentisphaeria > Victivallales > GWF2-50-93 > GWF2-50-93. The sequence goes on from JBAYFV010000005.1 coordinate 3,778, forward strand.
CCTGAAAAGAACCGGCAGAGGCCTGGCGGAACACGCTTTTTCAAGGTTTCTTTTCGCTTTGAAAAAAATATTCCTGTTGAAATGATTTCTTGCAAGCAGGAAGAGGGGATAGACAGCCGCAATAATCCAGAAAGGCCATATCGGAATTTTCCTTTCAAGATTGAAAAACAGCCTGGACACCTGGACTGCAAGCAGAAGAAAAACAGGAACAATGAAAAGGACGGCGTCATAATCGTGCCTGAAACAGTTACCCATGTATCTTCTCAAACGGCTTGGCGAGAGACGGTATGCGAAAAGCTCTTCGAAGGTTCTGTCCTTTACAGGCATTCTTGCGACGTGACAGAGCTCATGTGCGAGAAGTTCATCCCTCCTGTAAGACAGCCAGCGTTTTTTCTCTGCGAAATTCGCACGGATTATGAACACGGAAACCTGGTTTTCCGGGAATGAAATCGCACATCCGCCCCAGAGGAAGCCAAGGCTTTTTGAAATGAAAAATCCGGGCACCCAGTTTATGCTGAAACCATAATATTTCCTGGTGAGTTCTGCAGCCTCGTCCAATATTCCGGTATTGATGCGTTTTTCCGTGTTAAGGACAAATTCCCCGAAAATATTATACTCCTTTGTGTTTAGGATGTCATTTTCAATCTTACTGTAGGAATCCTCCATTTCCAGAAGGCGTTTCTTGTAACCGGAAATATCCTCTCCGGGCGCCATCAGCAAACCGTTGGAATCGGCTTCCGCCAGAAGATGAAGATTGTCCTCGGAAAGGGAGTTGATAAGTCTTTTGTCAGGAAAAGGCATCTTAATCCCCGAGATGTCTGCCAGAGACGAGATAATTCCTGACATAATCTTTCACGCTGTCCTTCAGCGATGTGAGTTGCTGCGAATGAAGGCGGCGGAGTTTCCACATTTCAGCTTTTGTGTAGTACTGATAACCGGGTTTCAGGCATTCAGGCATTTCAATGTATTCAATGTTCGGTTTCCTGTTCAACGCTGCGAATATCGCAGTCACCAGAGACTTCCAGGTCTCGGCGTGTCCGCTTCCGATATTGAAAAGTCCGCTTTCTTTCCGGTCGAGAAAGAAAAGAACCATATCAACTGCGTCCTTGACATACAGGAAGTCCCGTTTCTGTTCGCCGTCTTTGTAATCGGGGTGGCACGATTTGAAAAGCTGGACTTTTCCGGTGGAGACAATTTGTCCATAAGCTTTGCAGACTACGCTGCGCATATCGTCCTTGTGCCATTCGTTCGGCCCGTAGATATTTGTAAATTTGAAACCTGCGATGCGGTCTAAAAGCCCGTTGTTTCTCGCCCACAGGTCAAACATGTGCTTGGAATATCCGTACATGTTCAGAGGACGCAGCGAGTCAAGAGAAGACTCGTCGTCAATATATCCCCTTGAACCGTCTCCGTAAGTGGCCGCGCTCGAAGCGTAGAGGAAACGGATTTTATTTGAAACTGCGAAACTCGCAAGCTCCCTGCTGTAATTATAGTTGTTGTCAATGAGATAGCCGGCATCCCGTTCGGTTGTTTTCGAACACGCGCCCATATGGATTACGGCTTTGACTCCCTTGGGTTTTATCTTGTTTTCGGAAATGGATTTCCTGAAAACATCCTTCTCCATGTAATCCTGGAATTTAAGCGCCCGCAGATTGCGCCATTTGTCGGAATGGCCAAGATGATCAACGATAAGAATATCCTTGAAACCCCTGTTGTTGAGTTCCCATACAATTGCGCTTCCGATCAGACCCGCCCCGCCGGTGACTACGTACATAAAAATTTCTCCAAAAATTTTAAATCACATTCCCTGAAGCTTTTTCTGAAGTTCAACCTGGAATTCCTTGATGTCTTCGGGAGTCGGCTTTCCTGTTGTTTTTTCAAGGCCAAGCCTTCCCGCCTGGTCAAGCACCCAGTCGGCTTTTACGCCTGATGCAAATTGCACGCTTCCGCTTAATGCGGCTCCTGGTCTTACAAGTTTGCTGACCTCGACAAGCGTAGCTCCGGACCATTCGCCCTTATCAGCCGAGATCTCGTCTGTCTGCTTGCCTGCCGATTCATCCGCGCCCGCTTCCTTCTTTTTGGAAGCTGCGTCTTCTTTTTTCTGAGCCTCATCTTCGGCGCCGAGTTTTTTCCAGTCGAGATTTTCAAGTTCGGAAGCAAGAAGCCTCAGATCGAGAAAAGTGATTATCTCCCCCTTTTCATGAAGTATTTTTTGAATTTCGGAAAGGGAAAGCCCTTTTTGAAGGTTTTCGAGAACTGTTTTTTTTATTTCATTGCGGTTCATTCGTATTTTCCTTCGGAATTTATCTGGGTTTTTACATTAAAAATACTGTGTTGAAAAATAACAGGAATAAATGGAATTTCAAATTATGGCATAGAAAATGCTCGAAAAACAACTTGAAGTTGAATTATGGCAGAATATATTCGGGGAGGAGAAAAAATGGATTTTCACATATTTACACCCAGGAATAGCGGGGAACCCGATTTTACCGCAGGAATACACGAGGAGAAAACCCGGTATATTCATCGCAAGCCTGATCCTAAAGGTCTGGAGCAGGGGGTTATCATATGTGAAAACTGTGAATGCAAAGTACTTATCAACAGCAATCCAGGCCTCGGTATGGCAAAATGCCCCGCATGTTCAACTTCAAATTTCATTCCCATGCTTATCAAAGACTACTGGCTGTATGAACCTCTGGGCGGCGGCGGGATGGGATGCGTTTATCATGCTTTTCACAGATGCGATTCAAACCTTGAATTTGCAGTCAAAGTCCTTAACCGTGAAATGAGGAATGACAAGTTTCTGATTGACTCTCTTGTCGACGAGGCGAAAATAGGATGCAGGTTCGGGAATCACCCTCATCTGACAAAGGTTTACGAATACGGCATCTGGAAAGAGGAATATTATGCAGTTTATGAGTTCATTGACGGAATACGGCTTGACCAGATTATTGAATCACCCGTAAAACGGACTGACAAGCAGATTATTCTCTGGACACTCCAGATGCTCTCGGCTGAACAGCACATTTTCGATTGCGGCTACCTTTTCAGGGATCTGAAGCCCCAGAATGTTATCATTGACAGGAACGGAAATGTCAAAATGATTGACTACGGACTTGCCATCTCAATTGAAGAAGCGATAAACGGGGATAAATCAGACCAGATTGTTGGTTCCCCGCACTACATTCCCCCTGAGAGAATAGAGGGAGCTCCGGAATCCCAGTACAGCGAAATTTACAGCTTGGGCATGTTGCTGTACCATCTTATTTCAAGAACGACCTATTATTCGTCCGAAGATGTCAGGAAACTTGTCGAAAAACATGTCAGTTCCCTCCGGATGGCCGATTTTTTCAGTAAACTTCCCCCGAAAACTAATCCTGAAGTCGCCCGGATTCTCATGAAAATGATTAAACGCGATCCGTCATCAAGATATCAGTCTTACAAGGAGCTTGGTGCCGAGCTTTTCAGGGAATTTAAGAATTGCGCGTAGGCAATTGCGGCTTCTTATAAATAATCCGTCCGGATTATTTATCTTTCGGCAGGGCTTGGTCTTCCTTTTTCAATGCTTTCTGCTCTTCAAGGGCGCTGCGCAGGCTTTCTGAAACAGGTTTCGGGAAATTGGCGAGACAGTTGTCCAGTATTTTCTGTTTTATTTCCGAATAGGGAGGCAGTCCGACTCTGCCCCAGCTTTCATTCTGCGACTGTTTGTAATGCAAATAAATTCCCTGCGCAAGTTTTTCATGGGAGGCGGCGGTATCCGTATCACCGTAGGACAGGAAATAGAGGCTCCTGAAGATCAGTCCGCCGATTATGTCCATGACCTGCTTCATTGATCCTTCTTTTGCGTCTTCAAGCCATTCCTTGAGCACAAATTCATCAACACCAACCCTGTAACGGGGATTTCCAGGAAACATTTTCCTGAGTTCCTCCAGATATTTTCTGGCTTTCGTGTAATTCCCGTAGTTATAGAGGATGACAACAGCGTCAACCATGAAATTCTCAAACCCCGCCAAGAATGATTTGCTTTTCTGTCTGTCGTATACGTCCTGGAAGGTTTTCTTTACGGCATCAGCAACATTAAGATTAGGCGCAGACATGAAACTCTTAAAATTATTTTTATCAAACATGAGAAGCCTGCCTCCCTTAAATGCATCTGCCAGTGACTGTGTAATCATTCGATCACAGCTGATATCGGGTTCATTGGCGTTCTGGCGTTCAAGACCGAGAGTCGCCCAGTAAATTGCGTGGGCTTCAGGAAGCCGCCAGTCAAGCCTCCCGTATCTGTTGTTGATTTCAAGAATCTTCGCCGGATCAAGCTTGTATTTCTGCTTAAGCCATCTTTTGCGCAAGTAGCTTTCAATGAGTTTTACCTCATCGGCATTCTTGAGCAAGGCAGTGAATTTTTCAGGGAGCTTCCGATTGGCCCTGAATTCCTTCTCCAGCGCATCAGGAGAATTATATTCTGAATCCTTGAGCGCTTTCCATACCGGATTTTTTTCGGTGCAACGCTTCTTGAACTGTTCCTCGTCGTCAGGAGCCGACGCCAGAGTTTTCCAGTCAGGCTCCGGGGCGCCGAAAACATCCATAAGCTCCAATGCGATCTGGTTTTTGTAATAAATATTTGCATCATCCATTATGTTCCCAATCTTATGCTGGTAAATCCAGCCAAGTTCTTTATAGAGAACCGGATCCGCAGGGTTATAGACAAGCGCCTCGTCTCTGATGAGCTCGATCCCCCGTTTTATCCAGCGCCATCTGTCCTCAGCGGAAGAGAAAGTGACCGAAATATTGTATGCCATATTCCAGGCGAGATAAGCCGTGGCGCCTGTAAACCTGGGCTGAAGTTTCGTTATCCATGAGGCCAGTTGCACCATTTCAAAATACTGCCCCTTATCCTGCAGCGAGATAGTCCTGAGCCAGAGAAGATCGGCAACAAGCCCCCTGAAACTTCCAAGCGCAACAGTTGTAAACGCAACTATGGGGGGGGCGTTTTCAACCGGATCGGTATCGGTCAGTTTTTCAATGACTTTTATCCTGTTTATTTTTTTCTGTATGGAATTTGTGCAAATCACGAAAACCCCCGTGATAAACACAAAAAACAGAAGAGGCAGAATTATTTTTCTCATCATGATCATTTTTGGATAATCGTCCCCATTTCCCTTCTCCTGTACAGCCATACGCCGACAAGGAATATCGGGAGCCCCCTTAGTATGAAAAACTCAAAAAAAGTTCTTACAATAAACTGCGCTCCAATAAGTTCCCCGTTCGCCACTTCGTCCGTAACTTCGAATTTATGCATCGGGATTATTCCCCACAGCAAAGTATGACTTACTACCCGGCCGACGGTTTCATGCCATTCTTCGAGCTGTCCCGGCTCGTCACTGTCGGGAAACTGCGATTCTATGTCAACTACAAATGTCGCGAAAATTCCAAGGAGCAGATAGGAGAGGACAACGAAGACGGCAGTGGGCATCGAAAGGAGGCCTCCGGCCGCACATGCGAGGCCTGCAAGGAAAAGCAGTTTCAGGAATATCATGAAAACCGCCCTGAGATAATTTTCCAGGAACGACCCCGTCTTTATTAAAAGCTTGGGGCCGTCTGCGGCCTGAAAGAAAACAGGCTTGCCTTCAAGGTCAAAATTAGCGAATGCAACTGTGACTGTACCTTCCCTGTCAACCGTTTCGGGAGAGAGCGCGATCTCATGGAAAACTCCGCACATAAGCCTTTCCGGATATTGGCTTTTAGGAATAAATATCTCTTTCATGGCGACTTCCTCCGCAGGTTTCCGGTCTTTTGCGTTTTCCTCTGCGGGAACGAGCAGTCTCACGCTCCATATTCCTGCAGTTTCCCTCTGATCTTTAGAGGATATTTTCCCGACATACGTGCGGTAGCGGAAGTAAAGCGGTGTTTTTATGTCCGTGCCCAGCCCTTTGAAATCCCATTTTCTGGTATTCGACGGTCCCGGTTTAACTTCCCCGTATTGCGCTATAATCTGCTTGCGAAGTTCGCGGAGCATTTTTCTCTTTTCATCGCCTGATGGCTTCTGGAAGTTCTCTGCCTGGACGGACTTGAGATATTTAACCCTCTTCCCGTATTCCAGGCGAACCTTCGAATCCAAGTCCGGAAGCTCCGGCAGAAAAACCTTTCTTCCCACAAGCACCTCATTTTCAATTCTTGATTTCTCTTCAGCTGTAAAAGGCTTCCTGTAGAACTGCCATAAAATCAGTGAATAGACAATCAATGATGCAACAAGAAGCAGGATTGCGTGAACAAGAACAACTCCCAGCCATTTGCCGGCCCACACCTTGGCTCTGGAAACAGGTTTCGTGAAAACCATGTGAACCTGATAGGTTTCAAGATCGTTCGACAATATGAAGCAGCCGACCCATATGGTCGAAAGGGATAGGATAAACCCGATTGCGCCAAGACAGTATTTTAAAGAAACCTGGATGTATCCTGAAGCTGTTCCGTCGCCGAGGACGGTATTCGGAAGTATTGCAATAGTGACAAGCAGGACAAGCAGAAGGACATGGAAAATGTGCGATCTGACCGACGCTCTGCATGTGAGCTTGGTAATTGCCCATAATGAAATCATTGTTTATCACCAGAACAAAATGAAGATTTATTTTCCGTCCGAATCTTTTTTCGAAACAAGATGGGAGAGTTTTTTGTTTATGAGCTCGTGTTCCTCGGTTTTCTTTCCGCTTTCGGGCTTTTTCTGTTCCGCCTGCCCGGGTTCTTTAACTGAGACAAACCTGTCAAGCGTTTCCCTGGCTTTCTCCGAAGAATCTTTTACTTCAACGGTTTTCGTTGCCTCTTCAGGTTTCCTGTCAACACTATTCGGGGATGAAAGGATTTTAAGTATGTCTTGACGCCTGTCTTCGTGTTTCAGGTAACCCGCAATCTCGCCTCCGCCTTCTGCCCCGTATGTCTTTACGCTTTCGCTTCTTGCCTTGTTTATCACGCTGAGGAAGAAATCCTCGAGCGAACGTCTCGGATGGTCAATCACAAATTCTTCGCCTTTGAGGTTTTCCCTGAGTATTTTCAACAATCTCTCGGTAACATCCGCCTCAAGCATCGGAGTCGTTATGCGGCTGGCCGTGGGAATAGTGAGAAGCTCATCCAGGGTTCCGACCGCCCTGATATTCCCCCCGTAGAGTATCAGCACTCTGTTGCATATGTCCTCGACATCGCCGAGGAGATGGCTGCTGACAATAACAGTCTTGCCGCGTTTCTGCAGAAAGGTTATAAGATCTTTTATCTCACGGCAGCCGATCGGATCCAGCCCCGAAGTCGGTTCATCAAGGATAAGAAGATCGGGATCGTTTATCATTGCCTGGGCAAGACCTATTCTGCGCGCCATGCCTTTTGAAAATTCGCCTACCGGACGGTTCCTCACGTGGCTGAGCCCCACCATTTCAAGGAGCTGTTCGCTTCTGTTCCTCCGTTCAACCGTTGAAAGATTGAAGAGGGCTCCGAAGAAGTCAAGTGTTTCCAATGCGGTCAGATATTTATACAGGTATGATTCCTCGGGAAGATATCCTATGCGCATTTTTGTATGCACACTGCGGGGTGATTCCCCGAAAACAGTAACATTCCCGGAAGTCGGATAAAGAAGTCCCAGGAGCATTTTTATCGTGGTTGATTTACCGGAGCCGTTGGGGCCGAGAAGACCAAGAACCTCTCCCTCGTAAACTTCAAAATCAATGTCATTTACAGCTTTCGCTTTGGGGCGGTTCCAGAAATCGCGGAATTCCTTGGAAAGCCCGACGGATTTCACTACACTCTCTTTGCTGTTGACAATGTTCTGCAAGTTCGGTCTCTCCCTCTTTAAATAATTGCACGTTATTATTTATCAGCAAGGAATAAGAATTCAAGCATGAATCTGAAATAAAAAGACACCTCTGATAAGTTTTCTCAGCCGAGGCGACTTTTTTTCAACTGATGCGAAAAGATACGGTTGAAAATCTGATTTTCAAGTTTCCCGCGCTTAGGAGCCGTAAAGAAATAACTTTGACATTTGCTGGCGAAGATTTTGGATTGATTATCATGGTGTTTGTGAGGCGCATATCTTATGTGCTGGACATGGTACTGTTGAAAAATATAAGTGAAACGGAAAAGACCTTGAGAATTTTTAACCGTAGAGTTTATTAAATAAAATAATATTAAATTCACTTGCATATTTTATTTACAGGAGATAGTTTTTGGGCTGTCTCGTCTTTTTAACACAAAATGAGGTGAAAAATCCATGAATGAAATTCGTCATATTGCCCTCTTTGTATGTCTTGCCGGTTTCTTTTCCGCTTTTGCCCCGGACGCATGTTCGCAAGGCGCGGGAAGACAGGCGCTTATAAGTGATGTTAAAGTCGAATCCGAACTTGTCGACACTCCGATATGGAAGGTCATGAATGTCCCGGAAAAACCGTGGAAACAGAAGAAATGGATTCAGATTGATGTTGATTTCACAACCGCAGCCTCCAGAAAGGAGAATGAAAACCTTGAGAATGTAACCGTTGAATATGAGCTTCTGCTTCCGACCGAAGACCCCAAAAGTCCGTTTGCCCTTCTTTCCGGTAAGGCTTTATACTGGGCGTTTGCACTTGACGGCGGAGCGCACCACCTTGTTGCTTTTGTTCCTCCCAGAATAATTGAAAAGTTTGCGACAGGGAAAAAATTCAACAATTCGGATGCGAAGAAATTCGATGTCAAAGTCGAGTTCAAAATGAACGATACTCTCATTGGTGCAGGATTTTCCCAGCCTAAAGGTACAACTGTTCAGGCGACGAACAAGAAGTTTTCGGATACTAAGACAAGCCTGTCGCTCCAGCGACAGAAGGATGGAATTCTCGGACAGGATAAGACTCCCTGGGCCAATCTGAACTACGATCATTATGAGCAGGTAAAACCAGATTCTTCAAAGTGAAACAATAACTGCGGATCATAAGATACAAGGCAATATGGCAAAAACTGATACAGTTCTGGCGATTGATATAGGGGCAGACAGTATAAAACTGGCGGAATTCAGTTATCCGCCAGGCGGAAAGTTTGTGCTGGAAAAGTTTGCTTTTGCCGAATACGGCGGGGACTTGAAGGAAGAGGAGCTTCTTACGGCTCTCACGGAGAAGCTTTCTGCGGCTTTTATTGAAAATGATTTTAAAGCGAAGAAAGTACAGATTTCCATATCGGGACAGTCCACATTCATCCGTTTTGTAAAACTTCCCCCCATGGGCGAGAAAGAGGACAGGGTTCGCCAGGTTGTGGAATATGAGGCAAAGCAGAATGTCCCTTTCCCAATTGAAGAGGTGGTGTGGGATTATCAGCTTATCAGCACCGGTGTCGAGAATGAAATTGAAGTGATGTTTATAGTTGTCAAAGACACGGTTGTGGAAGAGCTGACTAATGCAATTGAAAAATTAGGCAAGGAAATTTCCGTCGTTGACGTTGCTCCTGTCGCCTGTTACAACTCCGCAAGGGCTAATGAGGTTGGCGGCAGCGACTGTGTCATGATACTCAATATAGGATCCAAGTGTTCCAGTCTTGTTTTCATTGACAGCGGCCGTTTCTTTGTAAGGACAATCCCTATTGCCGGATATTCCATAACCCAGCAGATTAGCAAAGAGTTTGGCATTCCATATAAGGATGCGGAGGAACTTAAGAGGAAACATGGATTCGTGGCGCTGGGCGGTGCGTATGAAGAACCCGATTCTGAAGTTGCAGCGACAATTTCAAAGATTGTCAGGAATGTGATGACTCGTCTTCACGGGGAAATAAACAGATCCATAAACGTCTACAGATCCCAGGAGAAAGGGAACAAGCCTGTGAAGCTGTATCTCTCCGGCGGGAGTTCGGTGATGGCCTTCACCCCGAGATTCTTTTCGGAAAAACTTAAAATACCTGTCGAGTATTTCAATCCGTTCCAGGTGGTTTCCCTCCCAGATCACATCAACAGGGAACAGCTTGCCGAAGTTGCGCATATGTTCTCGGAGGTTATTGGGCTTGGCCTCAGACATATAACTTCATGCCCCATTGAAATCTCCCTTATTCCTGAAAAAATTAAAAAGGCGCAGGCGATCAAGCATAAGACCCCGTATTTCTATGCGAGTGCCGCTTCTTTTGTACTCTGCCTGACGTTGATTTACTTCTCTCTCTCCAAGCAGGAAAAGATTGACAGCAACAAGGTTCTTCTTGCAGAGAAAATAGTTGCGTCCACCAAGGCGTTGAATGATGAGGTTAAAAGCGCTGAGAAGAAGAAAGATTCTCTTGTGAGTGAATTTAAGGACGCACAGAACGTACTGTCGGAAAGATGCAACTGGATTGATATTTTTAATGAGCTTCAATTGAAGATCCCGGATAAAATGTGGCTGGTGAGTCTTATTCCGGGAAAAGATCCCACCGGGGGTGCAACTGCAGCGGCAGGTGATGGCGGAGATGAAAACAGGTCGGTTGTAATGCCTATTTTTGCGAGGAGAGGCGTTGCAAGGACTGCTCCAAGCGCAGATGCCGGCAAATTGGAATGGCTTGAAGTCGAAGGCCATTTTTTTGGAGCCCCCTCCGAAATCGACAATTTCAAGCAGGAGCTTGCGAAAACATCTGTCTTTACGGATAAACCTGCTGAAATTGTCACTCTGAGTTTTGTGCCGGCGAGAGATGAAAAAAATTATTTTTCCAGTTTTAAGATGATGATAAAATTAAAAACACCGTTTATCAGATAAGAGTAACTATGGAACTTGTAAAGAAGAATATTGTGCTTTTCGTGGTGCTGGGAGTCGCTTTTCTGGTTTCAGTGGTTTTTGTTTTTTTTGTTTTCCAGGTTTCAATGAAAATGAAGACGCACCGTGAGGCTCTGCTGGTCCAGAGGGATAAGATTAAGAAGCTTATCGAGGAAAAGCCCGCACCTCTGAGAGGTAATCTGGATGCAATAAATTTGGATGTCGGCCAGTTTCAGATGAAGGTTCAGGAAATTCATCAGATTTTCGGTAGACCCTACCGTTCTGCGATACAGGCGTTTGCCGCAGTACTCGAGGTAAGCGAGTATACTCTTTATTCAAAATGGCGGTCGGCCTATGAAAAAGAGAAGAGAACCGGAACGGCGGAACAGATTTTTTTAAAATTTACCGGTGAATATGATGGACAGAAGATTGACAGTGCAATCAGTGCGTTTAAAACAACCATTGAAAAGAGGACGCTGGAGGATTTAAATAATAATGCAGTTGTTGATCAGCTTATAATGGAAGGACTTGGCCTTCCCAGGAAAATGAGTGCGGAGGCATGCAAGACTTATATGTCCAATATGGATCTCAGCCTCAATAATCTGCTTGGCGCAAAGGATGTCGGGCTGGGACGGCTCATAACAGTTTCCGAAAAAAACTCAATCTTCAACATATACGGGGACAATATGCCTCTTCCGGAACATATTGGGCTTATCCCGAAACATTACAGTATGCTTGAAGATCTTGTATACAGGATGAAGGCTACCGGGATAAAAGGCATTAATTCCCTTGCAAAAGTCAATCTCGAGGGAACTGAAAGCAGGGGATTCCTGAGACTTTCATACAAAATGCAGATTGTGGGTTCAATGGATTCCATCAGGGATTTAATAAACAATTTTCAGGATGCCTATAAGGATAACAGAATTTATATTGTCAGGGATCTTGCCCTGAAAAAGGCGGTTGATGAAACAAAGTCGGTTGTCGGACCTGTTCCAATTGTTGAAAAAAAATCTCCGACGAGTGAAAAAGGCAGGAAAGAAAAAGGAGATGATTCCTATGGCGCTGCCGTGATTGGAAGTTCAACGGACGTATTTGCTGACATAAAGATAGACTATGTTATATATGTGGCGGACGAAATAAGGAGAAAATGATTTTGGGATTCCTGAAGAAATATTATGAAAAAATTATACTTGCAGTATTCCTGCTTGTCTTCATTGCTTCTCTGATTCTTCTTATTCTGGCGCTGAGCAAATCCCAGGAGATCAAAGAGGAAGACCTTCAATTTCCGATAAAACAGCCTGAATACAAGAGGCTTGGCCAGGAGGCGTTCAATATTCAGAAAAATTTTATGTCTGAAAAAAGGTGGGGCAGGGTTAGTGCAAGAACCGAGGGCGCCAGGGATTTTTCAGATATGCTGGCTCCCTATCAGATCGCAAGATGTCCGAATCCGGAATGTCAGAAACTGATTCCGCGTTCGTCCTTTGTGCAGGATGGAACCTGCCCTGTTTGTAAATATGCCCTTAGGGAGGCAGGAGAGTCGAAAAGAGGCACGGCTCAATCCGACAGCGATGAAGATGGAATACCGGACAAGGATGAAATAGCTGCCGGTTTGAATCCAAATGATCCCGAGGATGCGGTAAAGGATATTGATAACGACGGTTTTTCCAATCTTGAAGAGTATAAGGCAAAGACAAAAATCAATGATCCCAAATCCCATCCTCCTTACGCAAAAAGGCTTTATATCGAAAGTATAAAACGCAACAAGCTGCCGATGGTTCTCACAAAAGTCACCGCCCACGGTAACGACAAGAACACCTGGAGCATTCAAGTCGAACAGCTTATTGACGGTAAATCGAGGACTAAATTCTATAAAATTAATTCTGTTATGGTGTTGAACGATAGAAAATATGACATAAAAGATATTACATCGGAAACCGTTGAGGAGCGTATTGATAATAAAAACACGCGGAAACGTAATGTTTTTACCGTTATTATCCAGGAGGAAGGCGATAAGCCGATTAAAGCAAGAGAAAAGGAAGCTGTCTGGGAAAACAATGAAAGTGTGAAAATCATAGATGCCTTCACGGAAAAAGAGTATACTGTCGCCGCCAATGAGACATTCTCTGTCGGTGACGATAGGACTGGAGAGGAAAAATACACTGTTAAGAGCGTGGACAGCTCTAAGAAAACCGCTATCATAAAGAAAAATGACGATGGTGCTGAATATGAACTCACTCAGAAGGTGTTGGAGTATAATAGGGGGGGCGCACATACAGTGGAAAATCCTGCCGTCAAGCCTCCTGCTATGCCTCTTGGCCCTGATGAATTGCCGTTGCGGAAATAAAATTCTTTAATATGGGGAGTATTTTCATGATAAGATTGAAGTTGGTTTTGTTTATATCATCTTTTTCATTGCTGATCTTTTTTACGAATGCCCAAAATGAAAATGCGCAGATTCCAGTTCAGCCAAAGATAATGGCCGCCCAGAATGATGTAAACGAAATCAATCCGGCAACTGCTAGAGAGGAAATGCTTTCCGGCGCTCTTGCAAAAGCGCTTCCGCTTTTCAGCGGATTTGTCGCCTGCGTGAAAAGAACTTCTTTAAATATCACCCTGTATCTTTCCGATGAGGACAGGGATAATGGTGCAAATCCGCTTGTCGTTTTTAACAGGGATGGCATCGGATATAAAGCCCTTGTAGACAACAACGGGTACGGGGCAAAGACATTTGTCAGCGGTACGACAGGTGAAGATGTTGATTACAGGAGTGTCAATGCGAAAATAGTTACGTTATGTAAGTTGCTTGTCGATGAACAGAGGTTTGACGAGGCGAATCAGCTCATTGACAGATTTCTTAACGAATACAGGAAAAACGTTAAGGATATTGAGAGCAATTACAAAACGGAATTTGAAAGTGTCAAGGTTTACATCGCTGTCTCCGGACTGAAGAAGAGAACCGTAAGTTTTATTGAAGACAATGCGAGACAGGCTTACGCGGAAAAAAAATACGACAAAGCGATAGTTCTGACAAATGCCGCTCAGAAAATCAATATAAGCGCAATTGACCAGGCCAGGAAATTCAGAGCAGAATGCAAGACGGATCCGCTCGGTACAAAAAAGCTTGACGGCTTGGTTAATGAGGGATTGAGAAAAACGGAAACACTCGAGGGTTTTGAGAAAGACTGTAAAACCCGCATCGGCTCTGATAAAATTGAAAAGGATACTGATTTCCCTGCCTTTGATCCCGAAAGGCCTCTCAGACAGTCGGAGATAGGGGTGTCGCTAGCTCAGTCAAAAGTTCTGATTGACAATGAAGACTATATTCGAGCAAGAGATGCTCTCGAAAAGGTGCTTGTACGAGACCCCTACAACGAAAAGGCGACCAGGCTTCTGCAGATTGTCTATGACAAGCTGTATCAGGCGGGGAAACTGAGACGGATCAATGAAGAAAGGGAAATAATCGCAGAAAACAGATGGAGCTGGAATCAGGCTGTTCTTCCCACTCCTGCCATTAAGCCTGCGCAGGGCAATGCCGTTGCCGTTGAAAAGTCGGAACTTTCAGAGAAGCTTACAGAAATTATAATTGACCAGATTGATTTTGAGGAGGCGACAATTTCTTCCGTGGTTTCATTGCTGATACAGAGGAGCAAGGAACTTGATCCCTCTCCAAACAAGACAGGAGTAAATATCCTTCTCAGGCTTACGCCGGAACAGGTGATTAACACTCCCAGGATAACAATGAGCCTTGATGGAATCCCGCTGGGAGAAGTGATAAGATACATATGCCAGACATGCGTCCTGAAGTACCGGATTGAAGAGAGGGCGGTAATCATAAGCTCTGAAATTACCGATATAATGGAAACAAGATTTTTCAAAGTCCGCGCCGCCATGATCAACAACATCGCCCCGTCTGCCATTACAGATGAGAAGGACGGCGGTTTTGCCACTGGTGCTGGCGGTGGAACCACAATTGATCTTGCTACGACATTGTCCGACAAGGGTGCCGCCGGTGGTGCCGCCGCAGGGAAAACTCCGCTTTCCAGCCAGGCGCTTAAGGACTATTTCAGCCAGAGAGGTGTTAATTTTACAGATGCCAGTACTGCCATCGCGTATGACAGGCGCGGCGGAAAACTTGTTGTTAAAAATTCGCCTGAAAATCTGAGAAGGCTTGAAGCCCTTTTGAGGGATCTTGATATCGAGACGCCGTTAGTCCTTATTGAAGCCAAATTTGTCGAGCTCACCCAGACCGACACGGAGGAGATGGGATTTGAATGGATGCTGAATAAAACAACAGACGCTAACGTCACCGCCGGAGATTGGACGACTTTCAGTTCCGGCGGGGTTATTCCAGGTGTGCCTGGCCCGGTGCCTGCGAGTGCGCCTGCAAATACAATGATGAGAACATTTACCGATGATAAGATTGTAAACAATCTTATGCGCACCGACACTGCCGGTCTTCCTGTCCCTTTCCCCGGATTCGGAAAGAACGGCAAGATGTATTTTGATGTTATCATTCATGCCATGGATCGGAGCGGGAAAGCCGAAATACTTTCAGCTCCGAAGGTAATAGCCACAAGCGGACAACCCGCTGTCATAAGAATGGTTCGTGCAGAGTATTTCCCGACATCATGGACTGCGGCTGAAGTGACTGTCGGAGATAATCTTGTTCAGATTACGCCCTCCTATCCTGAACTGGGAGAAGCCACGGATCTTGGAGTAAGGCTTGAAGTCACTGCCACTGTCAGTCCCAATAATTATACAATTTCCCTTAACCTCCATCCTCAGATAAGGGAACATGTTGATTGGACGAATTACAGTTATACTATTTCAGTCACCAATACTATTCTCGGTGGCGGACTGCCCATGTTAATACCTGCAACCCTTAAAATGCCTGTTTTGTCGCTTAGGGATGTTACTACGAATGTCAAGGTTTATGACGGCGAGACACTTATTCTCGGAGGAATGATCAGGGATGATGTTCAAAAAATAGATGACAGGCTTTCCGGCGTTGGCGATGTTCCTCTTGTCGGACGTCTCTTTAGAACACAAAATGATAGAAGTGTAAAGCAAAATCTCCTGATTTTCGTAACTGCAAGGCTTGTTAATCCCGATGGAATACCTGTCAGGATGGGTGAAACAAGAGGACTGCCTGATTTCCGCAGATAAGGTAAATTCATAAAATTTAATTTATATATCATTACGGAGGATATAATGTTCAAGGGAAAATATACTGAAATCACGTCGGGGCTTCTCGCCCTGGCCTTGATTTTCTGTTTTTCAGGAAAACTTTTCACGCAGGTAGGTTCTGCGGAGGAAGGCAGAAATGACATGGCAAAGGAAAATGCGGTTAAAAATGAATCCGAACTGAGATCCGATTTGATAGCTGAACAGGCAAGGGTCGCCTTTGAAAACGATGATTATCAGAATGCAGGGGATTTATATCTTCAGGCCAAAGAAATAATGGTCAAAAATCTGGGGCCAGGCGAATACAATAATAAAAGAGTCCAAAGCATAAATGAAGCACTTGCCGCTGTTTACCGGTACTGGGCGGAAGCTCTTGTGGCAAGAGCCGAAAAAGTTGAAAAAACGGGCAAGGATCCGCAGGGCGATTACAATGAGGCCGTAGAAAAGTGCGATATGGCGATTAAGGAGTGCGATGACGCAATTAAAACTCTTTCCGCCACCCCGAAAACGGGAAATCTCATGGAAAGATTTAACGCCATCAGGAAAAGGCTTCTTGCCATGAGGGACAGATTGGCTGTCGGGAAGGATTCGCTTAAGTACAAGTATGAAACTTCTGAAAAATTTATCGATCCCAAGCGCGATGACAAACTCTACAATATAGATGTCCTGTTTGAACAGGGCAGGAAGTTTTATGATGACAGGCAGTATGACAAGGCGAGAGACAAGTTTGAGGAAATACTTGTAATAAATCCCTATCATGTAAAAGCGATCCAGTATATAAAACAGATAAGCGGAGAGCTGTACAAAGAGGGGAATCTCAGATATGAACTTACGCGCCGCGAAAGAATTACGGAAGTGGAGTGGAAATATGCGCCGCCGATTATTCCGCGAACTCTTTCCGGAAACAAGGAAATCACTGGAAAGGATCCTATTCTCAAAGATGAGGGAACGAGTTCAATTCAGAAAAAACTCAATGATATTTTGATTGACCACATAGAATTTGAAGATGTGACCATCCCAACTGTTGTCAAATATTTGAAGAACCGCAGCAGGGAACTCGATCCTGAAAAACAGGGAGTGAACATACTCCTGCGTTTAAACACCGGTGAAAAGACGGCATCTGCGCCTGCAGCCGCACCGGTTCCGGTTGATGAAGGAGCTGCTCCGGCGGAAGGAGCTGCTCCTCCTGCATCTCCCTCAGGCGAAATGCCCACCATTACAATGCTTGTTGATGATATTCCGCTCGGAGACGCCATCAGGTATATATGCAGAGGGGCAAATCTCAAATACAGAATTGAAAGATTTGCCGTGGTCATTGCAGCTCAGGATATCCCTCTTGATGAACTGGAAACACGTATTTATCCTGTTGAAAAAGAAGCGTTTTCAGAGCTTGGAGTGGCTCCTGCCGCAGGTGGCGGAGGAGCTGCAGCCGGAGCCGCAGCTGGAGCTGGGGCCGCAGCCGGAGCCGCCGGAACTGAAATAGAAACTTATTTCCGTACGAGGGGTATCTCTTTCCCTGAAGGAGCCAAGATTGTATTTGACAGCCGGATAAGCCGTCTTATCGCCACAAACACCCCGGATAATCTGACAAAAATAGAGGACATCATCCATGAACTTAATGTTGTTGATCCGCAAGTCCTCATAGAGGCTAAGTTCGTTGAAATTTCCCAGCGTGATATTGATTCACTTGGCGTTGAATGGCTTGTAAGCAAGACGAATGTTGGTACAAATTACAGCAAGAGCAAAATGACTTTTGATCAGAATGATCCTATTAACCGTTTTGGCGTCGCAAGTGTTACAGCTCAGGATGATACTCTTTTCAATATTACGCATCATACCAGCAAGGGGGTCACATATAAAGCTCTTATCCATGCCCTTAACAAGTGCGCGACAGCCGACGTACTTTCAACTCCCCGTGTAACTACGCAGAATGGACAGGAAGCTGTCATAAGAATGGTTCGCGAAGAATATTATCCGACCAGCTGGACTGAGGCGACATTTACGCAATCCGGGTCATACAGTGTTTTTACCCCGTCCACCCCCGAGCTTGCAGAGCCTACGGAACTTGGTGTAAAACTTACCGTTACCCCTACAGTTGATTCGGACCGTTATACGATTTCCCTTGATATGGTTCCGATTGTCCAGTCCTTTCTTGGGTGGACGGATTACAGTTACACGTTTACCCCCCTTGGAGGTGGTGTTCCACTCACAAACGTAATAAGAATGCCTATTTTTGAGGTGAGAACTGTTCAGACCAAACTTGTTGTATATGATGGGGAGACGATAGTGATGGGTGGGGCAATCAAAGATACCAGCGATTTTAACGATGACAGGATTCCAATACTTGGCGACATCCCGCTTGTTGGAGCGCTTTTCAGATCCCAGGCTCAAAACCGCGAGAAAAGAAATCTTCTCATATTCGTGACCGCCAGACTTGTCAATCCGGACGGTTCGCCATTGCGTGAACGTGAAATAAGAGGGTTGCCACCGTTCAGAAGGTAGAGGCGGCGGTAAGAAGCCGTAAAGAAATAACTTTGACATTTGCTGGCGAAGATTTTGGATTGATTATCATGGTGTTTGCGAGGAGCATATCTGAAGATATGTAAACGAGCAAACAGCGTGATAAGAGCGGCCAAAAGAACGTCAGCCCTTCGGGGCGGAATTCCATGTATTTGTCTTCTTCGTTGCTTCACCCCTTACGTATGTACCATACGCGCGGGACTCGTGCCTCGAATCCAAACACCTGTAATTTTCCGCCAATGTCAAATTTATCTCTTTACGACTCTTACAGCGCAAGAAATACTGTATTTCAAAAGAAAACTCAAGCCGTAAAAAGCCTGGTTTTTTTATTTATTGTCAATTACGGCAAATGTAATTTCAGATTTTGAAACAATCTTGTCCTCAACGTAAATAAAACCTTCACCGCGTCCGAATCTGGAACTGCCCTCAGGTACGTCCACTTCAATTCTCAGCTGGTCTCCAGGTGTGACGGGATGGAAGTATTCGGCATTGTCAATTGCCATGAAATATGCGATCTTCCCTCTGTTTTCAGGTCTTGCAAGAACCATTACACACCCGCTCTGCGCTATTATCTCGGCGTGAACAGCACCGGGAAGCACGGAATAATCAGGAGAATAACCATGGAAGAAGGGCTCAGTCCCCGTAACATTTTTTATTGCGATGACATGAGCTCCGGTTACTGATACAATATAGTCAACAAGGAGAAACGGATATCTGTGAGGAATTATAGACATGATTTTTCCGGAATCCATGGCAATTTCAGCGTTTTTATCATATTTGGTGAAAAGCTTGGGCATTGAATCATCGATCTTCTTGGATCTCACTGAAAGTATGAGATTTGCCTGGCATGCAAGCCCTGAATTTGTATAGTTCGCAGCACTTATGTCAGCTTCATTGCCGTTTATGTTTTTGATTTCTATTTCAATCCTCAGACGATCTCCGGGGACTGCCGGTTTTCTGAATTTTACCTTTTTCATCCCCTTTATATATATTTCCTCATCTGATTTCGGGTTAAACACTTTTCTAACCGCGATTTCCGCAACTTGTTCCATCGCTTCCACATGTAAAATGCCTGGGAGTATCGGATGCCCTGGGAAGTGCCCTTGGAATACGGCCTCGTTCATGGAAAGGTTTTTCAGGCCGATATATTTCTTTTCGCTTTCAATAAACACCCTGTCAACGAAAAGCAACGGATGTCGATAAGGAAGAAACTCCTTTATTTTTTCAGGACACAGTATTTGTTCAGACATATGATATTACCTCTTTCTTTTAAACAGTTTATAACTATAATATAATCCCAGTTATTGAAAACGTAAAATAACAGAGTTTAAAAGTAAACTCAAATCTGGAAAATTCCTTGAGAGAAAAGAAAAAAATTAAAATAATTGTCGTTCTCGGCCCGACCGCGACAGGGAAGACCAAGCTTGCCGTCCGCCTTGCACGGAAATTCAACGGTGAAATAATAAGTGCTGATTCAAGACAGGTTTACCGTGGTTTGAACATAGGCAGCGGTAAAGATATTGATGAATATGGAAACGTACCCTATCATCTGATTGATATTGTCAGCCCTTCCGAAGACTACAACCTTATGCGGTTCCGCAGTGATGTCCCCGGGATTATACTTGAAATTGACTCTAGGAGACATGTCCCTGTAATGGCGGGAGGGAGCGCGTTGTATGTTAACGCAATACTTTCAGAGTACAGCCTCAGAGGCGCTGCTCCTGCTCCGGATTTCAGGGAATCCTTGAAGTGTCTGAGTACAAAAGAGATTCTGGAAACGCTTAAAGGCGAATCTGAAGATGCTTATAAAAGTGTCAACGGGCAAAATAACAGGAACAGAATCATAAGATATTTGGAAAAAAATAAAAACAACACCAGTCAGGCGGAACCCTTGCCTTTCGCTCCTGAATACCTTCTCATAGGGGTGTTTTTCGGCAGGAAAGAGGTTCATTCAAGGATAGAGGAGAGACTTGATCTCCGTATTAAGAATGGCATGGTTGCAGAAGTCGAAAATCTTCATAACCAGGGAATACCCTGGGAAAGGCTGGAGTTCTTCGGACTCGAATACAGATATGTAGCCTGTTATCTGCAGGGGAAGCTGTCATTTATTGAAATGAGAAAAAAACTTCTTGAAAAAATCAGGCAATTTGCAAAAAGACAGGATGTCTGGTTCAGAAAAATGGAAAGAGAGGGAAAGCGCATATACTGGGTTAAAGAGGGGAATGCCGGACAGGCCGAGGCGCTTGTTGACGCATTCCTGAAAAATCAGGAAATACCATGTCCTGAAATAAGGATTTCAGAAATTTACTACGGGAAGAGATCTTCCTGATTGAAGCATATGAGCAGATAATTTGTCCTATTACATTTGAATTAGAATTGTTTTCGCTTATGTTATCCTCATTAAAGAGGGTTGATAAATATGGGTTCCGATAAAAAAACTGATGCGAAACCTACCATTCTTATAGTGGATGACGATGATCTGCTCAGGAATTTTTATTCCCGTGTGCTTACTGCGGAGGGATATAATCCTGTCTGTGCAACCAATGGCGACGAGGCTATAAATGTCCTTGAAAAAGGCGACGAGGATATCAAGCTCAGCATAATAGATCTTCTGATGCCTGTCAGGACGGGCTGGGAACTGATTCAGTACATGAAAAAGAACGACAGGTACAGGGAGGTTCCCATAATTGCAATTACCGGGCTTGCCGCATCTTTCGATGAATTCGAAAAGGTGAAGAGCACGTGTCAGGCGGTGATGCACAAAGGTGATTTTGATTTGAATAAGTTTAAAGACACAATAAAACTTCATCTGAAAAAATAATCCCCAAAATGTCTTCGTATACTCATCCTACAATTGAAACCACGGCTTTCCTTTTAATCGACATGCAGGAAAAGCTTCTTGCCGCAATGAATCCATTGGATACGGAAAAAATTCTCGTCAGGCAGAAAATAATGCTGAATGCTGCTAAAGAACTCGATATGCCGGTAATAATTACAGAACAATACACTAAGGGGCTTGGTAAGACGGTTTCCGGGCTTTCTGTACTTTTCAAAGAAGAATGGCCGGTTTTTGATAAAACTTCCTTCTCCTGTTTTGGAGATATTAATTTTCGCAGGGAAATTGAGAGGAGACCTTTCAAATCGCTGGTCTTAATGGGAGTTGAAACCCATGTCTGTATTCAGCAGACGGCAATTGATGCGCTGGCAAGGGGGTTTCAGGTCTTTCTTATTGCGGACGCGGTAAATTCAAAAAGACGGGATGATGCGGCGATTTCAATTGATTTCATGAGGGGCGCTGATGTTTGTGTGACGAGTTCTGAATCTTTAATCTTTTCCCTGCTCAAGGACGCCTCGCATCCTTCATTCAAGAAAGTCGTGAGTTTTCTTAAATAAAAATCCTTTGCCCTCTTTGTTTTCATGTTTCACAATGACAAACCTTGACTTTTAATTAAAGATAAGTATTATAAGCGCCGTTTGTCATAAAAAGCGTCCCCATCGTCTAGAGGCCTAGGACACCAGGTTTTCATCCTGGCGACACCGGTTCGAATCCGGTTGGGGACGCCATCTTTACCATCAACAGCTTACAGTAATTTCACAAACCCCCATTTTAGCCATAATTGCTACGGTGTTGCTACGGTAAAATTATTATTCAGCCTGCGCTGGCATTCGGGATTCATCCAGAGACATTCTATGCGAGCCTGTTTTGATTTCGCCATGCCTACGCCCTGCAGACCGGAAACCCTTGTACGGCCTGCGGCATTGCAGACAACCTCTATCTCCTGAAAATTCCATCCGGCCGCAATCAATGGGGAATAAAGCTGGCTGTTATAACCGCTGAGGATTACGGCACCATCGTAATCAATCAGGCATTTAACCAGTTCCTCGTGATCTTGGTTCTTGAGTTCGTGATCGTATCCGCCCGCCTTGCGGCATCCCAGGACATACGGTGGATCACAGTATGCGAGCCAATCCCGGCCGCAATACATCTTCAGGCAGTCCCGCCAGTCGCAGCATTCGATCTGGACACGCTGCATCCGGGAATGAACCTGCGGCAGCTGGTCAAGTGATGAAAGGAAACTCGCTATGTTCTGGGAAACGCCCGCAGTATGGGAATTCACCGTTACTGCAAACGACTTGCCGAAACAACCGCTGAAACTCAGTCTTGCGACGTAATACCAGCGAACAGCCTGTTCTATTGAATCATGGATTCCCGGCCAGACCCTTACGCTTTCTTCGAACAATTCTCGAGAAACCGGCAATTTGGATGCTTTGGCCATGAACTTGCCAAACAACTCCTCATCGGCTATTACCCGAAAAAAATTGACCAGGCCTCTGTTCACGTCATTGTAAACCTCAACCTTTGCCGGAGTCTTTCCCAGGAGGATGCTTGCGCCCCCTCCAAAAGGTTCGACATAATATTCATGAGGTGGAAGATTCCTTAAAATCACATTTCTGATTTTTGCAGACCCTTTTCCTCCAAACC
Source organism: Victivallales bacterium (assembly GCA_041666985.1). Taxonomy (GTDB): domain Bacteria; phylum Verrucomicrobiota; class Lentisphaeria; order Victivallales; family GWF2-50-93; genus GWF2-50-93. The sequence goes on from JBAYFV010000005.1 coordinate 26,674, forward strand.
ACGGAAACGGACTTCTTAGCTTCTTTGACATAAAAACTCCTTAATTTTAATTTTAGAATAAAAAAAGCGATGGTGTAAACAAAACCATAATCCGGAGTAAATTATGCGGTTCGAACGCAACGGAAAATGGTCTCGATGTTAACACCATCGCTGATCAGGGGGGCGAATGTTAGTTGCATTCGCTTCCCCCGTTGCCCTTAAGATTGTTTATTTTCGGTTACCTCCTTGGATTTCCCTTTTTTATCCAAATCAAAATATTTTGTATTCTTAAAACGTTCCTGCTGGCCTTTATTCCAGTTTTTCACCGGACGATGATAACCGCAGACCCTGCTGAAAATCTCGCAGGGCTGTCCGCACTTGTTGGCTGGGCGGGTGATGCATATGTCACAGGCCTTGGACTGACAGCGCAGACAGGGATTAATGTCAGGCACTGGAATTCTCCATGGGTTGTCAACAGCACACTGTCGGGATTGCGGATCTGATTTTGGAGCAATATTTGACTGGTTTCTTTGGCCGGATATTCGACACGCTGCCGGTCTCGCTGTGGATCCGTTTTCGCATGGCCGCTATCGCGATACGATCCATCTTCCGGATTAGCTTGTCTTCGCGGCTCATATTATCACCTTCACCGTTACATATCTCCGCGCTTCCATAACACTCTTTGCCGTATGTGTCCGATAGGTTGCCCATCCAAATTTATCAACGGACTGCCAAAATACGGCTTTAGTAAAACCGCTTGCATCGGGCATTCCGGCAATGAGAATAAAATCATTGAACCATTTAGGAAATATTTCAGCGGCGTAAATACCGTCATGGGGAAAAGATCCGTTATTGTATTGGGAATCCCACGCATCATAAAGCCAGTGTAATGGTTTCGGAATCGAAGCGCCGTCCACTAAAAAACCGGGATGAATTGTAACCTCATATTGGTTTACACGGAACGTGTAATGCTTGTTGACGCGCCAGATCTGTTTACGGAATATCAGCCAGCTACCCTCGGTATGATCCGGGGAAACATCTATCCTGTCATAGAAATCTATTAAATCAACCTTAGTGCCGGCCGGAATGTCAATCAACGGACGCTTGACTACCGGGACTGGAATATAACTCATTGCCTTCATTGTCAGTTCTCCATATATGATTCACAAAACTTGTGTTTGCCGTTCGGCTTGTGATTCCTGAATTTTCGGCGTTTCTTTTTCGCATTATCGGAATCCTCAACGCTGGTTTTCCTCTCTGTCTTCAATTGATTTTGCGTCCTGTGCCCTACGCTTACGAGATAGGCGTTGTACTGTTCATTTGACCATCTTGCTGATTTCATTATCAACATCCTTATTTGTCTTTTACGCCGATTAGGATTTTCATTTTTGCGTGGTACCGGAGTTAACGCTTGACGGCGTAAGGCTCACGTCTTTACAGGATGTCGCTAAAATCATCTTTGACAGTGCGTCGGAGTTCATCTTGCTTAAGTCGCAATCTTTCGGAATAGACAAATGCCCCATCCTCGCATTGAAGTAATAAACTTTTGCTGTGCCTGTAGGATTTTCTTTTGAGGGCGGTTCCACTTTTATTCCGGCATCTACACCGTCAAGATAATCAAATACAATTTTATCTTTGAGATCGTATACCACGGCAGTAGATAAGTCGCCGGAAAATTCTTCCGTGGCCACAACCTCGCCCGTCTTAGGATCTATGACGTTTCGTTTCATTGTTCCGCATCCGGCAACCATTAACATCATTGCCGCCATTAAAACCATTACGATCGTCTTCATTTCTAGCCTCCGTTATTTTATAAAATTCCAAAATACTCCTTGCAACACACCACGAATACGATAAGCAGAATTCCTATCATCAGAATGTCCACCAGTTTTATATCTTTCACCCAGTCTTTCAGGGTCGGTTTTCTCATACGGAACCTCCTGTTTTTCATGGAATATTTTTCTGAATCCCTTTTAAGTTTGCGACATTGTAGGACTCTTGAGCCGATGCGGCTCTATCTATTTTTTTAGATGAATACTCGATTATGCAAATCACAGTCCCGAATATGCCGGTCATGATTATAATGACCGCCGCCATAAGTTCGATCCGCATCGTCCGCCATTTTAACGATTCAAGCATTTTGCAATGACCAACGTATATCTGGGGATCTACCCTGTGTAACGGGACTTGCTGTTCATATTCACCGATAACCTCCTTTACAAGGTTTTTTATTCTCGGACTGTTTTCTTTTTGCATTTCTCAACTCGCTTTCATATTATCATGTGCGTATTTCAGATTCCGTTTTGCCGTTACAAGATCTGTTCTTGCGCTCATATTTCACCTGATTATGTCAGTGTCTGAACTGTAGTAGTGCATCGCGGCGCAAAAAAGACCACCGAGCTATTGGCTGTCTGGACCGCAGCTGTTTCCGGGAGGGTTAGCATTGTGCCCCTCTGGTACGTCAGAGACCCCGCAACATCCGCTGTGGCCGCAGAGATGAATGCGAGGAGCTGTGAACTCATCTTTTTAAAATGACACTGGAGCGCGCCAGCTGGCAGGAAGAAAGGCATGTGCTTATCGGCACTTGGAACCAGGGAGGGAAGCATCACACCTTGTCCTGAACCACCAACGCCTGCATATTCTCCCACCACCATTTCAGCAGTTCCAGAGGCATCACTGAGAATCACCGCCCCTTCATAGACCACCGCGTTTGTGTTGACTGCCGCGTTTGTACCGACAGAAAATCCATCTGTATCAAATGATTCAATTCCTCCAGAAGCAATATCAGCCGTGGCTATTACGAAATAACTGCAAGTTGTTCCTGTATGGGCTGTAGTGCGGAACACGGCAGACTGAGCTCCAGCTCCCTTGATTATTACAACTGCATGAGTGGCGGCAGTCAGATCAGCTCCTAAGCCTGTCAATGTCCTTGCAGCACCGTTACCGGTGTACGAGAAAGGAATTACCCGAGCTTTTGTCTTACTTCCATCGTGGCAGGACAATGCAAAATATCTATAAGTGGCGGCATTGGTATTAATGGCTGCGTTTGTTCCAAGGTACAGCGTGTCTGCGGCACCACCGCCATACGACACGCCACCAGTAATATTAGCAAGTGCCGATGATTTATTTCCACCCAGACACGTCCATATATTCCCTATGACTGCTGTGATGGACTTACTGACAAATACATGGGGAGTTATCCCAGCAGCTGGAGTCAATGTCTGTCCAGCACTTTGTCCCGTATACGATCCAGTGGTGACATTCAACCAACCTACTACACTGCCACTGTCATATCTGGCTCCGTTGCCTGCATCATTATTACAGACATCCATCCATTTGGTATTGAAGTCAGTTCCATCTATCTTTGCCAGTACTTGATTTGCAGTACCACCGGCAACCAATCCCGCCGTAGTCGTTGCGTTCAAGGTAGTGCCGGCAAGGGTCAAGCCTGAACCGAGTGTGATTTCCTCCATTACACCAGTTCCAGCCGTACCCCTGCCAATGAGTTTGTTCGTTGCCATTGAAGTTGTCAACGTGCGGTCGCTTGTCAGATCACCGCCGCCTGACAATGGCGCAGTCGTCGAAATAGTCAGAGAAGTTGGAACGCCTCCAAGTCCTGATAAGGTCGGAGCTGCCGGCATGGCGTGCTTGTGGTCTCGTCTGGCAGCAACGGTTGCAGTTCCTACCACGGCGGTATCCGCAAACGCCTGTGTGGCAGGATAAGTCGCATCAAAAACTAAAATTGTGTCATCTCTGCGAAGGAAGTTAGTTGAAACTCCAGCAGTATTTACAGTGCCCAACGTAAGTGCAGGAGTTCCGCCCGTCTGATCGCCTGTGTTCGTTCCGGATATGTTTGCCGTGGCAGTACATACGAGCGAGGCGTAATTAGCAATAGTCAGGGTGGCGGCATTGGCCGGGGCTGTGATGGTTACTTTGTTCACGGTCGTCACATGAGCATTACCAAGAGTTGGATTGGTCATTGTGGCATTATCAGCAAATACAGGAATTCCAGTTCCGGTCGCAGTAGTCCATATAGGCGCAAATGGGGTGGTCTGGGTGACCAAAGTCTGATATCTGGCTGTTCCATTCCCTACAAACCCTACCCCTGCCGTAATTGCATGACTGTGAGTGTTGGTCGAAACGGTATTGGTGGAAGTGGAGGTAATAGTGTTCGGGGTTCCCATGTACAATACCTGTCCTGCTGTTACAACTAATCCGGAATTCGCTGACAATGTAACATCGCCCGTATTTGTTCCAGATACGCCTGCCGTCGCAGAACAGGTCAATGTTGCACCGTTCGCAATAGTCAGAGTTGCAGTCGCCGCCGGGGCTGTGATGATTACTTTGTTTATTGACGAGGCCGTTGCAGCTCCAAGAACAGGGGCGGTTAACGTTGGGAAACTGATAGTGGGACTTGTTGCCAATACCACAGAACCAGAACCGGTCACCCCTGATAACTCATGCGTGTGCGTTCCAGATGAAACCAGGTTAGTTGTAACCCCTGAAATCGAGGACGGAGTTCCCATAGCCAGCGTCTGATTTGTCAAACTTAATCCATGGTTGGGAGATGCTAGAACAATATCACCGGTATTTTGGCCGGATGTGGTTCCAGAGAAAGTGTTTTCACCTGGACCGATTGTAAGATGGGAAGGAGTTACCGCGTCACCTGAGAGCGTAACTGTGCCAGTATCGGTGTAAAGCGGAGTGGTGAAATGGGCGAAAGGATTATCTCCTTTGGCAACCACTTTCAGCCACCATGTTTCAGATCCGGCTTCACCTGGAGTATGTCCTATATTTGAGCCTTGCAAGGAGGAATAGAATTCATCACTGTAAGTGACCCCTGCAAGATTGTCATAGGTAGTTCCAGCGTTGTACACTCCCTGAAATGTGATATTACTTCCATTTGCACCATCTGCGCCGGGATCGCCTGGCAAGCCTTTGTTATTGCAAATTATCGAGTAAGTGCCAGCACTTCTTAAATAAACATCGCTTGTTGTGTCCCTGAAATAGAAATCACCGTCGGTTCCGACTCCATTATCGGGAACTGCCGATCCGCTTCTCCATGTTGCCCCATCAACACCATCGGCGCCTGCCGTCCCGCGCATCAGACCGCAATCTTCCCAGGTTGCCCCGTTCCATCCGTATCCGTGACCGTCAGCAATCACAATGTATAGATCTCCAACAGAGGCTCCCCCTGGTAATGATTCAACAGTGGCCACAGATCCCTTGACAAGCACGGAAGCACCGATATCGCCTTGGTCACCTTTCGCACCCTTCGACACGATCAGAAGCCAATATGCGGGATCGGTTACAGGATGGTTTGTGCCGCTCTGTACGCATGCATATACGTTTCCAGAGTCGGTCACAACATCAATATAGGTTGCATCATTGA
>JBAYFV010000006.1:0-30102 GCA_041666985.1 Victivallales bacterium
GCGAATCCAAGCTCAAAAGATCGCAACCGCATAGCGGCGAGCATCTTGTGGCCGTATTTTTCCGATCCTCCTTCGGACGATATTCATATCGTCCGTCAGTCAGATCAAAAAAAAATCCAATCCGCAATCTGGCTCGCCAAAAGTTAAATTTTCACCCTTATAGAGTATACGAGTGCTGATCTCTATAAAGAAGATAAATAAAGCTGATGGTTTACCTGTTCAGTGAGCGCAGCGCGAGCCGGATAATATTTTCACTGGTGCATTCCTTCTGATCTTTGCCGGCGAGCAGGTCATGGACTGTCTTTGAGGCGATTTCCTGCTTCAATCCCAGCTGGACAAGTGCGCGAACCGCATCCTCGCCAGCTTTTGAAACGGCATCGGAAGCGGGGGATCGTGTAAAAGAAGATTCCGGAGATACGTCTTTAACCTTTGTCTTCAGTTCAAGCACGAGGAGTTCGGCTGTTTTCTTGCCGATCCCGCTGATCTGGTTTATGGCTTTCAGATCGGCGTTAAGGATGGCGGCGCAGAAACTGGGAACGGTCATTGTACTCAAAACATTGAGAGCCGTCTTTGGTCCGATTCCTGAAACGGAAAGCAACATCTTGAAGAGCTGTTTTTCCTGGGCGGTGGAGAAACCGTACAGCTGAATGTCATCCTCCTTGACATGTGTATAGATGAGGACTCCCGCCTTTTCCCCGACCCTTGGGAGCTTGTCATATGTGCTCAAAGGTATGAAAACCAGATATCCGACACCGTTCACGTCAATGAGCATTTCCGTGAAGGCCGACTCCCTTATAATTCCAGTAAGACTTCCAATCATGACACCACCCTGCTTTGATAAGTTTCTTATCAGGGCAATTTGCACTGATAAGAAATTTTATGTTCAAAAAGTAACACAGACATTCCTGTCTGTGAATCCAAACTTCATTTTAGAGCTTAATACAAGTAAATTCAAGATCAAGTTTTCAAAAGGTCGCACTTAGGATATTCAAATTTCCAGAAATTCCTTCAAGACAAGCTAAAGCTTGAACTCCGACTTAAAATATCAAGACACAACTGAAGTTGTGCCACGTCATCCGACATGGTAAAAACTCCAACATTTTCGCACTTTCACATTTCCGAACTCCCGAATTATGCGCTTTCCCCCTTACCTCTTGCCCCTTTCCGCCTTTTCATCGGCAGGATTCCAGCCTATTGCCGTGGGATAAATCAGCATGTCGGCTCCGGCAAGTGACATCAGCCGTGCCGCTTCGGGATACCACTGGTCCCAGCAGACCATGACTCCAAGGTTTCCGACCGAAGTCTGTATGGGATTAAATCCGAGATCGCCCGGAGTGAAATAGAATTTTTCATAATATCCGGGATCGTCCGGGATGTGCATCTTGCGGTATTTTCCGGCTATCTTTCCGGTTCTCTCCAGGACGACTGCGGTATTGTGGTAAAGACCTGGAGCCCGTTTCTCAAAAAGCGAGATGACAAGGACGATGTTGAGTTTTCTGGCGAGTTTTCCGAAATATTCCGTGCCGGATCCCGGTATTGTCTCGGCAAGATCAAAGTTGTCGGCGTTTTCGGTCTGACAGAAATAAAGGGAGCTGTGCAGCTCTGAGAGGACAACAAGTTTTGCGCCTTTGCCGGACGCTTTGCGGATTCCGGCCTCGCTCGCCTCAACCGAAGCCGAACGATTTTTAAAACATTTTTGCTGTACAATCCCTACTTTCATAATCCATCCAATATTTTTCATGTTTTTGCAACTTTAAATAACTCCCTTTGGAATCTGCATTGTGACACAGTGCAGCGAGCCGTGCTGGCGGATGAGGGGCAGGCAGTTGATGCCGATTACTTTGTGATCCGGGAAAGCGTCCTGTACGGCTTTCAACGCAGCCGAATCCTTTTTATCACGGTAGGTCGGCACGAGAACGGCATCGTTCATTATGAGGAAGTTTGCGTAAGTCGCAGGCAGTCTGTTTCCCGCATCATCATATTTTGCATCGGGCCACGGCAAAGAGATGAGCCGGTACGGTCTTCCTGATGCAGTGCGGAAAGACTTGAGATCTTTTTCCATCAGCTTAAGTTCCCTGTAATGAACATCATTCGTGTTGTCGCAGGAGACATGGACAATTGTATTTTCAGTTGCGAACCTCGCAAGAGTGTCAATATGGGAATCGGTGTCATCTCCTTCAAGGTGTCCGTGTTCGAGCCACAGGATTCTTTTCGCGCCGAGAAAAGTCTCCAGTTTTTCCTCAATCCGTTTTTTTGAAAGACCGCGGTTGCGGTTGGGATTGAGCAGGCACTTGGAAGTTGTAAGTATCGTCCCGCATCCGTCGCTTTCAATGCTCCCCCCTTCCAATACAAAACCGACAGATTCCAATTTTGTTTTGCCGAATGCGCCGAGTTTGTGAAGATTACATGTAATCATATTGTCCTTCTGCGCCTGGTACTTCTGCCCCCATCCATTGAAAGTGAAATCCGTCAGTGTCGGCTTTCCATCCCTGAAAACTGTAACAGGGCCGAAATCGCGGGCCCAGGTGTCGTTGCCGGGAATTTCATAAAGGACTAACTTCTTTGAAGTTATATTCCTGCGTATCAGCTGTGATTGGATCTTGTCCGGACTTGCCAATATTATGGGTTCGAACCTAAGGATTGCCCTTATTATTTCAAGGTAATTGCACTGAACCTCTTCGAGGTGAGGCGCCCATGGCGTGTTCTCATGCGGCCAGGCAAGAAGTACGGCTCCCTGTGTTTCCCATTCCGCCGGCATGCGAGTATGATTGTCGTTCCCTGTGATCATGTTGGAATTTAGATTTGTTTTGCCGGGAATTCAAACGCGCAGAAGATTGTATTCAAGATCCTCAGGCAAGATATACTCTATAGGGGTGAAAATTTAAATTTTCACCCCTATAGGGTATACCTGGGATATTTGCATAAGTGGCGCCGACATTCTTGTCTGCGATTACATTTTTTCTGAAAAATAATTTCATTATTTTTCAGAAAAAATATCACTTCCTCTTTCCGAAGACTGCGGCGCCGATGCGGACTATTGTTGCGCCTTCGGATATTGCGGTTTCATAATCGCCGCTCATGCCCATGGAGAGTTCGGGGAGTTTTGCGGAAAATGACGATTCAATTTTATTGCGGAGTTCGCGGAGCCCGGAGAAAATCCTGCGAAGTTCGCATTCCGGAGCTCCGTAGGGAGCCATGGTCATCAACCCCCTGAGATCCACATGGTGAGATTTAAGCGCGCATTCGGCGCATTTGAATATTCCGGTTTCATCGCGGAGTCCGAATTTAGTTTTCTCCTTGGAGATGTTTATTTCAAGAAGTATTTCCTGTTTCTTTCTTAAGTCTCCAGATATCCTGTTTATGCGGGCGACGAGGTCTACCGAATCGACCGCATGGATCATGCGAGATACTTTGACTGCGCCTGCGACTTTGTTGCTCTGGAGATGGCCGATGAGGTGCCATTCGATATCTGATGGGAGGGAACTGAATTTGGAGGCCATTTCCTGAACACGGTTTTCCCCGAAAAGCCTCTGTCCGGCATTGTAAGCTTCAATGACAGCTTCAACCGGGAAAGTCTTGCTCACCGCGACAAGTTTTACTTCGTCGGGTTTCCTCCCGGCTCTTCCGGCGGACTGCGAAATTCGCAGTCTTATCTCTTCAAGCTGGGCTTTGATATGTGAGAAGTCATTCATAGTTAATTGGGAAAATTGGATAATTGTATTGATTTTGTGCTAAACCAAAGGAGGGCGGGTTTTCTTACCCGCCGTTTTAGTTAAGATTTGGCGGGTTGGAAAACCCGCCCTCCGTTAAAATCGTAAAATTTGAAGTCGCCTTATTTATTGATCAGCCATTTTCCGCGGTGCATCACCTGTTTGTTGTCTATCAGGACATCAGGAAGGAGGAGAATGCAGTCTATATGCACCTGAACGTCATTGGTTCCGCCCATGCTCACATTGTTTCCAAAAGCGAAGTGGACTGTTCCCACGACTTTTTCGTCGCCCAGCAGGTTGCCGGTCATTTCAAGGTGCGGGTTGGTGCCGATTCCGAATTCTGCGATCTTTAACGCTCCGGGACCCGCTTTTTCAAGAGTTTCCCTCAGGAGCTGTCCGCGCTCGCCTTCAAAACTTTTTACGGAACCGTTTTCGATGACGAGTTTTGCAGGAGGGGAATTATTGTCCCAGGGCTGCCCTCCGATTGTGCCGTCAACAACAATTGTTCCCAGACCGGTTCCGGGATTTGGCGCGAGATAAACTTCGCCGGCCGGAAGATTGCCTCCGAATCCGGATTCAAAGAAACATCCGCAGTCGTTGAAAACCGGATAGTTCCCGATAAGGAAGGTTATATCGGTTCCGGCCTCGGTGAAAACCCGGACTTTATGTTTCCCGTTAAGGAGATTCATCCATGCCTGCCCTGCAATCTCGAGTTTTTTCGGATCGGGCTTGAGTCCTTTTTCAAATACGGAGGAATTAATTCCCGGAAGGGTTGCGACTCTCGCACCCGCTTTTCTTGCGTTGATGGTGGCCTTTGTATGTGTCAGGGAATATCTGGTCGGAGCTATGACTACAGGATGTTTTTTCATCAATTGGGCTGTCTTTTCATCCGGTTCCATTGCATGTCCGCCCGTAGGTTTGATTTCATGAAGCGTGATTTTCAGGCCAAGTTCTTTTGCCGCCAGGTCAAACGCCGTCGCAATATCTTTTGTGGTGCTGTCAAAGATCAGGAGGACTCTCTCTTTCTGCTTGACTTCAAGGTACTCCTCAAGAGCCCTCACGGCTGACAGTTTCAAGTTCTTGGTTTTTTCATCAAGCATTTTTTCCTCCCGGCTTTTTATTCCCTGTTTTTATCTTGAGATCCGGAGGGGAGATTGTAACTTTTGTCCCCGGTTCCACGCTCTCCGTCATCCACACATTTCCACCGATTAACGAACCTTTTCCGATGACTATGTTCCCCAGTATTGTGGCTCCTGAATAGATTGTCACGTCATCCTCGATTGTGGGGTGGCGTTTCGCGCCCTTGATTATTTTTCCGCAGGCGTCTTTGGGAAAACTGAGGGCGCCAAGCGTCACGCCCTGATAGATTTTCACATTGTTCCCGATTACAGATGTTTCACCGATCACCACTCCTGTGCCGTGGTCTATGAACATGCTTTTCCCGAGTTTGGCGCCGGGGTGAATGTCGATCCCGGTTATCCTGTGCGCATACTCCCCCATCATCCTCGGTATGAGGGGAACGTTTCTGCTGTAGAGCTCATGGGCGATTCTCTGGATGGTTATCGCTTTTATCCCGGGATAGCTCAGGACTATCTCGTCCAAGTTTCTTGCGGCGGGATCCCCCTCGAAAGCGGCGATCACGTCAAGCTTCATGGTTTCCCTTATTTCAGACAGTTTGTCAAGAAGGTGCCGCGTCGCCTCCTCGGCCATTTCAGGGATGTTGCACTCCTTGCAGTTGTTCATTTCGCAGTTGTACCTGAACGAACGCGCGATCTGGTCTGAAAGCTGGACATACACCTTGGTTATGGTTACTCCCACATTGTAATGGACGCTTCTCAGGTTGAGGGCTGTGCGTCCAGAATACCCGGGGAAGATAATTTCATTCAGGTCCTGCACGATCTGGAGTATTTCGGATTCGCTCGGGAGGTTGAAACCCTCGATATGGTTTATTCCGCGTTTGTCCCCGTATGTTGCGCAGATGTCTTTTACAATACCGTCAAGATACGAAACCTCGGTGTTCGGCACAAAATTGTCGTTCGGGCACTGTTTCATAAATCATTTTCCTTATGTCATTCGATGTTCTGGATCTGTTCGCGGATTTTCTCCAGCTCGGTCTTGAATTCGACGATTAGAGGGGTTATCTCGCTCTGGAGGGCCTTGTTGCCGACGGTCGTGATTTCCCTCTGAAGTTCCTGGGTGAGGAAATCAAGGGATCTTCCGCACGGCTCCGTTTTATTCATGAATTCACGGAACTGCTTGAAATGGCTTTTGAGCCTTGTGAACTCCTCGGTTACATCGCTCCTGTCGGAGAAGATGACGAGCTCGCGCAGGAGGCGTTCATCGCCGGAGTCAATCTGAAGCCCGCTTTCGTTGAGGCGTTTTATAAGCTGTTCCTTCTGGAGTTCCGGTATTTTCTCCGCCATCGGTCTTAGTTTGGCGACTATGGATTCAAGAAACGATATCCTGCCTTCAATATCTTTCTTGAGAGATTCCCCCTCCTGTGTCCTCATTTCAATCAGCTTGTCTAGGGCGGCATTGACGGATACCCTGAACTCCTCCTCGTTTTTTATGAATTCCGAACTCTCGAGGTCGTCCTCAATCACGCCCGGAAGCCTTATGATGTCGGCGATGCCCATATCGCCGGGGATGTCATGCCTCTCCTGCAGACTTTTTATCTTCTTCAGATATACATGGGCGAGCGCCTCATTTATTTTCACCGAATCTTTCAGGAAGGATTCTTCGGCCTTTATGTTAATCCGGATTGTTATGAACCCCCTTGAGAGCCTTTTTGATGCCATCTGCCTCACAAATGGTTCGAGCTGGAGCGCCTCTTTGGGAAGGGAAACCCGGAGTTCAAGATTTTTCTTGTTTACGGAGAAAACTTCAACTGAAAAAGTGACTCCGGAATTGCATCTGTGTTCACTGAAACCGTAACCGGTCATGCTGTTCATTTGTTTTTGCCCGTTCCCTTAACTGCTTCCTCTGTTTCCCAGTCATCACCCGATTTAATCACAAGTCTGTTTGGATACCAGTCGTCAAGCCTTCTTTCGCTGACACCGGACACCATGATATATGTGTTTTCCTGATCGGGATTGGCCCAGGCAACACATGTCTGCACAACGTCCTTTTTGGAGCTGTATTCGCTACCCTCCCTGACAAGTATCCTTTTCTGCATGAGCCGCGGTGGGCCGTATTTCACACAGTGCCTGGCTTTTTCAGAAAGTTCAGGCATTTTTTCCAAAACATATTCACGGGCTTTTTTCACAACCCTGGATTCATAATATGTCGTAGAGCAGCCGCAGACGGCTGCAATCAGGAAAACATTCAGTATTTTGACGAACTTCATTTTTATAAGTTTTTCCGGTTATTGTTATATTTAAAAGGATCCGTTCCATAGTATAGTTCGGAATATATGAATTTTAAAGGCGTAAATTTTGATTTAGTTTTATGGGAAAAATAGATTTGTTGGGGATATACGAACTCCTGTATAAAGCTTACGGGCCGCAGCACTGGTGGCCCGGCGAGACCCCGTGGGAAATAAGTGTCGGCGCGGTTCTCACGCAGAATACAAGCTGGGGCAATGTCGAAAAAGCCATTTCAAACCTGAAAAAGGGCAATAACATCTGTCCGGTTAAAATCAGGAACATGGCTCTTTCTGAACTTGAATCCGCAATCCGTCCGTCCGGATATTTCCGCCTCAAGGCCCAAAGGCTTCTTGCGGTAACCGACTGGTGGCTGGAAAATGTGGAAGACGACAGGCTTCATCCAAAAGGAAAATCGCTGTCATTCTGGAGGGAATCAATCTTGAATGTCAAAGGTGTCGGCCCTGAAACGGCCGACAGTATCATGCTCTACAGTTTCAATCTGCCTACTTTTGTGATTGACGCATACACTAAGAGGATTATGGCGAGACATTTCGGTTTTAAGCATGATATCGGCTACCATGGGCTCCGGCAGTTTTTCATGGGGAATCTTCCGCACAACCCGAAACTTTTCAACGAATTCCATGCGCTGTTTGTCCGGATGGCAAAGGAAGACTGCCGGAAGAGTTTATGCTCCGAAAAATGCCCCCTCTGTCTTCACTCCAGCAATTTGCGGAGTTCGGCGACTTGTGACTGAACTGCGGTCATATCCTGACGGAGCGTGGACAGTTCCGACTCCAGCTTCTCTATCCGCCCGTTTTCCGCCTGAACGGCGATCCGTGCTTTTCCCGGTGCCGGACCTGTTGACATGACGGCGGCGAGTTCCTCCGCTTTTACCGCTCCGGAAAGCAGGTGGGCATAGCGCGGTTCCTTACGTTCCGGCTGACGCGGCAGCAGCATTGCCAGGGGTTCCGGACTCCGTGCCGCCAGCATACCCAGCACCTGTTCGACCGCTTCGATGTTTTCAAAAGGACACATGCGTGCCGCGCGTCCCCGGAGTTCTCCCGCAGTCTGCGGACCTCGCACCAGCAGTTCGCAGAGCAGTGCCAGCGACGGCGGTTCAAGTTCAAGTGCGCGATCGGCCTGCTGTTTGTACTTCATTACCCGGCTGCCGGCCATGCTGACCATCTCGATCAACTTTTTGTCGCGGAGGCTGTCCAGAACCCGTAGCACAACCTGCTCCTCCACCTCCATTACCGGGTCGCGGTTCGATTTCTGGTTGCAGGCAAGAGTAAGTGAGTTCAGCGTCAGCGGATACGTGTCCGGTGTCGTAAACTGCTTCTCTATCAGGCAACCCAAAACCCGGGTCTCAACAGCATTCAATTCATATTCCATCGGCATGACTCCATATATTAGGGAAAACATCAAAGTGACACAGTATCTAATTGTAAGGAAACTAGCCCTACCTCTGAAAATAATCAAGGACTGACGGACAGGAACAGGTTGTTCATGAGGCAAGGACGGGAAAACCGTTTGCGCGAATATATGACCGGGCTCTTAAGGTGTCCACTACACACCGATACCATTCAGGCGATCTTTTTCAGGAATTCCTGTATTCTGTCGGTGTCCGAATAGGGTATGAACAGATCACATGAAGACTTTCCTATCTTTATGGATTTTTCATCCCATCTGCCCATGTCGGGATTATAGACCATCAGTGTTCTCAGTTTATCGTTTTCATGCTTTATATCGGAAAACCGATAGGCCCATATCTGCATGTATGAATTTATATCCGTGAACTTCTCGGCAATCTTGCATACCACGGGCTGTTTCCTGTCGACGACGTAATCCACGTCTATTTTTCCGAGTATCTTACCGGCAACACAGTGTTCTTTCCTGAACTTTAAGTCGTTGACCTTGACAATCCTTTCAAACATTTCCCTGGCTATGAATGCCTTTTCGTGTAGTTTTTCAGATCGGTACACTAGATATGCTATCGACTGGAGTCCTTCGGCGAAAAGCTCCAGCTGCATTGCTGTGGGCCTTTCCAGATAATCCATATAGAGCTCATCACCGTAGCGTTTCATGTTGAAAAACTGGAATTTATCCTTCAGCAGGGAATTGACTTTAACTCCGCCGACATGATTGTCCGTAAGGTATTTGAAGGTTCTTCCGCCGTCCGTGAGTTTAAAATAAACTGAGGGGCCTGTTATCACATGCAGCGAAAACGATATCTGCCATCCATCGGGCATCAAAAGGGGATAAGCGACATGTATCGCGTTGGGTTCAGTATTGAAATTCAGTTGGGTGTTCCAGAAATCAAGCAGGTCTTTTCTTATGCTTTTTGCCAGCAATTTTGTTTTTGGCGCTATATTCAAAGAGGTCTGCTGACTCATTTTTTTCTCTCCAGGTATCTATGTTCCATCTTTCTGCCGTACTTGTGGCGAAGTTGTATATATTATCATAAAGCGTCCAGTCTGTCAAGGATATATGCGTGTTGACCGTGAGGCCGTCCCGGTTCAATGAAATCACATTCTCATGGAAACCTATTGGTTTGGTCTTTGAAACATCGAATTTGTAATTTATAGGAGCCTTGTTGTAATCTATTCCCCTTATCCGTTCGCGATCCAGGAGCAGTCTAGCCGACATGGTCTCGGGATATTCAATATCAGTCTGGGTGATGTTCCATTCTATCTTGTGATGGCCAAAGTCGTTATTTGCTACCGGATCAAGAAAAGACAATTCAATGGTGCGATCATAGCCGGTATGGTTTTCATATTTAATTTTCCGGAAATCCAGGGCGTCACTGTGCGTTTTTCTGCCGACTACGGCTATGTCTATAAGCTTATTCTTCTGGTCGCTCATAATTTTTCTTTCTTAAGAATCTTAGACATACATTAGATCGAGGGATTTTTCTAGATTATATATTCAATACGATAAACCTTGTAAAAATAAGGCTAAAAAGAGAGTGGTGGGCCCGGCAGGAATCGAACCTGCGACCAAGTGATTATGAGTCACCTGCTCTAACCGCTGAGCTACGGACCCGCATCCGAAGTCTGACGACAGCGAGTAAATTACACAACGGAGCGGTAAACGCAAGCTCAGAGCGATGTTTTTCCTTGGGATTTTCAAGCCCTTCGACAAATTCTAAGTTCCTAACCGTACGGGAAATTGTATTTTTGACAGGATAACAGGAACAGGCGCTAAGCTGGATTTAAATATCCTTGAAATCCCGACCGAGACATAGAGGAAGATTTAATAGCCCAATTGCACCCGCCCCGCAGTTTGACTATATATGATAAACAATATAAATTCTCCCGGATATGAATTTACGGTGGTTTGATAAAAGATAGGCTGCATATGTCCAGATTCATATATTTTATTGTTGCATTTGTTTTCATGCTTCTTCTCTCCTCGTGTGACAACGGGGCGCAGAATGAAAGCAGGCATCCGCTTTTCATCAAAGCTTCAAATCAGAAGGATAAAGGCAAGTTTGTCGAATCGGCAAGGACTTTTGAAGAATATCTGAAGATAAATCCTGACTCAGCCAAAACGCACCTTGAACTCGCCACGCTGTATGATGACAACCTGAAAGATTCCTTCCTTGCCATTTATCATTACAGGCGTCATCTGGAGCTCGAGCCTGATTCTCAGGAGAAGAAGAATATCGAGGCCTGGATCAAGGGGGTCGAGAAAGAATATTACGACCAGCTGAAGATGAATTATACCGACAATGATCTTAAAAAAGAGATTGAAGCCCTAAGGGAAAGGGAGAAAAGATACGTCACCCATATGACCCGGCTGAGAAAAGAGAACGAGTATCTCAAAAATCAGCTTAACTTGAAACCCTCGGCTTTTTCGGCAGTTCAGGAAATAAGACAAAAAAGCACTGTGCCAGCGGAAACCGAGGTTCCTGCGGCATCCGTTCCGAAGAAAAAGGAAATGCCTGAATTTTACGTGGTGAAACAGGGGGACTCCCTCACAAAAATTTCCCGTGAAATTTATGGCGATATTAAATACTACAAACTGATTCTTGAGGCGAACAGGGATATTCTGAGTTCTGAAACGCAAGTGCAGATCGGACAGAAGCTGAAGCTGCCGAAACTGCCGGAAAAGCCGCAGGAGTGATATTTTCCCTGACAGAAAAAATATATGACCTGTCAGAAGTTGGAGAGCAGAAGTTGCAGCATCTTTTCATGTTCTGCAGTCCACGGAGCCGGCCAGAGTTTTTCAAAACCTCTGCGAAGTTCGCAGCTGTCAGAACCGAAAAGCTTCTTTGCGGCGATTGCCGCGCCATGTGAGAGTTCGACGGGATTAAAGCCCTGGGAAGCCACAAGCCTCATTGTTCCGATGATTCTGTCATCCCAGCCGAGTTTGCGTTCAAGGTCGCGGCAGACTCTTTCAACTGAATCTGTAAGGAATGGGTTGACCATCCTGACAAGAAGCTCCTCCGCATATTCACGGTAGCCTTTTTCTGTGAAAAGTTCGTCAACACCTTTCCACTTCTTGCATAGCGCCCTGCCTGATTCCTCAATGAAGGCGCGTTTGCCGACTTTGATTATGTCCTGCCTGCCTGCCAGTTCGTGCATGAATGATATCTTGTTTTCCATGGCGTGAAGGCCGAGAAGCATGTGAATCGCATTGTGCCCGTAGAGCTTTGCCTCCTCGAATGGCAGAAGATCGTTTTTGACATAAAGACCCTTTGTCTTTCTGTCTTCAATCCCCGGACAGCCACTGATAAGAATCCTGTTGAATTCTTCAACAAGATGCCCTCGGTCGGATGAGGGAGTCAGTGTAGGAAGTTTTCTTTTTTCACATTCTGAGACTGAAAGAACTCCGCTCATTTTCCCTACGACAGTGTTGATGCAGTGAGTGTTTGAGGATTTTGCGCCGATGGCCTGTTCTAGAAGTTCTGCGGCGTGGTTGTTGTTCTCGGCGGTGTAAATCAGTCTCCTGCGCCCGGGATTTTTAGCGAATCCCTGACTTAGCCAGGGTGCAATATGCTTAAAAAAAGTCACTGCCGGAAGAGCAGTGGCGATTTCATCTGCTTCGGCGGCTATATCAATGAGCTTTCTCAGATCATCGCCGTCCTGCGGATTATAGATCTCGACGTTATGAATCTTTTCCGAATATATTTTGTCCTTTGCGGCAACACTGATGGTTACGCTCCCATTGTCCTTCCTTAAAGAGTTGACAAGGTTTTTGTCGACATCCGCAACAACTATCCGGTCGAAGCCTCCCTTATAAGCCCCGAGCAGGAAAATTCCAGTTTGTATCGGTCCAAATCCTATTCCAAGAAATGTTGACATGATTTATTCCATTAACAGTTATAGATTATAAGAAAAATTTTCCGAATTCGGAAAATTTATATTCGAACAATGATGCAATCACGAGAATTGTTCTATAAGCTCCTGCACCTGGCCTATTGACTTGATCCCCTGGGATGCGGTCGGGTGACTTAATGATGCCGCAGCGACCCCGTTTCCGAATTTCAGGATATTCGCTGTGGATTCCCCTTCGTATATCCGGGAAAGGCATCCCGCGCAGAAAGCATCGCCGGCACCGACTGTTCCTTTAATGAATCCGGATGGAAGCTTCAGGGAGTTCACGGTTTCACGGATGATTCCATTGCCTTCCTTCACTGTCGCAACCGCGCCTTCCGGAAAATGAATCACAACCATTTTCCCGACACCCATTTTGAGAAGCGCATCTGCCGCTTCGGAGGCGTCTTTGAAATCTATGCCTCCGTCTTTCCGCCGGATTCTCTTTTCAAGAACCTTGCCGGCTTCGATTTCATTGAAAATGAGATAGTCGGTGAATTTCAGCGACGGAGTCACTATTCTATTGAATCTGTCGCTGTTTTCGCTGACAACGTCAATCGCAGTTTCAATCCCGGCCTCCCTGAGCATTGAAAGGAGCCTTGCGGCGCGAGTCCCGAATTTTCCATCGGGTTCATCCAGTTTGTCAAGGAGAAGCAGATATCCGACAAGACAGATTCTTCCTTTGATCTTGTCAATCTCAAAATCAGCGATGTCAAGCGTGGCGTTGGCGCCTCTTGCATGGAAGAAAGTGCGGTGTCCGTTGGATTGCACGGTTATCACATCGGTGTATGAGGTTGTCTGACCTTCCCTTTTTTTAAGAAGGCTGGTGCATATTTTGTTCTTTTTGCAGTCGCTCAGGATAAAATCGCCGTGTTCGTCATCCCCGATTGCGCCTACCGCCTGAAGAGGTATGTCTGTTCCGAGTTTCGCCATATCAAGCAGCACGCTGTAGGGGCATCCGCCGTTTGTCGGCTGTTCTGTTTTAAGAATGTTGGCGAGATTCCCTTCTTCCGGGAAACTGTCAACAAATTTTATAAGATCGATTATCCAGTTGCCGCCCGCCGTGATTCCATTTCGCATAACAAACACTCCTCGGTTTTTATTTAAATTTTCCGTTCCGGAAAATTTCTATTCCTAATTTTCCTTGTTAATTTTTCCGGAACGGAAAAATTTTCTTGGACATTCAGGGAATTCGTTGAAAAACATTCAATACTCTCTCCAAAGCGCTTATTCACGGCCCTGACAATCCTCTCTGCGGATTTTGCGGATTTCGCAATTGCGAAAAGCGATGAACCGCTGCCGCTGACTTCCACACCAAGTGAGCCTGACTTTAACAGTGCATCTTTTAAAATACAGAGGACTGGAAATTTTTTCCAGAGGGCGAGAGCCAAATCATTCCGGAGAAGCGAGGATATTTTCCTCAGGTCATCTCCCCTCAACGCCGAAACCATTTCTTCGGATTTTATCCTGTTGTCGGATTTTATCCTGTTCTGATAAGCCCATTTTGCGCTGACAGGGAACTTCGGAAATACTATGACTATCGGTATCTCGCATTTCACATCAAGCGGCTTCAGCCTTTCGCCAATTCCCCTTGCCGATGACGGTACTGGATTCAGGAAAAAAGGGACATCCGCACCTGTTTCCGAAGCTAACCTTATGATTCCCGTTTCGGAAATCATCCGAGGATATTTTTTTTGGAGCAGTTTCAGGACGGCGGCGGCATCGCTGCTTCCGCCGCCAAGTCCGGCGGCAACCGGAATATTTTTCTGGATGTGGATTTTCCAAGAGGGCCGTATTCCTGCGGATTTCGCAAAAGCGGTGGCCGCCTTGTGGCAGATATTGTCCGGACCCGAAAGGGCGGAAACCGAACATGTCACATCGAGTTTTCCGTCTTTTGAATCCGTCAGCGTGACTGTGTCGGACGGATTTTTCAAAGGAAGAAAGATGGTTTCTATTTCATTGTATCCATCAGTGCGTTTGCGGATTACGCTGAGAAAAACATTTATTTTTGCTGGCGATGTTTTTTTCATAATATAAATTTTTCGAAGAAAAATTTATTTCTCAAACACTTTATAATGTTTATTGTAGGCGTTAAGCGTGTCTGTTATAAGGACTGCGAGCTTCAGCGCTTCGAGCCCGTGCCTGCCAGTGACCTTTGGTGTCGGGGCCTTTCCGGTTTTAATGGCGGTCAGGGCGCATTTGACAAAGTCCTCGAGTTCCTTTTCCAGGGCGTTGTGATCGTCAACCGGAACGGCGATTTTCTTTATCCCGAGCAGTCCTCTCGTGTACATGACCCCGGAGCGTTCGGCATAATCGAGGGAAATATAGGAATCCGTGAGGAATACGCGGAATTTGCGCATGGGTTCGGGGCTTACACGGCTTGCAGTGACGTTTGCCACGCATCCGTTTTTGAATTTGATTCTGGCATTCGCAATATCTTCGCTTTTGCTGAGGACTGGGATCCCTACGGCGTCAATGCGTTCGACTTCGCTGTCAACCATGTGTAGAATTATGTCGAGGTCGTGTATCATCAGATCGAGGACAACGCCGACTTCGGTTCCTCGTCTGTGCATGCCGGGTCTTGCAGGAGGGTAGGGGGCCAGCCTGTGCGCCTCGATGAAACGGGTTTTTCCGGCCTGTTTTTCCAGGAAGCCCATGACGGGATTGAAACGTTCGACATGGCCTACGCTCAGGACGACATTGTTTTTCTCGGCGAGCTGGACGAGTTCTTCGGCATGTTCGACTTTGGCGGTTATCGGTTTTTCAATAAGAAGGTGTTTTTTGTCTTTGAGAAGATCAAGGGCGATTTCGTAGTGTGTATCGGCGGGAACGGCGATGCTGAGGCCGTCGCAGGCGGCGGCGAGTTCTTTTATGGTTGGATACGCTTTCACTCCGAACTCTTCAGAGACGGCTTTCGCGGCATCTTTATTTGCATCGTAGATGCCGACCAGTTCCGCCTGTTTATTCTGCTTATAAAGACGCGTATGATGTTTGCCAAGAACACCGACCCCGATTACACCGACTTTGAGTTTGTCAGACATGTGTTATTTTATATTTCCGATTTACGATTGCCGATTTTAAAAACAATAAGCCACTAATCTACCATGAAGATGCAGAGACACAAAGGATAAATTGGAAAAAATGACCTGCGGGATTTTCAGGGGATTTCACTTTCCAAAATCAACCTGCCTGCGGTGAACCGCCTGTCCTGCTTAAAAAAAAAGAGCGCCCGTAACGGACGCTCTTTGACCTACGAGTAAACATGTAGCCTATTATGTGGTGGTTGCGGTCTTTCCGCTGATGACACCGTGCTGTCTGAAAGTACGTGTCAATGCGAATTCGCCGAGCTTGTGCCCGACCATGTTTTCAGTCACAAAGACATTGATGAAAGTCTTGCCGTTGTGGACATTGAAAGTGTGCCCGACGAAATCAGGAATAATCATGGAGCGGCGGGACCACGTTTTGATTGGTCTCTTCATTCCAGATTTATTCATTTTCTCCACCTTTACGAGGAGATGTCCGTCAACGAAAGGTCCTTTTTTTACCGATCTGGCCATTATTTTTTCCTCCGTGCAACAATAAATCTGTTGGAAGTGTTTTTCTTATTGCGGGTCCTCTTTCCTTTGGCGAGTTTGCCCCATGGTGAAACGGGATGTCCGCCACCGCTTGTACGGCCTTCTCCTCCGCCCATCGGATGGTCAACCGGATTCATTGCAACACCGCGAACGTGCGGACGAAAGCCGAGATAGCGCTTGCGTCCGGCTTTTCCCAGCTTGACGTTCATATGATCGAGATTCCCGACCTGTCCGATAACGGCTTTACAGTCGATGTGAAGCATGCGGATTTCATTGCTTGGCAGCTTGACCTGGGCGTATTCGCCTTCCTTGGAACGGAGTTGTGCAACCATTCCTGCGGATCTTGCGATTTTCGCGCCGCATCCCGGTTTGACTTCGATACAGTGGATATCTATGCCTACGGGAATATTTTTAAGTTTAAGTGCGTTTCCGGGCTTGATGTCGGCTTTCTCCCCGCTGACGACCTTGTCTCCGACTTTGAGCCCGATCGGTGCGAGAATGTAGCGCTTCTCCCCGTCCGCGTAGTTGAGAAGCGCAATGTTCGCGCTACGGTTGGGATCATATTCGATTGTTGCGACATTCGCAGGAACGTTATCCTTGTCGCGTCTGAAATCAATAAGGCGCAGGCGTCTTTTTACACCGCCGCCGCGGAAGCGGGTGGTCATACGGCCGTTATTGTTTCTGCCGCCGGTTCCCCTTTTTCCCTTCGTGAGGGATTTATGCGGAGAGTCGGTTGTGATTTCAGCGAAATCAAGAACCGATTTTCCTCTAAGTCCCGGAGTCATTGGTCTAAATGTTTTTAAACCCATAATATTACCTCGTTAATTTACGTCAAACGATTTCAATTGAACCCTTTGACAATGTTACAATTGCTTTCTTAACGCTTGGACGGCGACCCTTTTTCATCTGTTTTCCAGCGCGTTTCATTTTTCCAATTTTGTTGATGATGTTCACAGCCTTGACTTTCACGTCATAGAGTTTTTCCACGGCGCGGCGGACATCTATCTTGGTGGCATCCTCATGAACTTTAAAGATGTACTTGTTTGTGTCTTTAAGGTCCATGCTTCTTTCCGTGACCAGGATCGTTTCAATAATTGCATATGGATTGTTCATGAATCCTCCCTTTATTCAAGACGCTTTGTGAAAACGTCAATTGCGTCTTTTGTGAAAAGTATTTTCGGGGACAGCAGAAGCTGATAAGTGTTTACCGAATCCGCCTTGACAATCAAAACATCGGGAATATTTGCGCTTGCCCTGATGAGATTTTCGTCAAACTCCCTGACAATGATCAGAACTTTTTTACCGAGACTGAGTTTTTTCAGCAGGGAAGTAATGTTCTTTGTCTTGGGAGAGTCCATTTTCAACGAATCAATTATCGCTGTTGATCCTTCAGCAACCCTCTCCGAAAATGAGCGTTTGAGTGCAAGGGCAAGAACTTTCTTGTTGACCTTCATGCCGTATTTGCGCGGCTTGGGGCCGAACGTGATTCCGCCGTGTCTCCAGATCGGACTGCGGTTGCTTCCTGCGCGGGCTCTTCCTGTGCCTTTCTGGCGGAAAGGCTTTGCACCGCCTCCGCTGACTTCAGATCTGGTTTTTGTTGAAGCCGTTCCCGCACGCTGTTCCGCGAGATGAGCCACAACCGAGTCATGCACGGCCTGTGAACCTTTTTCAAGTTCCACAGATTTACCGCTCAGCGGATATTCTCCGGCCGGTGCGCCATTGATATCAAAAATCTTTACTGATAATTTTTCTTTGTCTGCCATAAATCACCTATTTCTTTTTATTGCTTTTTTTAATGGCGCTTCTTATCGACAATATGCTTCCGGTCGGGCCGGGAACTGCGCCTTTGATAAAGAGAAGGTTTTCATCAGGTGAAACTTTGACAACGATGAGATTCTGAATGGTTCTGGGAACATTTCCCATGTGTCCGGGCATTCTCTTGCCCTTTATGATGTTGCCGGGCAGTTCTTTCTGTCCGATTGAACCGCTTCTTCTTTGCCAGCCGCCGCCATGCCCGGCAGGTCCGCCCGAGAAATTATGGCGTCTTACAACACCTTGAAATCCTTTTCCTTTGACGACACCGATGGCGTCTACATATTCGCCGGCGGCAAAGACTTCAGCTTTAATGACATCTCCCGTTTTCAGCTCTGTTTCAGGATTGCGGAACTCCCTGATGGCGATAGGGGGATTGTTTTCAATTCCCGCTTTTTTCGCTAGTCCGAGAAGAGGCTTCCCCGCGTTTTTGGCTTTTTTTGTTCCGAATCCGAGCAGTACGGAAGTATAGCCGTTTCTTTCTTTCGTCATGACATCCATGACAGTGCACGGACCCGCCTGCAGAACAGTCACGGGAACAATGACTCCTTTGTCGTCATAGACCTGGGTCATGCCGAGTTTTTTTGCAATAATACCTTTCATCTTTCTCCTTTTTCTTAAGACACTTGCTGTTAATTTTGATGCAGAGGTGTCCTCACGACCCGATCTTGATGGAAATATCAACACCTGCCGGGAGGTTGAGTTTTTTAAGCTCGTCCACCGTTTTGGCCGTTGGGTTGATGATGTCCATCAGGCGTTTGTGAGTCCTGATTTCAAATTGATCCATTGATTTCTTATCGGAGTGCGGCGACCGGTTCACGGTGAAGCGCTCGATTCTGGTCGGCAGCGGAATCGGTCCCGCTATCAACGCGCCTGTTCTTCTCACTGTATTCACGATTTCCGCCACAGACTGATCCAAAATACGATGGTCAAAAGCCTGCAGTTTGATCCGAATTGTCTGTTTGCTTGCTGTTGCTACTGCTGCGCTCATTTTATGTTTTCCTTTTCAACGATTTGTTTTTGTACTTCAGACGGCACCCTCTCGAAGTGAGAAGGTTCCATTGAATAAGAAGCTCTTCCTCTCGAAAGAGAGCGTAGAGCGGTTGCATAGCCAAAAAGTTCTGACAAAGGAGTGTGAGCCAGGATTGTAGTAGTGGTTCCTTTTGTCTCCAGCTCGATGATCTGACCTCTTCGGCTTGAAGTATCGCCGATCACGTCCCCCATATTTTCGTCCGGAGTTGTTATTTCAACTTTCATGATGGGTTCAAGAAGTGTCATGCCGGCTTTTTTCGCAGCATCCTTGAAAGCCATTGACGCCGCTATTTTAAATGCAAGCTCGGATGAATCGACAGGATGATGGGAGCCGTCGAGAATCTCAACATTGATGTCAACCATGGGGTAGCCGGCAAGTACGCCGGTGTTGCCGGCCTCCTTGAGTCCCTGTTCAATGGGTTTGATGAACTCTTTCGGAATTCTGCCGCCTACAACTTTATTCTCAATGACGAAACCATAGCCTCTGGGTTTTGGCTCAATTTTGATAATAACATGCCCATACTGACCACGGCCACCGGACTGGCGAACGAATTTTGTGTTTGAACCCGCAGAGCTGTTGATTGTCTCCCTGTATGCGACTTCGGGTTTTCCGGTGTTGGCCTCGACTTTATACTCCCTGAGAAGCCTGTCCCTGATGATATCAAGGTGGAGTTCGCCCATTCCTGCAATGAGGGTCTGTCCGGTTTCCACATCTGTCCGGACCCTGAAAGTGGGATCCTCGTCTGAAAGGGCGCCTAGCGCGTCGTAGAGTTTGTCGCGGTCTGCGGAAGTCTTGGGTTCAACGGCCATTGATATGACAGGTTCTGGGAATGTGACGGATTCCAGGACTATCTGTTTGTTCTCGGTGCACAGGGTGTCGCCCGTGGTGACATTCTTAAGCCCTACTGCGGCCGCAATGTCCCCGCTGAAGACTTCGTCGAGATCATTCCTGTGATTGGCGTGCATCTGGAGAATTCTCCCGAGTCTTTCGCGCCTTCTTGTCCTGGGATTGTAAACGGTTGTACCCTTGGTGACCGCGCCGGAATAGACCCTGAAGAATGTGAGTTTTCCGACATAAGGGTCGTTCATTATCTTAAATGCGAGGGCTGCGAAAGGTTCAGTGTCTCCGACATGGCGGGAGACTGGAAGTTCCGTTTCCGGATCCGTGCCTTTGATTTCCCATACGTCCACAGGGGAAGGGAGATAGTCTACAACGGCGTCGAGCAGGGGCTGGACAGCCTTGTATTTGAAGGCGGATCCGCAAGTCACGGGAACAATGTCCCCGGAGACGACAGTTCGTCTTATGGCATCCTTGATTTCCTGTTCGCCGGGTTTTTTGTCCTCTAGGAACAATCCCATGATATGTTCGTCAACTTCGGCAAGGCATTCGACAATATATTTGAGGGCAAGTTCCGACTCTTTCTTAAGTTCGTCCGGAATCTCCCGGACATCTATCTTTACGCCTAACTCATCCTGGTCAAAATAAAGGGCTTTCTTTTCGATGACATCGACAATTCCCACAAAATCCCCTTCTTTTCCAATGGGGAGCTGGATTGGAGCCGCTGTGATGCCGAGTTTCAGGCGCATGTCTTCAACAACTTTCGCGAAGTCAGCACCGGTTCTGTCCATTTTATTTACAAAAGCAAGGATCGGAACATTGTATTTTTTTGACTGGCGCCAGACTGTTTCCGACTGGGGCTGGACACCGCCGACGGCGCAGAATACGGCGACGGCACCGTCAAGAACCCGGAGGGATCTTTCGACTTCCGCAGTGAAATCAACATGTCCGGGAGTGTCAATCAGGTTTATCTTATGGTCTTTCCACATGCACGTGGTGGCGGCAGATGTGATTGTGATTCCGCGTTCCTGCTCCTGAACCATCCAGTCCATTGTGGCCGTGCCTTCGTGAACTTCGCCCATCTTGTAGTTTTTGCCGGTGTAGTAGAGTATGCGCTCGCTGACGGTTGTCTTTCCCGCGTCAATATGAGCCATAATGCCTATGTTTCTCACTTTCGCAAGCGGAACCGTCCGGCCTTCGGCCTCTTTAAATTCTTTTTTCACATTGTTAAGCATAAATTTTCAAAGAACCTTAATTAAACGAAAAAATTACCATTTATAATGGGCAAAAGCTTTGTTGGCCTGAGCCATTTTGTGAGTTTCTTCCTTTTTCTTGAAAGCCGAACCGGTGTTGTCGAAGGCATCGAGAATTTCAGCTGAGAGAGATTCCATCATCGAATGGCCTTTGCGGCTGTTGGCGTAGGATGTAATCCAGCGGAGGCCGATGGCGACCTGGCGTTCGGGATTGATTTCAACCGGAACCTGATATGTCGCGCCACCGACTCGCCGGCTTTTGACTTCGAGACGCGGTTTCACGTTTTCAAGCGCCTGAAGGAAAACCTCGAGAGGTTCCATATCCTTTTTCTTCAGTTTTATGGAGTTGAACGCATCATAAACAATTTTCTGAGCGGTGGATTTTTTTCCGCGCTTCATGATAGTATTTATAAGACGCGCCACCAGTTCGCTATTGTATTTTACGTCCGGCGTAAGGACTCTTGTTGGTGCTCTGTGTCTTCTCATTTTCCCTTTTCCTGATTTTATTGTTTAACCAAAAAAAACTATCGGCATCTTTTCATCATGATGCCGACAGCGTGGCAATATATTTCCGAACAAAAAACTAATTAAGCCTTATTTGCTTTTTTTAACTGCTTCCGCTTTGCTTTTTTTAGCACCGTACTGCGAACGCGCCTGTTTGCGTTTGTCGACCCCGAGGCAGTCGAGAGTCCCGCGGACGATGTGATATCTGACTCCGGGGAGATCGCGTACACGGCCTCCTTTGACAAGAACAACCGAATGTTCCTGAAGGTTATGGCCTTCCCCGCCGATGTAGGCTGTGACTTCTTCGCCATTTGTGAGGCGGACACGTGCTATTTTCCTAAGCGCCGAATTGGGTTTCTTGGGAGTTCTTGTTGTAACCTGTAGGCAAACGCCGCGCCTCTGGGGGCATCCTTCAAGGGCGCGCGCCTTGCTCTTTTTCACTTTTTTGTTTCGGCCGTTCTTGATTAGCTGATTGATGGTCGGCATTATAATTTCCTGTTTTTTATTATCGCTTGCCGCTTGAAAAAAAAGCGGGCGAATACAATAATTCATATTTAATAAATTGCAAATCCCCAAATTAATCTTTAATTGACAACATCTCTCTGGCGGCATTTATCGCCGCTGTCTCCTCGACAGTGTTTTTATCCTGATGAGGCTTTGAAAGATCGGCTTCCGGAGCAAGCTCCTCGCCCACCTTCTTCGTTCCGAGCCTCTGAATCTCCTCCGTGCCTGTTCCGGCGGGAATGAGATGTCCTGTTATCACGTTTTCCTTGAAGCCCCTGAGATAGTCAATCTTACCCAGTGTTGCGGCATCTGTCAGGATCCTGGTCGTATCCTGGAATGATGCGGCGGAAATGAAACTGTCTGTTTCAAGTGACGCTTTTGTGATTCCGAGCAGGACGGGTTCCGCCTCCGCAGGTTTTCCGCCTTTTGCCCCGACACTTGCATTATGCTCGAGGAACCGGAACTTGTCTATTTGTTCGCCGGTCAGGAACTCGGTACTGCCCGGATCTGTGATACGGACTTTCTGGAGCATCTGCCTTACGACGACTTCAATATGCTTGTCATTGATTTCAACGCCCTGCGCCCTGTAAACAAGCTGGACTTCGTTAACCAGGTATTCCTGGAGCTCCTGGGGTCCGCATATTTCGAGAAGTTCCTGAGGCACGATCGAACCTTCGGTGAGTTTCTGTCCCTTGTGTACAAGATCGCCCTTTCCGACTGAAAGATGCTTGTTTGCAGGAACCAGATGTTCCTCGGTCTGGTTGTTTTCAACGTCGCGGATAATCAGCTGGCGGCGACCGCGAACCATTTTTCCGAGCTCGACTCTTCCGTCAATTCTTGCGATTTCGGCGATGTCTTTCGGAGTTCTCGCCTCAAACAGTTCGGCAACACGCGGGAGACCGCCGGTGATATCCTTGTTTTTCGCGGTTTGACGCGGCATACGTGCAAGAACTGTTCCGGCATCGATCTTGGAATTCTCCTTCGTCATAAGATAGGCGCTTGCAGGCAGGGTGTAATGCGATATTATTTCGCCCTTTTCGTCCTTTATTACAATCTGCGGATGGAGATCCTCTCGATGTTCCATGACCGTGATTTCCTCGACTCCGTTTGCCTTGGTCTCACGGTTCAGCGTCACGCCTTCAATCAGGTCGCGGAACTCAATGACACCGGTTTCCTCGGCGATGATTGGGATATTGTACGGATCCCAGCTGGCTATCTTGTCATTGGCCTTGACTTTATCACCCTCCTCTTTTGTGAGGATGGCACCGATTGCCAGTTCATAACGGTCAATTTCAACGCCGTGTTCGTCTTCGATAATCACGAAGCCGTTCTTGTTGACAACAACAGTTTCCTTCTTGTCGTTTATGACAACCCTTACATTGAAGAACTTGATTGTTCCGGAGTGCCTTATGCGGATAACCGGCTGCTTATATGATGACGAAGCGGTACCGCCGATATGGAATGTTCTCATTGTGAGCTGTGTTCCGGGCTCACCGATTGACTGGGCGGCGATAATTCCGAGCGCGTCGCCTATGTCTGCAAGCCTGTTTGTGGCGAGATTTTTCCCATAGCATTTTATGCAGACGCCGTGAGGTGTTTCGCATGTGAGAACCGAGCGGAGATAGATGCGGTTGATTCCACTTTCAACTATCTTTTCGGCTATTGCTTCAGTTATTTCCTCGTTTGCCGCAACAATGAGCGAACCGTCGCCTTTGATTGGGTCGCGGATGTCCTGGGCACTGAATCTGCCTACGATTCTGTCCTTCAGAGGTATGATTTCCTCATCTCCCTCAATAACGTTCCCGACCCATATCCCCTTTACGGTTTCGCAGTCTTCCTCGTGGCATATGACATCCTGGGACACGTCAACAAGCTTACGGGTCATGTATCCGGAGTCGGCTGTCTTGAGTGCGGTGTCCGCAAGACCTTTTCTTGCCCCGTGGGTACTGATGAAGTACTCGAGAACAGAGAGGCCTTCGCGGAAGTTCGATATGATGGGGCGTTCGATGATGTCGCCTGAAGGCTTGGCCATAAGACCGCGCATTCCTGCGAGCTGGCGGATCTGATCCTTGCTTCCCCGTGCGCCGGAATCAAGCATTGCGAATACGGGATTGATTTCATGGTTTTTCGACTTGTCGCCTGACCAGTCAAGAGAAGCGAAGAGTTCGTTGGCAACCCTGTTGCTGGCCTGTGTCCAGATGTCGATGATTTTATTGTGGCGTTCGCCCGCTGTTATGACACCGCGGAGGAACTGGGCCTCGACCTTATCGACTTCCTTTCTCGCATTGTCGATATGTTCCTGCTTCTTTTCAGGAATGATCATGTCCGTGATTGAAATCGAGAATGCCGCACGCGTCGCATAGTCATAACCGAGCTTTTTCAGCGCGTCGAGAACCTCGACGGTCTTGGCATGTCCGACATTGGCATAAGTCAGAGTGATAAGTTTCCCCAGGCGTTTCTTGTCTGCGGAATCATTGTAGAATCCGAGGCTTTTGTCCCAGATTTCATTGAA
Organism: Victivallales bacterium; assembly: GCA_041666985.1. Lineage (GTDB taxonomy): Bacteria > Verrucomicrobiota > Lentisphaeria > Victivallales > GWF2-50-93 > GWF2-50-93. The sequence goes on from JBAYFV010000006.1 coordinate 24,424, forward strand.
TATGCAGCGGCCTGCGGTCGTGACGATGAAACGGCCTTCCGAATTTCCGTGAATTGTTTTTTTGCCCAAATCAGGGTTCGGCAGATAGATTGCGTCATGGATTTTGATGCATTCGGAATCCAGGGCGGACAACACCTCGTAATAATTCGTGAAGTATTTCGCCTTCTCCACGTTTCTTGGTTTCACTGTGAGATAATAGGCGCCCAGAGTGATGTCCTGGGTCGGCGAGGTGATAGGTTTCCCGTTTGCAAGAGAGAATATGTTGTTCGGGGCATACATGAGAAGCTTAGCCTCGAGCTGTGCAGCGCTTGAAAGGGGAATATGGACAGCCATCTGATCACCGTCGAAGTCGGCGTTGAAAGCCGTACAGACGAGAGGATGTATGCGAATGGCCGAACCTTCGATAAGGATGGGATCAAACGCCTGTATGCTGAGGCGGTGGAGCGTCGGGGCGCGATTCAGCATGATCGGATGCCCCTTTGTCACTTCCTCAAGAATATCCCATACAACCGGTTCGCCGCGCTCGATCATCTTTTTTGCGCTGCGGACAGTATGCACGTAGCCTCTCTGCTTGAGATAGCGGATAATGAAAGGCTCAAAGAGAACGAGAGCCATTTTCTTCGGGAGACCGCACTGTCCCAGTGTGAGTTCAGGACCGACGACGATAACTGAACGGCCCGAGTAATCAACTCGTTTCCCGAGAAGGTTCTGACGGAAGCGGCCTTGTTTTCCCTTGAGCATGTCGCTCAGGGATTTGAGGGGACGGTTTCCTGCGCCGGTGACGGCGCGGCCATGGCGGCCGTTGTCAAGCAGGGCGTCTACAGCTTCCTGCAACATGCGTTTCTCGTTACGTATTATGACTTCCGGGGTTCTGAGCTTCAGAAGGTTCTTCAACCTGTTGTTTCTGTTTATTATGCGCCTGTAGAGATCGTTGAGATCCGATGTTGCGAATCTTCCGCCCTCCAGGGGGACAAGGGGTCTGAGATCCGGAGGAATGACCGGAAGCACTTCCAGAATCATCCACTCGGGACGCGAATTGCTTTTGATGAATCCCTCGACAAGCCTGGTTCTTTTCGCGAGTTTAATGCGGATCACCTTGCTTCTCGTGGAGGACATCTGCTCCTCGAGGTCTTTTGCAAGGACGTCGAGTTTTATTTTTTCAAGCAGCGTTCTGACGGCAGGGGCGCCCATGTCGGCCTTGAAGTTGTCGCCGTAGTCCTCCCTGGCCTCGCGATATTCCAGCTCGGTGAGGGGCTGTCCGAGTTTAAGCGGAGTATTGCCAGGATCTATGACAACCCAGTCTTCGTAATAGATGACTCTCTCGAGAGACCTGGCCGTCATGTCGAGCATAAGGCCGAGACGGCTCGGCATGCACTTGAAGAACCAGATATGTGACACCGGAACAGCAAGATCAATGTGACCCATGCGTTCGCGTCTGACTCTTGACTGTGTGACTTCAACGCCGCACCTGTCGCAGACGACACCCTTGTGCTTCACCCGTTTGTATTTTCCGCAATTGCATTCCCAGTCGCGGGTAGGCCCGAAAATTCTTTCACAGAAAAGTCCGCCTTTTTCCGGCTTGAAGCTGCGGTAATTTATTGTCTCAGGATTTTTGATTTCCCCATGGCTCCAGGAACGAATTACTTCAGGAGACGCCACGTTGATGGTGACCGCTCCGAACGAGGATGATTCCTCACGCTGTCCGAGAAGCTCTTTATATGCATAACTGCTGTCAATCACTGTTGAACCCTCCCTGCAAAAATTAATCAGGCAAGTTTTGTTTGTTTGTAATGCGGATATCGATACCAAGGCTCTGCATTTCCTTCAGCAGAACATTGAATGATTCTGGCCTGTGAGGCTCGAGTACGTTGTGGCCTTTCACAATGGACTCGTAAATCCTCGCACGTCCGACGACGTCATCGCTCTTGACCGTGAGCATTTCCTGAAGAGTATAGGCCGCCCCGTATGCTTCAAGGGCCCATACTTCCATTTCACCGAAACGCTGACCGCCGTGCTGGGCCTTTCCGCCTAGTGGCTGTTGCGTTACAAGCGAGTAGGGGCCGACGGCTCGTGCATGGATCTTGTTCGACACGAGATGGTCGAGTTTCATCATGTATATCTGTCCGACCATGACTCTCTGATCAAATTTTTCTCCGGACCTCCCGTCATAGATCTCTGTTTTACCGTCAAACACATGCTTGCCGTGTTCAACTTTAAACCCGAGGTTGTAGTTTTCCCCCTTGTCCTTGCTGTGCTGTACGTCCGCTTTTTTCATAAGCTCGACTATTTTCTCCTCGCTCACACCGTCGAATACGGGACTGGCGACCGTCATTCCGAGTATTTTTGCAGCCCAGCCGAGATGTGTCTCGAGAACCTGACCCACGTTCATTCGGCTCGGTACGCCGAGCGGATTCAGAACAATGTCTACGGCGGTTCCGTCTGCAAGGAAAGGCATGTCCTCCTCCGGGACAATCTTGGCGACAATACCCTTGTTTCCATGGCGGCCGGCCATTTTATCGCCGACTTCAAGCTTGCGTTTGCTTGCCACGTACACCTTGACTTTTTTGACGATTCCGGGATCAACGCCTTCCCCTTTGTCGAGAGACTTGAGGATTTCATCCCTGTTGAATTCGATTTCCTTGAATCTCGGGACGAAAACATCGATTATGCCGTCAATTGTCTTCTTGAGCGGACATGTATCCATTTTGTATAACTGATACTTGTTGGCGAGCTTGAGCACCGAGCTGCGCGTGACTTTCCTGTTGGCGGAAATAAGTATCGCGTTTTGTTTTGATGAAGAACCGTCGTAAATCGGGCAGGGGAGTTTCTGTCCGAGCATTATCTCGGCAAGTCTGTCCGCAAGTTCCTCGACGATTTCGTTGTTTTCATTTTTGTAGTTGTCCTTCGCCAGTTTCGCCTGGCGTCTGATTTCGGATTTTGTCAAGGTCTGTCTGTTGGGATCTTTGCTTCTCTCAATCCTGACATCCATCACAATACCGCCTTTGCCGCTGCTCACGATAAGACTTGAATCCTTGACATCTGCGGCCTTTTCACCGAAAATGGCCCTGAGAAGTCTTTCTTCGGGGGCGAGTTCGGTTTCGGATTTTGGTGTGATTTTTCCGACGAGAATATCTCCGGCCTTGACTTCAGCGCCCAGCCTTACAATTCCGTCCGGCCCGAGATTCCTCAGGGCTTCCTCGCTAACGTTCGGAATATCCCTTGTGATTTCTTCGGGACCCAGTTTTGTGTCACGGGCGGTTAGTTCAAATTCATCAATGTGAATACTTGTGAAGACATCATCTTTCACAATTCGTTCATTGATGACGATGGCGTCCTCGAAGTTGTATCCGCACCAGGGCATGAAAGCGACAAATACGTTTTTGCCGAGGGCAAGTTCGCCTTGTGAAGTCGCGGCTCCGTCCGCAATTACTCCGCCTTTTTTGATTTTCTGCCCGACTCGGACAACCGGGCGCTGGTTGATGCATGTTCCCGCGTTGCTGCGCAGATATTTTTTAAGCTGATAGGTCTGCGCCTTTTCATCTTTTTCAGATTTGGGCAATTTGCCGTCATGAGTTACTATAACAGTGTTCCCTGTGACGCTTGCAACTATCCCCTCTTTTTCAGCTACCGACACCGCTCTGGAATCGGCGGCGACTCTGCGTTCAAGACCTGTTCCGACAAGCGGAGCTTCGGTTGTCATCAGAGGAACAGCCTGCCTCTGCATGTTTGAACCCATGAGAGCCCTGTTGGCATCATCGTGCTCGAGGAAAGGAATAAGTCCCGCAGCCGCGCTTACAAGCTGTTTCGGTGAAACATCCATGTACTGGATGGATGTTTTCAGCCTTTCAGCTGAATCACCCTGATATCTGCACATTACCATGTCACTGAGGAATTTCCCTTTTTCGTCAATCGTGGCATTTGCCTGGGCAATTACGAATTTCTCCTCCACGTCTGCGGTAAGATAGTCGACATCTTTTGAAACAACACCGTTCTTGACAATCCTGTATGGAGTCTCAAGGAATCCGTAGCGGTTGATTCTGGAATAGAGGGACATAGAGGATATAAGACCGATGTTCGGACCTTCAGGCGTCTCGATCGGGCATACTCTTCCGTAATGACTTGAATGGACGTCGCGGACTTCAAATCCCGCACGTTCGCGGCTCAGTCCGCCCGGTCCAAGGGCGCTTAAACGTCTTTTGTTCGTGATCTCGGAGAGCGGATTTGTCTGATCCATGAACTGGGAAAGCTGATTCCTTGCGAAAAAGTCTCTCACGACTCCTGCGAAAGCTTTTGGATTCACAAGCTGTCCCGGACTTATATTTTGACCGTCCGTTCCGAGAAGCGTCATGCGTTCGCGGATAAGACGTTCTGTTCTGACAAGTCCGACGCGGCACTGGTTCTGGAGAAGTTCGCCTACGGTCCTTACGCGTCTGCTGCCGAGATGGTCGATATCATCAACCTGTCCGCTCGTATTGCGGAGCTTTATGAGACCCTTGGTCGCCTCCATGAGATCCTGTTTGTCGAGAATCCTTACGTTGATGGGGGTGTTGAGGCCGAGCTTCTGATTGATTTTGAAACGTCCCACTTCGCCAAGATCATAGCGGCGAACGTCGAAGAACAAACGTTTGAGGAGCTGTTTTGCATTGTTTATGCTCGGAGGATCTCCGGGTCTCATTCTTCTGTAGACTTCCTTCAGAGCCTCCTCCTGTGTGCGTGCGGGATCACGCTTCAGACACAGTATTATGTGGTTGAGGCCGTCCGGAACTTCCGCGAGTTCGATTTTCTTGACTTCGGCGTCTGAAATTGTTTTCAGAATGGTTTCCGTCAGGGGTTCGAGCTCATTGACAATGACCGAACCCGAAGGATCCGTAACATCGTTGACTGTGTAGAAGTTTCCAAGTTCCTTTCCGTCTTTTTTAAGCAGGGTTGCAACTGTATGTGTCTCAACCTTGTAAATTGCAGAGAGTATGTCCGAGTTTGTCTCGTATCCTATTGCGCGGAGGAATGTGGTGATGAGAAATTTTCTTCTCCTGCGTCTTCTGTCAAGATAAATATAAATGAGGTCGTTGATGTCGTACTGTACTTCCATCCATGAACCGCGATCAGGAATGATCCTGAAAGAATAGAGCGTACGTCCGTTGGAATGGCGTGTCTTTTCAAAGCAGATGCCAGGGGATCTGTGGAGCTGGCTTATGATTACGCGTTCAGCGCCGTTGATGACGAAGGTTCCGCGGTCGGTCATCATGGGAAGATCGCCGAAATAGACAACTTCCTCCACTTTTTTGCCTTTATCGTCTATCTTGAATGAAACATGCAGCGGCGAACAGTATGTTTCGCCGTCCTTGATGCAGTCAAGAACACTTCTCTTAGCATCGCCTATAGTATAATTGTTGAAATCCAGGGCAAGCTGTTTGTCAAAGCTTTCAATGGGGAAAACCTCTTTGAAAACTTCCTGCAACCCTAGATTTTTTCTTTTTTCCGGAGGAACATCCTTCTGCAGAAAGGAAGCATAAGATTCGAGCTGGACCCCGATAAGATCCGGAATATCAAGCACATCCTGCAGTTTTCCAAAATTTAAGCGTTCAGCCATAGTTCACCCGCACAGATTGTTAGTATGTCATTTACACGAAAAAACGGAGACGATATCTCCGACCATGAGAAGCACAGATTAATAAAACA
>JBAYFV010000007.1:0-28772 GCA_041666985.1 Victivallales bacterium
GAGGAGCAGGGATGCCCTGATTGAGTATAACAGGATACTTGTCGGCTGGACATCGCCCGAGGTGCTCTATAATCCTGATTTCGAGGAAATTGTCACAGGAATCACCAGGACTGTCGCCGATGTCGTCGGGGTTGAAAGGGTATCGCTCTGGTTGTTCAATACCGATTTTTCCAAACTCTACTGCGCGGATCTTTTTGAGAAGAAGGCGGGAAGACATTCAAGCGACAGTGAGCTGGATGTCCTCCGGCACCCTTCATATTTCAACGCCTTGAGAAAAGAGCGGGTGATTGTTTCCAACAACTCCCAGACTGATCCCAGATACGCTGAGCTTGTAGACGGGTATATGAAGCCCAACGGGATATCCTCGACGCTTGATGTTCCGGTTTTTGTTGCCGGGGAGATTATCGGGGTGATATGCATTGAGCATCAGGGCGAACAGCGGGAATGGACGGTCGAAGAGCAGAATTTCGCAATATCTGTCGGAAATGTTTTTTCGCTTGCGCTTGAGATATCACGGCATAAAAAACTTGAAAAATCAGTTCACTCCGTAAAAGAGAATTTTGTGAATATCGTTGAAAAACTTCCATATCCCGTACTCATCGTTGACATTAAAGGCACCGTGAAATATGTTAATGCAGCATCTGAGAGTTTTTTCGGCCCGAAAGTCAAGGACATGCTCGGAGCCCAATTCCCCTATCCGGTCCCCTCCGAAGGTGCGGGCACAATTGATTTTATCCGTCCCGACGGATCAGAAAAAAGAATTGAGCTGATATGTGTGCAGACAAGATGGGACGGGGAGCCGACCCGGCTAATATCTTTTTATGAACATTCTCCCAAAATGGAAAGGGAATATGACGGAACACGCAAAAATAGTATGGAAAAATGATCTTGAAACAGGAATCAAGCTTATTGACAATCAGCACAAGCAGTTTTTCAAGCTTGTAAACAGGGTTCTTGACAGTTCAATAAAGGAAGATGATGCTAAAACCATAATGGATTCTTTTGTTTTCCTCAGATATTATATCCTGGAGCATTTCGGCGTTGAGGAATCATCCATGGTTGAATATAAATATCCGTATTTTGCCCAGCATAAGAACAGGCATCTTTATTTCCGGAAAGAAATTGACCGTCTGGAGTCAAATCTCAAAGCCAATGCCTCCCCCCGTGAAACAGCCATTAAATTAGAGTACCTGATTGTCAACTGGTTTATGAACCACATAAAAGTTGAAGACAGGAAATTATGCAAATATCTTCTTACGGAAGTTGAAGACAGCAATCAGAAGCTGCTTGGCAGGCTTAAAACGATTGTTAAAGGTTTTTTCAAGGTTGCGTGAATAAAACCCGTTCAAACATGAAAAAACTAAAAATCAAAGTCGGAATGCGTGGAAGCAGATTGTCCGTTGCCCAGACCTCGGATTCTCTCGAGAGGTTAAAGAAAATTCTTCCTTACGCTGATTTCAAGCCTGTTACCGTATCAACCCCCGGAGACAGGGAGAAAAAGCGGGATCTGCGTGTTTCTCCCGCCGATTTCTTCACAAAAGATCTGGATGATGCGCTTCTTTCGGGAAAAATCGACTGCGCTGTTCACAGCGCGAAAGATCTCCAGTACCCCGTGCCCGAAGGAATTGACTGGTTCTGGTTGCCCTGGGGCGAGGATGCGAGAGACGTGATTATAATGCCAGAGGCAGAGTCGCAAAGGCACAGAGTCGCAAAGGCACAGAGTTTTAAATCCGAAATCCGAAATCCGAAATCTAAAACTAATTCGGATTTCGATATTCGCGCTTCGAGTTTATTGCGAATCGGTGTCAGCAGCGTCCGGCGTGAAGAATACTGCAGAAAGAATTTCCCCGGTGCCGAACTTCTTCCGGTCAGGGGCAATGTTGAGGAAAGAATCGCCCAGCTAGACGCAGGAAAATTCGATATGCTGATCATGGCGGCGGCCGGACTCAACAGGCTTGGTCTTGACAATAGGATTTCCGAATACATTCCCCTTGATGAGCTTCCACCGCCGGAAGGTCAGGGTTTTCTCGCCCTGACATTCAGAAAAAACGACAGCCTTTTCTGCGAAGTCCGCAAGCTTTTTGTAAAATCCGTCGTTTTTGCCGGGGCGGGGCCGGGTGATGCGAATCTCGCAACAGTTGAAACAGTCAATGCTTTGAAAAACTGCAATGTTTGCCTCTATGATGCATTAATTTCATCCGAACTGGTCAAAAACCTTCCTGGTTCGGCAAGTGCTGTTTTTGTCGGCAAGAGAAGCGGTCGGCACAGCTTTAAGCAGGACGAAATCAATGCATTGATTGCGAAATTCGCAAGACAGGGTAAACGTCTTGTCCGGCTTAAAGGCGGCGATCCGACAATTTTCGGAAGACTCGCAGAAGAGATAGAGGCTCTTGACGGACTGTGTCTGCCATACCGCGTGATTCCCGGCGTCAGCAGCCTGAATGCGGTTGGAGCCACCGGCCTGATGCTTACAAGACGCGGTCTTTCACGCGGTTTTTCCGTGATGACTCCCAGGAAGTCCGGCTCTTCAAAATCTGAATATGTTTCAAGGGATGAGAGGCTTGCTTTCCCGTCCGTGTTCTTCATGGGGCTCGCTGAAACTGCGAGTATCGCAAAGTCACTTATAAAAGACGGGCGCAGTAAAGATGAACCTGCCGCCATTGTCTTGTCCGCCGGAAATGAGTCGGAACAGAAAATAGTCTCGGGTTCTCTCGGCGGATTCGCCCGTTCACTCATCAAAATTCCCGAAGGCGAAGCCCCGGGAATCTTTATCGCAGGTGAGAATGCCAATCCGAAATATGTTCTAAAGAAGAACGGCGCGCTTGAGGGAAGGAAAGTTCTTCTCACCTGCAGCGAAGCAATTATGGAAAAGGCGGTATTGGCAATCCGCGATCTGGGTGGCGTCCCGATCAAAATGCCGATGATAAGTCTTGAAGTAGCGCATGCCTCCGGCTTGCGTCAAGAAGAAGTAGCACAATCCTCCGGATTGAGAACAGATGGCAAGCCGGAGGCTTGCGCTACTTCGTATGATTGGATAATACTTACCTCGCCTTCGGCGGTGAAGATATTTGCTGAATCATTGAAGAAAGAAAGTTATGATTTCAGGCGTCTGCCTAAGATCATAGTGTGTGGTCCCGGGACCGCAGATGAATTCCGGAAACACGGAATAAGGCCGGATCTCGAAGCTTCCAGCGACTACGGAGCCGAGGGGATGATGAAGGCGCTGAAGGCCGTAGTCAGGAAAGGCGACAAGATCCTGCGTCTGTGCTCCGACAAGGCCGGCAAGGAAATTTCCTGCGAACTTCGCAGGTCGGGTGCAGTTGTCACTGATGAAATCCTCTATAGGAACGTTCCCGTGAAACACGAAAAGCTTCCTGAATTTGAAGCGGTGCTCTTTGCGAGTTCGTCTGCTGTTGAATCGTTCCGGGACAATTTCGGTTTGGAAAAGCTTAAGGGAAAGGATACAGTTGTCATCGGCAGGCCTACGCTTGATACGTTGAAGAAGTTTAAATGCAAAAGCAATATGATTCTGGCGAAGGAGGCGACAGTCAACGGCTGCATCGAATCGCTGGCCGAAGAACTGATTGAAAGAAAGATCTTGGGGTAGCACAAGCCTCCGGCTTGTATGTTATGTAGCTCAATCCTCCGGATTGAAAGAGCATGGCAGGCCTGAGGCTTGCCATGCTGTCAGGAAATAATGAAAAAGTAAAAGGTGGACGCACATGTATCCAGTTACACGATTGAGGCGCTACAGGAAAAGCGAGGAACTAAGGAAAATGTTTTCTCAGCCGTTCCCGGGACCGGAGAAATTCATATGGCCGGTTTTTGTGATAGAAGGCAGAAACAGGGATGTTCCCATCGCCGCAATGCCCGGCCAGAGCAGAATGTCCGTAGACATTCTCCTGAAAAGGCTTGAGCCGGTCGTGAAGTCAGGTATTGGCGGAGTGATGATTTTCGGAGTAGTGGAAGACTCGAGAAAAAGTTCTGACGGCGGTTATTCACACAAGAAGGACGGACTTGTCCAGAAGGCTGTGAAGGAAATCCGCAGAACCTATCCCCGCCTTGTGGTTTTCACCGATGTCTGCCTGTGCGCGTATACAAAACACGGGCACTGCGGAATTCTTGACAGGGACGGCGAGGTTGAAAATGACAGAACCCTTGCCGTTCTGGCAAAAATGGCGGTTTCACATGCTGAAGCCGGAGCGCATTCTGTTGCGCCAAGCGCAATGATGGACGGGCAGATACGCTCTCTCCGGAACGCACTTTCGGCAAATGGTTTCAAAGACACAATCCTGATGAGTTATTCAACTAAATTCGCATCGTATTCCTATGGTCCGTTCCGTGAGGCCGCCGGTTCAAAACCCGGCAAGGGCGACCGCAAAGGATATCAGGCTTCGTTCGACAATTTGAATGTCGCATTGCGCGAATCTGTAGAGGACGAGAAAGAGGGTGCCGATATTTTAATGGTCAAACCCGCGCTTTGTTATCTTGACATAATCAGCAAGGTCAAGGCGAATTCTCTTCTTCCTGTCGCCGCATACAATGTGAGCGGCGAATATTCGGCGATAATAGCTTCCGCCGAACGCGGTTGGGGTGATTTGAATGGAATGGCAAAAGAATCTGTCATGGCGATTTCCCGCGCCGGCGCCGATATCATTCTTTCATACTGGGCGAACCGGTACGGGGAAATTTTCAGATGATAATCTTAAAAATAATGGCATCATCAAGGAAGACTGCAGGAGGAGTTGTAAATGAAAATCGGCAATCGGCAATCTGAAATTGGCAATGATTTATTTAACCGAGCGCAGAAACTCATCCCTGGCGGAGTTAACAGCCCGGTAAGGGCGTTTAAATCTGTCGGCGGAAATCCTGTTTACATCAAGAGGGGCGAAGGCGCTTATATTTATGATGCGGACGACAAGAAGTATATGGATTTCTGTGCATCCTGGGGGCCGTTGATTCTTGGTCATGCAAGACCCGAAGTCGTTGAAGCAGTCAGGGAGTCGGCGGCTTCAGGGATGAGTTTCGGGACATGTAATCCGCGCGAAGTCGAAATGGCCGAACTCCTGAATGAAATGGTTCCATATCTCGAGATGATGCGCATGGTCAATTCCGGGACTGAAGCTGTGATGACGGCACTCCGTCTTGCCAGGGGATTTACCGGGAGAAACAAGATACTGAAATTCGACGGATGTTATCACGGCCATGCCGATTGTCTTCTTGTTTCCGCAGGCAGCGGGCTTCTGACCGGAGGCATAACGAGTTCGGCGGGAGTACCTCCGTCTGCAGTGGCGGATGTCCTTGTCGCCCATTACAACGACACGGATGCGGTGAAGAAGATATTTGAAAAACACGGCAGGGAAATTGCCGCAGTGATTGTCGAACCGGTTGCCGGAAACATGGGGCTTGTTAAACCTGAAGCGGGATTCCTCGAGGTTTTAAGGGGGGTTACAGACGGATCCGGTTCTCTCTTGATTTTTGATGAGGTCATTACAGGTTTCCGTCTTGCCCCTACGACCTGCGGGGAAATCTGCGGGGTCACTCCTGACCTGACAACTCTCGGGAAGATAATCGGGGGAGGAATGCCCATTGGCGCTGTCGGGGGAAAGGCTGAAATAATGAAAAAGCTTGCTCCGCTCGGACCGGTTTATCAGGCGGGAACGCTAAGCGGAAATCCGGTGGCGCTTGCGGCCGGGATCGCAACATTAAGGATTCTCAAAAAGGAGAATCCCTATCCCCGGCTTGCGAAGTTCGCAAAAAAGATTGCCGTCGCAGTGGATTCCGAGGCTCGGGAGAAATCCTTGAAGATTCATTGTGCCGCCGAGGGCGGAATGTTCACAATCTTCTTCACCGACAGGAAGCCGCTGGGGAATCTGGATGAGGTAAAGCTTTGTGACACTGCGAAGTTCGCAGGTTTCTTCAGGGCAATGCTGGATAACGGCATTTATCTCTCGCCGTCGCAGTTCGAGCTTGATTTCGTATCATCCGCCCATTCTGAAAAGGACATTGAAAAATTCATAGAGGTGTTGAGGTTCGGACTCAATCACTTGTCTGACTGATATTTTGCATGGGCAGTCAAGGAGCGGGTATGCCAATCTCATTGAGATTTGCTTCTTCAATCTCGTCTTGTTTGGCGGATTTTCCCTCTTTGGGCGGCTTTGCTTCCGGAGCTGAATCAGGGGCGGCCCGAGGTGGCGGTGGAGGTGTTGCGGGTTTATTGGCATCTTTCGGCTGTTCCCGGATTTGGAATACTTCATCGCTGAGGGTTGCGCCGATATTTCTGTCTTTTCCCGGAGATTCGTCTTCAAGCACGAACATATTCAGATCCGGAATGTAATAGTTTGTGCATGAGGAGGAGCCAGTTGTCACCGCAGTACTCTTTTCAAGCATATTGGCATTTCTCTCTTTTTTAAACATAGGTTTTTCGGTAATCACTTCGCCCTTGGTGACAAGCTGTTTTGTCAGTCTTTTTAGACCTTTCATGTCGCGCACAGTCTCCTCTTTTCCCCTACTGTTGACTCCCGACTTGTCAATGCCGTCCGCAAGAGCCATTTCACCGTAAAGAAGAGTATTGTCCAGGGATATTTTCACGCCTTGTTTGTTGCTCCTGTCGAGCTCGGGCAGTCTGAAGAGCTTGTTTTTGCCGGACAGGATGCAGTTTGAGAAGGATATGTTTGTGTCTCCCCATGAAAACGAGACAGCATGGCTGCTGTCGCTCACGACAGTGCATTTTGTGAAGTTCAGCTTGTTGTCCCTGCAACTGTCTATTTGTATGTTGTTGAAGCATGAGTTGTAGAAAACCTGCTCCATTTTCTTTTCGTTAGTCCGACAGTTATAGTTGCTTATCACTGAGTCAATGACCGTAAGATCGGTATTGCAGTTCACATTGTCAATCCACAGGTTCCTTATAATGGCCTTCTTCCCCTTTATGGTGATGCTGGCGGCGCAGTATCCTCCCGGCTCCCCTTCGATGATCAAGCCGTCGTTGTCAATATCGAAGGAGGAGCTGTAGTGTCCGGGGAGAAGATGCAGTATTGACCCCTTTTTCAGATTCCTGATGGCTTCTCCTGGAGGGAGCGAGCCTTCGGCTTTTCCGTCAGGGCTGCATTTGACGACTGCCCCGGTTTTTGTCTTCAGGGTGTCATACGGTCCTGGAGGCGGAGGTGCGGAGAGGCAGCATGCTGAAAAGATAAAAAGGTTGCAGAAAAAGACCGATAAAAACTTGTGATTCATAAATACCTCCCGCAGTTTGTCAATGTATGGGCTACTACATGAATGTGATGAATGCAAAGCGGTTTACTTCGCCACGGAGTCGATTGCTTCCCTGATGATTTCCCTTGTTTTTCCTGCGGCATCCCTGCCGTTTTTTTCCTGCGGCTCAGCCTCCCGGGGCTTTGGAGCCGGAGGAAGCCATGTTATGACTTCATCCGAAATAAGAACCGCGCCGTATTCAATTATATCTTTCCATTTCTTGACGGAACCGATATTCTCCTTCGTAATGTCGCTTATATTCTGTCTGCCAAAATTAACGCTTGAAGCTGCCGGAAGCAGAGCTGTAGATTCGCCGACAGGGAACGACATGTAGTCTCCCCTGAACATGTCGGTGAAACGCACGCAAAGCAGTATCGTGACATTATGGATGTCGGTTCCGCCTTTGTTGTTGACGGTGACAATTACGCTGTTTGTGAGCCATGCCGGTTCGATGGAAAGGTCTATAAGTCCGGGAATCTCAGTATCAAGATAGCTTCTGCAGAACTGGAAGTCTGAAAGGATTTTGTCCCACTGTCCCTGAAGCCTGCGCCTGAAAAAGTGGTCGAATATTTTCTGTCTCGCGATATCTTTCTGCCCTTTTTCAATATAAATCCTGGCTTTCTGGAAATCGGGACTGAAGTAGCCGGCACCGGTTGTCATCCCCCGATATGTATTGATGATTACGCGTCCTTCCTTGGAGTTGTTGAGGTAAGAGCGTTTCCTGTAAAGATTCAGAGTGTCGGTGACCTCCTCGGTCTGCTTGGGGTAATAGGCGGCTGACTGGTCGAAATCGAGTACGGCCTTGTCGAAGTTTTTCGCCTTCATTTCAATTACCCCGCTGAGAAGCAGGGCGGGGGCGTGTTGTCCGTTATGCTCTTTCAAGATATCGTCAATCACGGTTTTTGCGGATGATGCGTCGGTTTCCTTTCCTCTTTCAATCAGGGCCAGAGCGAGGAGGGTGTGGGCTTCTTTTTCATGCGGCGCCATTTTGGCGGCGGCCTGTGCGCAGTTGATAAGTTCCTCCCAGTCGCGTTCGTAAAATGCGAGGTAGGCGCGGTCCCTGGCGGAACAGAGCCGGTTCCATTCCCTGATATATTTCGCGCTGACTTCAGAATATTCAAACAGCAGATCAATCATTTCATCCTGCTCTTTTTCGAGACGGGTTTTAACCTTTTCATATTTTGCGGCATCATCAAGGCGTTTCTGCCAGACTTTCTTCGCCTGTTCACGGTCAATCCTTACGCCTGTCACAAGATCATATCCTGTCATGCCGGCTATGTCCGACAAAGCGCCTGACGTGACCCTGTAAATCGAATCCATCTCCGCTGCCTTGTCTTTGGTTTCGAGCATTTTCTTATAGACACTGAAAAAACGGTATTTCAGATTGGCGATTTCCGGAGCCACCAGTTCTGATTGTTTTTGCAGGATGAAAGGGGTGAGGGTTTCGAAGTTCTTTGCTTCGGCAAGTGCTTTCTCAATGCTGTACAGGGCCATCACTGTCCGGTCAATATCATATTCATTCTTCCCCTCCGAAAGTCTCCGGGTGAACTGCCTCTGGATTTCATCCACTTTGGGTTCGGCATCTTTAATGAAAGCCGGGCGTTCCGGAGCATTTTTTCTGGGGTGAAGCCAGAAAGCAAGGAATATGCAGAGTAAAAACAGCAGACCCAGGGGAAGGATGCATCCGAAGAGTGCGATTTTGTTTTTACCATTCATATTTCTTTTTCTGAAAACACGATTGCCTCGAAAACTTTAAATTCGGCATCCGCTTCCTTCCAGGCATACGGATCGAGTCCGGCTTTGAGGGAAAGGTGTCCCATTGTCGTTTCCTTATCCCACCCCTGTTCAGGGGCGACCTGGGGAAGGAAGACAGAGTTGTGAAAATCCTTGGAAAGAATGATCCCGTGTTTTCCGATGATAAAATCATCGGTTGACTTTATTTTCTCCGGCGGGGTCAGGACTGAGATTTCAATTACGATATCTGACAGTTCCTCCAGGGATTTAATCTGCTGGAATCTGGGATCCTGAAAAGCTGAATGCGATGCATTGTGGATGATATTGCTGCACAGTGGTTCAAAGGCCTCTATATTTCCAATACAGCCGCGGAGAGCCCCGTCTTTTGTGTGGAGTGTTACAAAACAGGAGCGCGTTTCGCGGAGTTTTCCGGGCAGGGAATCCGGGGTGGAGAGGGGCTGTTTTTTCAAAACATTTTCAATGCTTGAGCGGGCAAGGGCAAGCATCATTTTTTTTTCAGCAGGGGAATAGACTTCAACCGTTTTCATTGCAGCAGCCTCCGTTTTGAGCTTAAAAAAACAAAACTTCTCCAGGGGAGAAGTTCTGTTTTTGTATGATTTATATCCGGAAAACTGATTATTTCAAGCCTTCGGGAATCTTCAGAGTCATGGGCGCTTTGAGTTTTCCGTCTGCAGGAAGTCCGGGATTGGCTTTCCTGATGTCATCGGTTCTAAGCCCGTACATAGCTGCAATGTCTTCCACGGTATCGCCATCTGAAACTTCATGTTCGGCATATGTGACGGACGAAGAAGACGCTCCTGAATTCATGCCGACGGCTGAATTTGAAGCAGGAGTCCTGCCTTCAAGTTCGTTGAGGAGTTTTTCCTCTTCGCTCGGGCCTGTAGTCGCTTTTGCGGGTTCAACAGGAGCAAGGGCGGCATCAGGACCTTTGGCTGCGGCCTTGGGTGCTGTCGCTTTGGCTGCGGTTGCGGCATGAGCGCCAGCCTCAGGAATGACAAGCTTTTGTCCGACCTGGAGAGGCTTTTTCGGGTCAATGTTATTGGCTGCGGCAAGGGCGTCCGTCTTTATATTGTACTTGGCTGCTATTTTCCAGAGGGAATCATTGCTTCCGACAGTATAGGTGCCGTTGGACGGGTGGGTTGCATCGGCTTTGCCGGAAGCGGCTTTTCCATGGGAGGCAAGCTTTTCCGGAGATACGGGAGATCCGCCCGGAGGAATCATGAGCGTGACACCGGTCTTGAGCGGTTTCTGGAGGGACATTTTATTGTAGGCGGCAAGTTCTTCTTTGCTGACACCGTAATTTCTTGCGATTTTCCAAAAGGAGTCGCCGCTTTTAACCGTGTATTTTATAGGTTCGGTTTTAATTTCAGGAACCGCCAGGGCGTCTAATCCGGTTACGGGAGTGACAGGTTGTACTGCCGGCGTGTCAGACGGAGCCGGAATATAAGGCCTGTCTTTCAATACTTCCTGAGTTTTACAGCCGCCGGTCAAGCTGAGTGCTCCTATCGCAAGGACATGAACAGCCGCGACCCCGAATAAAACCGCCATACGCTTATTACTCACTTTCAAACCTCCTGTTAATTATCAAAGTAAATTTTTGACCTCGATCCTTATAGTCTTTGAACATGTCCATGCTAGCACAACCAGGCGATAAAAGAACCACATCTCCCGGTTCAGCTTTATCACATGCGGCAGTCACAGCATCTTCAAAGGTATTAAATATTACGCAACTTATATCATTTTTCCACAAATTTGCCAATTTATTTTTACATTCTCCTGCAAGAAAAACCGCTTTTATCCTGTCTTTTTCGTCCAGCACGGATGTGAAATCCATGTTTTTGTCCAGCCCTCCTGCTATCAGACAGACATTTTTTTTTGCTCCTACAGCCCGAAGGGCGACTATCAAGGAATCCGGATTTGTGGCCTTTGAATCATTGATGTAAGTGATCCCGTTTGATTTTCCTACTATCTCCAGCCTGTGGGATCCGGTGCGGAATCCGCATATTCCTTTTTTGAGAAGATCGAGCGGCGGTTCCGGGATAACTGAAAAAACAAGAGCGAGAGACGCCATCAGGTTTTCGGCATTGTGCGCACCCTGCAGCTGTGTTTCAGAAAGTCCCATGAAAGCTTTTCCCCCGATGTTTATTTCCCCGTTCCTGTCGAAATAATAGTCCGCAGTTTCATCCGAGCATGAGATTGTGACCGGTTTTTCCGCCCCCGGGAAAAACTCGTTCCAGTATGGCAGGAGATCCGAACGCATGATTCTATTCCCGGGAGATTTTATGTTTTTGAAGACGCGGAATTTTGATTTCGCATAGTCTTTTTCCGTTTCATAACGGTTCATATGGTCTGAAGTGATGTTGAGAAGCGCGGCCGCCTCCGGTGCGAAATTCGCAGTGCCGTCAAGCTGGAAGGAGCTGGTTTCGACCACAAGAAAATCGTATTTGTCAGGATCAAGTACGGATTTTGAGAGGGGGATGCCGATGTTTCCGGATGCGGCTGATTTTCTGCCTATTGAATTTAAAAGGTGACAGGTGAGTTCGGTTGTTGTGGTTTTCCCGTTTGTACCCGTGACGGCCAGTATTGGAGTTTTGCAGAATCTGAAGCCGAATTCAAGTTCGCTGATTACCGGGATTTTACTTCTTGTGGCGGCTTGTCCAAGAGGGGAAGTGTTGCTGATGCCGGGGCTTATGACAATCAGGTCGGCGTCGGGAAGTTTTCCGTTTTTCCATTCGAGACGGAAGTCAAGCCGGTCGTCTCCGGTGGATTTCATGAAACCTTCGAGTCCGGGAGGGGTTTTCTCGTCAAATGCGCAGACTTTGAAACCTTTTTTCAGGGCTAGTTCGACTGCGGCGCGCCCGCTGATTCCGAGTCCGAGGATGATTACGTTTTCGATTTTTTTCATACAATAGGGGATTTATGAGGGATGTCCGCCATGATTTTCATCTCAGTTTCAGTGTTGCGAGGCCGACAAGGGCCAGTATGCCGGACAATATCCAGAATCTTATTACAATCTGGGATTCAGCCCAGCCGAGTCTTTCAAAATGATGATGTATGGGTGTGCATAGGAAAATCCGTTTTTTGAAGAGCTTAAAACTGGCGACCTGCAATATGACAGAAACGGCTTCCATCACAAAGACGCCGCCTACGATAATCAGGGTCAATTCCTGTTTTACCAGAACTGCAATGAGGCCTATTGAACCGCCTAGTGCAAGGCTTCCGGTATCGCCCATGAACATTGACGCAGGCTGACAGTTGTACCAGAGGAATCCAATGCAGGCGCCCATTATTGCCGCTGCGAAAACAACAACTTCGCTGGATCCGGGGATGAAAGGCACATTCAGGTATCCTGCAAAAATCTTATGGCCGCAGATATAGGCGAATATGCCGTAGGTGAGGGTGCAGAAGATGGAACAGCCGACAGCGAGCCCGTCCTTGCCGTCGGTCAGATTGACGGCATTCGAGCATGCGACAACAACCAGTGTGGCGAATCCAAAGGCGATTAGCGCCGGTATGTTTTCAATAATCGGGTTTTTCTGGAACGGAACCGTGATCTGCCTGAAGAGAAGGTGTGTTTCCGGAAGCGAATCGAGATACCATGCTGCGGCAAAAGCAATGAGAATCTGCAGGAACAGTTTTAACCTCCCCGGAATTCCGTCTCGTCTGCCAAATGCGACCTTTGTGTAATCATCCCAGAATCCAACCCCGCCAAGGGCGAGAAGGGTTACGAGGAAAACCGTTACAAGCGGATTGAACGGAAGAGACCATAGAATCGTGGAAACGGTAATGCTGGCGATGATGAGAATGCCGCCCATTGAAGGCACTTTGTCTTTTTCCGGATTTACGTGTATGTCTGGTACAAGCCCTTTAAGCCGTGAAGGCGCGGTTGTCCTGAGTCTTTTCAGTGTTCTTACCGTGAACGGGCCGAACAGAAGTGCGATGAGCATTGCCGTGAGAGCGGCGCCTCCGGCTCTGAACGTCACATATTGAAAAAGCCGCAACGGCCCGAAATAAGTGTCGAGATCAGTTAAATAGTATAGCATTTTAGAGTCTTCATTTGTGTTAGGCGCATATAAAAGCGGCGTCTGCCGGTTTTATCCGCATTTGCTGTAGCCGCAACTCTGACATTTCAGGCAGTTTTCCTGATAATAGAGGCTTTTATCGTTGCACTGCGGGCATATCATTAGGTTCTTGTTCTGTGTTTTGTCCTGCTTCTTCTTTGATTTTTCAGGCTGTACGGCCGTCGGCTGTACGCCGTTGCCATTTTCCTTTTTCTTGATCATCCCGATTTTCACCAGGTGCTTTTCTATCACGAGTCCGATGTCTGCCGCAAGCGAAGGAATGTATTTGCCTTCGGAGAAATATCCGCCGTTCGGATCGTAGATGCTTTTCAATTCATCTACGAGGAAGCCGGGTTCCGGTTCTTTCCGGAAAACCGCCGAAATCAGCCGCGTCATTGCCACAATCCAGCTCAAATGCTGAAGGTTTTTTGTGTTTATGAAAAGTTCGTAGGGCCTTCTTTTCCCGGTGCCCTCCTCAACAATGTCGTTGATTGTGAGGTAGAGGGCGTCTGGGGCGAGGGGGGTCTTTATTTTGTACGTTGTTCCCTCAAGCTCTTTCGGCCTTGGCAGATCCGGAATCACGGCATTCTTCCCGTTCTTGGCCTGCCCGTCCTCCTTTTTCACCAGGATTCCGGCAATCTTGTCCGAAGGTCTGAATGTTGTGCAACCCTTGAGTCCGTGATCGCATGCGAACATGTAGATGTCCTTGAATTTTTCATAGGGATAATCCGTGGGGATGTTGATCGTCTTGGATATTGAACTGTCAATATATTTCTGAAGTTCGGACTGGATTTTAACATGTTCTTCGGGGGTGACCTGATCCGCAGTGACAAAATAGCCGGGGATTTTAGAGTCTTTGTTATCGGTTTTGAATTTGCGGTAGGCGTAGTCTGAAACCTCGACAACAGTGAAGTCGTGTTCAGCTGAATTCCTGATTTTCCTGTCGTAGGTCAGCGCGAAAACCGGTTCAATTCCGCTCGAGATGTTTCCTGCGAACAGGCTGATTGTGCCGGTCGGCGCGATGGATGTCAGATGCGAATTCCGCAGACCGTGTTTTGAAATGTTCTTCCGGATTTCCTTGGGAAGCGAGGATATGAATTTGCCCTTTGGATATTTTGAAGGATCGAACATCGGGAAAGCACCTTTTTCCCTTCCCAGGCCGACGCTTGCATCGTATGCGGAATATGTGATGATTTTCATTATATCCGAGGAAATTCTGACTGATTCGGGGGAGCCGTAGCGGATTCTCATGAAAATCAAAAGGTCGGCGAGTCCGGTTATGCCCAGGCCCATGCGCCGTTTGTTTACAGCCTCCTCCTTCTGTTTTTCGAGGGGATATCCGCTTATTTCCACGATATTGTCCAGGAATCGCACGGCCGTTCTGACAGTCTGCTCAATTCCGCTGAAATCTATTTTCGCTTTCGGCGTGAAGGGGTTGCTGACGAATTGCGTCAGGTTGACCGAGCCCAGGAGGCATGCGCCGTACGGGGGCAGCGGTTGTTCGCCGCATGGATTGGTGGCGCATATCTGTTCGCAGTAGTGGAGGTTGTTCATCTGGTTCACTCTGTCGATCAGGATGAATCCCGGCTCGGCATAGTCGTATGTGGACTTCATTATAAGTTCCCATAGATCGAGGGCGTTCAACGTCTTGTATGCATTTCCGTTGAAGACAAGATCCCATTTTTCCTTGTTCTTCACCGCTTTGATGAACTTGTCGGTTATGGCGACGGAAAGATTGAACATCTGGAGATTGTTGTTCTTGTGTTTGGCCGTGATGAATTCCTCGACATCGGGATGGTCGCATCTCATGACCGCCATCTGTGCGCCTCTGCGCTGTCCCGCGCTCATGATGGTTTTGCAGGTTGAATCCATGACCTGCATGAAGCTTATGGGGCCTGAAGATTTCGCCTCGCATCCTTTGATGTGTGAGTTTGCGGGTCTGAGTGTTGAGAAGTCGAACCCGACTCCGCCTCCCTGTTTCTGTGTCACCGCCGAGTCCTTGACAACATCAAAAATGCCCTCAATGGAGTCGTCTATTTTATTCATCACATAGCAGTTGAACATTGTCACTGCGGCGCGCGCCGTGCCTGCATTTGAAAGAATCCTTCCGCCGGGAAGGAACCGGTAACCGCTCAGGATCTCGAGGAAATTCTTTTCCCACAGTTTCCTGTCCTTCTCTCTTGCGGCCGCAGCCCTGGCGACACGAGACCAGGTTTCCTGCACCGTCTTGTCTTCGGGAACGCCGTTTGAACCTTCATAGCGGTATTTCCTGTTCCATATTTCTGTCCCGACATCGAAGAATGTATTTGATCCCACTTTTATCTTGTCCTTGTTATTTCAGATCATGAATCAGTCAATTCACAATGTTGATTTTCATCGCTTTTTCAAAACCGGAATTCAGGTTGAATATAGCCAAAGGAAATCCCAAGACAAGTGCATGAGAAAAAATAATGGATAAATTGGTCTTCTTCGGGAATACCTGCTATGGTTTTTCAGGAAAACAGTCACTGGCGTCTCACTGATTATTCAGTTTGTTTTCCCGCGTTGACTGTGGAAACATGTTTGTAGTTCAGTATCAGTTCATCGGCAGTCATAAGGCCTGAATTTTCAAGAGCATCTGTTGCGGCGAGAATCCTGTCCGCCGACGCGGACAAAGTCCGTCCTGTATTTTCTTGCCCCTGTGTGGGGTTCGCCGCGTCGGCGAAAGTTCTTTTTCCCCATCCCCTTGCTGTCTCCAGGGGAAAGCCCGAATACCGCTAAGGCACTGTCACGAAATAACCTTTACATTTGGCGGGAGTTTCAGGTGTTTGCCTTCTTCGTTGCTTCACCCTTCGTTCGCCGTGGCGAACTCAGGGTTTGCGCCTAGAATCCAAACGCCTGTATCTCCCGGACGCCCAAGTTATTTTTAGCGGCTCCTGCGCCCGGTATTTTAAGGCTAACAAGGTCTCAATCCCCATATCCGCCGATATTTTGCCTTTGTTCACGGTGCGTCTCTGATTATAGAATCAATCCCATCTTCTCCCGTGTCGCCAGAACAACCTCGCCCGGATCGCGGAAAGGGTTGTGCAATGCCTCGTTGATTAACATCGCGGCATAGTACCGCTTATACTCCCACAGGCCATGCTCCACCAGCATCACTGCAGTCTTTGACCGTGCCGGCGATTCGGCTATAATCCGGAAAACCGTTAAGGCATCAGCCAGACGCTTTTCACAATACCCCGCAGCCTGACTCCATTTCTTCTCAAAAACTTCCGCCAGAACTTCAAGGTCAAAATCTTCCAGCAGCATCGGATCTTGTCCGCCCCACCGGTACGGAAAACCTTTGACCACAAAAGCCACATCTTCCTGTCCGCCGCGAAGCTGACACATTTTTTTGACCATATCAATTGTCCGGTTCGTGAGCGCCGTTTCCTGCGGATCCCAGTTATATGCGAACGGAACTTCGATGTAATTTTCCGGTCCGGGCAGATCCTCCCACATGATATTGATAGAAGTATTGAGCGTCTTCAGCTCTTCGAAGCTCTTATGCACACCGCCAAGATGTGCACCGGCGCTTATATGCAAATCCGGAAATTCCTTTTTTACCGCATCAATAATACCACCGGCAAATTTTACGAACAGCGAACCAACGCCGTTTGCCGCCGACTTTCTGCACACCGCGCAGTCAAACCGGCACTTTCCGCCGAATTCTGTTCCGCCAACCTGGAAGCAAATCCCGTCCGGGTTGACCGGAGCATATTCTTCCCGGATGGTTTTAAGAACAGTATCCCGCCATTCGGCGATGTCGCATTCGCTGTTAAGGCACACCGGCGAATTCCAGCTCCAGTTAAACCCCCACAATACGCGAATGTTGAGACTATGGGCATACCCCTGGATTTCCTGTGCCCTGACCGGTACTTTGTCATGCCAGAGTACAACAGTATCCATGCCCGAAATGTGCATGTTGTCGAGATACTTCTTCCAGTTGAACACCCGTCCGCCCCATGTCCACAGACCAATATGATCGATTTTTGACACCATACGTCATTTCCCTTTTTAATGTTATGCTAATCCGGAGTTTCTGTTTTCATTGCCATTCCGCAGCGTCCGGTCTGTTTAACTTCGCGGTACTGGATTGCCGCCAACAAGTTACTGAATGGGCAATGTTTTCCTGAAATACTCATAATAAGCCTCATAAGCAGCGCGGTCAGAGCGCATAAATTCACGATAACCCCATGACAGGTTGCGTTCGGCGTAGTTAGACATTAGTTCAAGCTTCCGAACTAATCGATTAATCGGCACCGCCCGCCAGTCTTTTGAGAAACGCGGGTCGTTGACATTTCCTTTTGCCCCGTACCGGAGGACAAAATCATCCAAGTCAGCAACCGGTAGTTCCCCGGTTTCAACATTGCCCCATAATCGAGTCCCGGCATTGCGGCAGGCCGTAGCATATGCCTCAATAAATGGTTCCGTATCCTTGTCTGTAAAGCAGGAGAGATGCTGCCCGCCATTGTCCTGCAAACACAAAATATCAATCTTTGCATACCTCAGCGTCTCTGACCATGCGTCAACATATTCTTCCGGTTCGTAGTAAGTGAAATCCATGCCCTTGCCAGTCGTGTCCGGCATGAAAAATGGTGATACGACAACGGGAAGACATGGCGTTTTCGCCTTGCAAAGTTCGACCGCTCCCCGATATAATTCGCCAATATTTTTCAGCCATCCGCGCGGCATATGGATTTCATACGGCAGATACCATCCGGAAAAAGAATCATGCCTTCCATAGCGTTCATGAATCATGGCAATTGACATGTCCAGCATATGCAGTTCCCGGAGGGGATCGAAATCTACGGACCATGTGCTGTTTCCGCCAACCTCGATGATCGCCTGCATCTGTCGCTTGTCGCATTCGGAAAGCAGAAATTCCAGTAAATCCGGGCCGGCCGATGACGAACGCGCCATACATTTATTGACTCCTTGGAAAAAGAACATCAAGTCTAATCCAATGTCCTGCATCTGATCGAATTGCCGCATCCAGGAATCATGGGGCAATTGATAATTATAATCTTCAGACACGAAGTTTGAATGTCCGAGATTCCATAGTGCGCCGGAAATCAAGGGCTTACAAGTCATACGCATATCTCCTTACGGTTTTGACATTGAATTGACTCCTCCCGGACATCATGGTTTCAGTATTGGAATCTGGCAGTATAACGGTTGCAGTCGTAGAATCAGGAATTTGAATGTCAAGTTTAAAGTCATCCATTCTCATTTCCCAGGCAACCTTGATCCTGCCGTAAGGCGAATCGTATTCGGCTTTAACCCAATCGAGTCCCTTGACCGGATGCGGATGAATGATTATATGCTTGAACCCCGGGCTTTCCGGATCGGGAACAATCCCCGCCAGATACTGGTACATCCAGGCGCTTATGTCGCCGAACATGATGTGGTTTAACGAAGAATCGCCGTTCCAGCTTTCCCACAGCGTTGTGGCGCCTTGTTTCAGCCAATATGCCCAGCCGGGAAATTCCGGCTGGGTAATCAGTTTATATGCCAGTTCAGCATGACCATTGTCAGACAGTGCGCGCGGAACGTATTTGGCTCCGAGAATGCCGAAATCCGGTTTGCACCCGTTGTTCTTCAGGGCCTCCGCCAGCTTCGCGACAACCTTCTTTTTTTCCGAATCATCCACAAGCCCCTGATAGATTGCGCAACCGAGCGCAGTCTGTTCACCATCTGCATATATGCCGTCACCTTTATAGAAACGCCGGTTAAACGCTGCTTTGATTTTTACCGCAAGCCCGGCGTATTTCTTCTGATCCGCAATTCTGCCGTTGATTGCGGCGAACCTCGAAAGCAGCATGCAGTCAACATAATAGTATGCAGTCGAAGTAAGGTTGACCGGGGTGATGCGGTTCAAGGCGACGTGACACCAGTCGCCAAGACCAAAAGAAACAATGTGATCCTTTGCCATGCCGGTGCAATAGTCAACGTATTTTTTCATCGAATCGTAGTGAGTTACAATGGATGAGGCATCGCCGGTGTAAAGATAAACATACCAAGGAATTAGAAGGAAGGCGCTGTCCCAGGCGGGACCGCTGCCCCAGTTGAATCCCCAGCCCGCACTCGGCACTATGCCTGGCAACTGTCCGCTCGGACGCTGGATGTCGGCGAAGCTGTCAATCCATTGGTTGTAGGCTTCTGAGGCGGAATAGTTGAACAGTCCGGTCTCGGCAGCGAGCTGTGCATCTCCCGTCCATCCGTTTTTTTCACGGTGCGGACAATCAGTCGGAATTCCGGTAAAGTTACCGATATATGACCAGCAAGTGCAATCCTTCAGACGATTGAGTACTTCATCTGAACATGAAAATCTGCCGATCTGTTCAAATGCTGTATGAACCACTCGCCCTTCAATGTCCTCAAGCCTGGCATCGGCTGAAATTCCACTGATACGCACATATTGAAATCCATGGTAGGTGAAGCGCGGCTCCCACACTTCCTTCCCGGCACCCTTCAGAATGTAGCGGTCGGTCTGGCAATCACCTCCCTTGATATAAGCTGCAATATGTGTCTGGTCTATGTCGCCGCCGCCTTTTAGCCGCTCCGCATAGTTGACGATCAACTCAGCCCCTCTTTTTCCGGAGACGGTTATTCGCACCCAGCCGGAGATATTCCTTCCGATATCGCAGACAACGCTTCCGTCGGGGAGATTCCATTGTTTTGCCGCAGGCAGCGTCTGCATCACTTTGCACGGCGGCATGGACTGGAGCTGAAGAACGCCTCCGGGAGGAGAAACCTCTGCGGCCGTTTTCCAGTTGCTGTCGTCGTAATCCGGCAAGAGCCAGCCGTCAAGCTCAAGACGGGCATCGTAGGTTTCACCGTTGCGAAGCCCGTCGAAAATGATTGGTCCGCTGGAAATTTTCCAGGAGTCGTCACTGCAAAGAACAATTTTATTGTCCACTTCCAAATCTAACAATAATTTTGGATAATCCCTCCATGCCGCCTTATCAAAGTTCCAGACTTCTGGAGTGTGGCAGTTATACCAGCCGTTGCCAAGAACTACGCCAAGAACGTTTTTACCGCAAATAAGGCAAGAAGTAACATCATATGTTACATATCTGACTCGTTTATCGTAATGCGTTACGACCGGATCAAGGACATGGTCTCCCACCTTGCTTCCGTTAATATAAAGTTCATGATATCCAAGACCGCAAATGTAAACCTTGGCGGATTGCACCGCTTTGGTGTAATCCAGTGCCTTGCGGAAAAATGGCGCCGGCAATACATCAAGATGGGGGTTCCAGAGGATCGCATCCGGTCTACCAATCCATTTTGCCTCCCACGTCCTTCTTTTCATTTTTCTTGCTCCCGTTTCTTCCTGCTATAGAGCTTCCACAACAAGATCTGTAACCGTGTTGCGGAGGCGAATCGTTGTTTCAGGTGAATTAGGTGAATGGGTGGTCGCAAACGCAATGGCTATCTGCCGCTCCGGTTCGCCGATTCCAAGAACTGTGTCAATTCCCGCATGACTGAAGGTTTGCGGGCAGGTTGATTGGCCGAACCCGAACCAGTGATCCTTAAGGTCTCTCCTGATCAGCCAGCCCAAACCCCAGGGTTCATGTATCCGGGGGCTGCCGCTCTTCACGGCGTTTGCAATCAGAGTCTCGTACTGAATACGATGCATTTCCGCCACTTCCTCCTTGCGGATGAGCACGCGCCCCTTCCAAACTCCCTGGTTGAGGTGTAACTCAAGAACTTTGATCATATCTTCAAGCCGACCAAAACACCCACCGCCTGGATGACCAAGAAGCTTGAAACGGGCTGTATCTATGAGGCATGGCAAGTCCTTCGGTTGCGGAGTAAGGGCAACGTGGGGATCGGACGGGATCTGAAAAGTCAGGCTCTCCGCATTGAGGGGAGTGAAAAGAAACTCGCGACATATCTCTTCCCAGGAAGCCATTTTCATGGTGCGCCGGACAGCTTCGGCTGCCAGAAACAGGCCGCTTGCTGCGTGATATTCCGTCTTGCTTCCGGGTTCCCATTCGACGGGCGCAGCGCAACAGGCGGCAACGCCTTTGCCCCATTCGTCATGCGTGTATACTGCGGACAATGGACACCGTGGAATACCGGCGGAATGCGTGAGGAGATGCCGGATCGTGGTTACATCTTTCCAACCTCCGCGATACTCAGGAATATAGGCATGAACCGGGGCATCGTAATCGACAAGCTTCTTCTGATGTGCAATCATTATAACCGTAGCAGATATGCCTTTCGAAAAAGAGTAGAGCATGTGGGAGACACGGGCATCAAGCGGATTGGCGCGCTGCCCGTGGCTGCAATAGGTTCCCCAATAGTGTTCGAACAGCCTGTCTCCATTCCTGTCAACCATTAACCCTGCACCGGGAAACGAACCGTTTGCCAGTTCCATACCGATGAAATCAACAAGCTTTTGAAAACGATGTGATGACATAATTATTCCCTTCCTGATTCCGTAAGGAGCCGTAAAGGTTTCAAGCATTTATTTTTCCGGAAAGGCGAGGATCCTGTCTTCTAAATTTGCTACGATTCCGTTTTCATGGCCTCTGCCTGACACGACGATATATTCCACTTTCCCATTAGCCTGCTTAAGTTTTTCGACAAGCAGATCGGAATTCCATTTGGGAACGGCAGAGTCTTTGTCTCCGTGAATGACAAGAACGGGAATATCCTTCAAGTCATCAATATGGTTAATTGCCGATCTGTCCCGATAAACTTGCGGGTTTTCCGAAGGCGAACCGCCGTATGCTGATGCTATGGAATCCCGATAATGTCCTTCATTGTAAAATCTGGCATAATCAGTAACTCCAAATATGTCACATACAGCTTTGACTTTCTCTTTATGCCTGGCGGCAAATACTAGAGCGGAACCGCCCCCCATTGAACATCCCATCACATAATATCCCGATGCCAGCGAAAGTTTTCTATTGAGAAAATCAAGCATTTCCAATGTGATGTTTTCCGCAGTCTCATTAAACCACGAGCTTGTCCCATACTCGGGAACAGCGACTATGCAGCCATTCCGGGAAGCTTTCTCCCTGAACGCTTTAAAAACATCGGAAGTGAAATTGTTCTCCAGCGCTGATCCGCCGCGCCCATGAAAGAACAATATGAGGGGGTATTGTTTTTGGGATTCATAGTTTTCCGGCACCTTTATATATCCTTTGTTCCTGCCAAATGAAAACACCCCTTCATATGGAATGGAGTCTGTCAGCATCTTAGGCATCTTGCTGTTTCCGGTCCCCTTGACTATGCGCGTCAGTCCGTCTTGAAGGTGTTCTGTTTTTCCGGCAACTTGCATATTGCTGTTTATTCTATAGACATGCCGTTGGAAACCCTCAAAATGATCTTCCATGGTGCTGTTCCGAGCCTTGATTTGACGCTTTTCGAAAAGCACCTCGATCTGCTTTTCTCCGCCATTCAATTCCAAGGCCGACAAGTCAAAACGGGCCGCAACAGGTTCTTTTGAACTGTTAACGGCAATGACATAGATTGCATCTCCCTGCCTCTTCGTGAGAAGCTGGATTGACGGTGCCGCGCATTTGACGGATGGCGCCTCCAATGTTGATGCCAGGATAGGCGTCAACTCCTTCAGTTCCTGGAACAGCCCCTTGATTCGTTCCCACTGGGATTTGCTCTTGGGATGGGATGCCCAATAAAAAATGCCACTACCCCCGTTGATCGCGGAAATATAGGTTGAAAACTCCTGTTCCGCAGGCGTATAATCACGACTGGCCCAATAGGCATAGCCTGCACCCAGCAAAAAGATCCAATTTGGTTTGCCCGCTTTTCGCCCCATCGCTTCCATGGTCTTCATGTAATCTCCGGTAACCTGGAAATTGCCGCCCGGAGTCCATGCATAATAATCAATGGAGACAACGTCCCCTGGAAAATCCAGGTTTTTGCCCTTCAAATAGGTCAGCCCCCATTGGTTTTCATTGATATAAACCGGATGATAGGGATCCGCCTGTTTCAACTCTGCACACCTGTCTTTGATCAACGCGTAGTTCTCCCTTCCCCACTGAAGGGCAAATCTTTCGTCAAATATATCCCACGCCAGAAGGGCGGGATGATTTTTGAACTTCACGATCAACGCCATTGCCGACTCTTTTTCTTCGGCGTGAAATGCCAGAGTCACTTTGATCCCCGCTTTTAAGGCATCATCCAACATCTGCCTGATTGTTGCATCATTCCCCGGTCTGAGAGTGAACGGATACCAAATGGCGTTGCATCCGTTTTCCGCCAGATATTTCAACACTTCCGCTGTCAGCGGCCCCTCCCAGGCAAAACCCAGGGGCATGAACGGTTTCCCGTCAACCACCGCCATCCGGATCAGATGATCAATTTTGACCTCGTACGGCACCGGTTCTATTTTGCGGAAGCTTTTATTGGTATCGGCCAGCTGTTTTTCCTGATTATTGAACAGTCTGGCCTTCAGCTGATAATTTCCGACAGCCAAATCGCCAACCCGGATCTTTAAGTCCATCTCCCGCGCCAATTGATCCACCACTTTCTTGAAAACCGTCTTGCCGTCTGGGGCGCACCCCTCCAGTTCCAGTTTTGCGCCTTTTAACGAGTCCGCATTTAAATTGAACCGGACTTTTATCAGCATCTCCTTTTCCTGTGTGTAAAGATCATACTGGGGAATCAGCGTGAAATATGAGGGGATTTCGAGTTGCTCGTTTCCTGCATAATAAATCGTCTTCTTGTCCTGGGAATAGAGTGCGGTATGCAGAAGGTACTTGGTCTCGGACTTGCCCGTCACCGCGCCTAGCGCAATGGTCTTATTCTCCCCTTTTGCAAGCTTGACGGTCTGTTCAAAATCGCCTGACGGCGTCCCCTCGGCATTTTTCAGGTTGGCAACAACAAGGAATGTACCGTCCTGATCCGAATCATTTCTCATTTTCATTGACAGGAGAACCTTGTCATCGGAACCCCGCTGCAACTCCGGTCCGTTGCAGCCGAAACAGTAGCGATTCAATATTTTCTGATCGATGTGAATCTGTCCAAATCGTTCCGGGGTGTGATAGCTGCCATACGTTGGCGACCAGCAGTTAAATTCCTTCTTATTCCGGTTATTCCGACAGATATTCATCCCCCACCAATCCCCAGTCCCGCGGTCAATACCCGTTTCCCCGAAAGGCAGGAACACTTCCGCACTCCAGTAATTGCCATCCGTATGGGTCGCCACGCGCCATGCGCCATTCCAGGAAAGATCCCCGCAAAACGCGTCGCTTTGGACTCCTTTCTGATTGAACGCCAACTGATAGTAATAACTTCGTGTAAGCTTGGGATCAATAAATACCTCGATTGAGGAATCAGTCCAGACAGAACCGTCCCGTTCCGATATTTTACATTCATTTTCCCCGGCATTTTCATCGAAGCACTTGATGCCGATATAGATTCCTTCGGCATTATACCAGATCCGCGCCTCGGTTTGCTCAATTGCCGTCTGTCCATTAATGTTGACCAAGTCCAGCTTTTCGGCCTTTTCCCAAACGGCTTCCTCCAATCGGCCATCCAGCGCCACCGTTTCATCAAAACGCCTGGGTTCATATTTGGGTACTTCGGTAATGACCTTATCCTGATTGCCTTCTTGGGTTTGCAGGGGAGCCGCATCCAGCGCTGTTTGATAAGGGGTCAAGTTTTCACCTTCTTCCAATTGGGCCGCATCCACCCAGAAAACACCCTTGGTCAGCGGATAGACGCCGATCACATCGTCACCCAGGCCGCGGCCTTTGTTGACAAACGGATTGCTATATCGCTGCCATTGGTCGGTCAACACGATTTCCCGTCCATTAAAAGACACTTTCATTCCCGGCGTCTGGCTTTTCAGATACGCGGAAAATGTGTATTTCACCTTGACCTTGGTTCCCAGAGAAGTGGAACGCAAGAGGAGACCGCCCGTGTCAATTTTATCAAATGGATTATGGATTCGCATGCTGCGCCTGCCGTCGAACGCAGACTGACGGTCCACTCCATAGTTTTTAACCCACTCCTCGAAGTGCGTCACCCAATAAGGATCGGAAATGCCCCAATGGTTACATCCCCAGTAATCCGGCAAATCGTCAAGGGTGCATTGCTCAAAGCTGCTGTTACGCAAAATATTCCGGATTGGTTCAGCTTCTGCCCGGGGATTGTCGGTTGACCGCGTGACAGCAACCTTCAAATCATCGAGCCAGAGGTTCAAATTATAGGCACAGAAAAAAATCTTGCCGTTTTCGGGAACGATGTCGTTCACGTCGCCGATAGGCATGTTATCCACATAAACCCTGGCTTGATTTCCTTTTATCGCAATTCGGAAAGTGATCCATGGGGCGCTCTCTCCAACTTCCATTTGCTTAGGCAAACTTCCCACCAGCCCCGCCCGGGTTTGCCTGTTGCCGACGCATTCAATATAATTGATCGAATCGCCCCGGCAATAGAGTCGAAAACTGGCTGTGCTCTTGGGCAAATCCTCGCTACTGCACCGGATGAAAATCCCAAAATGCTGGTCTTTGGGATCGAGTTCCATACGCTTGACTTTGAACTCCACCTCATAATCCTGCCAACCGACTTCGCCCATCCCAAAAGCGATACTCCGATTCAAGTTTCCGACTGTTTTCAGGATGCCATCCTCCACCAGCCAAGAACGCCCATCGAACTTGAAATTGCGTATTGCAATGGTTTCGCCTGAAAAGTCCGTCTGGAACGTGACTGCCTGATTCTTATCCGTTGCCGATGCTGAAGGGCTGCCCCCCGGCCTCTTTCCCTTTTCGATATCAGAGGCATCTGTCGCCCATACAGAACAGATAACCATTGCAAATACACCAACAATCAACAATTTCATATTCTTCTCCTTATTCCTGGTTTCGTTCAATAACATCAAAATGGAAAACTGCCTGTTCTATTGATTGACGCACCATCTCTTCCTGCTGGGCTTGTGCCCGGCCAGCTTCTGAAACCAACCATACATCTCGCTGTTCTTAAGCAGCTCAGCATGTCCGTCCACCATCAGGTAGTTCGAGCCTCCGGAATGGTTGAAATACATGGTTATGGTGTCGCCCCACGGGCCGTGATGCGTGTATTTATATCCTATTCCCGCCTGGGTGTTAAGCGCAACTACTGGCCTGTTGTCGGACGTAGCTTTCTGCCAGACGACATTTCCACAGACGACGATGACCAGGTCGGAGGCGTTCCTGATGCCGGACAGTTGAGTCAAGGCCGGCCCCATGGCTTTGTCCCCTGCATTAGGGGAATAAGGGTCAGAATTGGAGTTGTATATGTAGGACTGGGGACGCAACGGCCCATACATCCTGTTCGCAGTGTCGTCTGGACAGTGAAACGCCTCTATCTTGTTGAAGTTTGTAATATTCAGATAAGGAAAGAGCACGTAGTCCCATGGATTGTCTCTTCCGTCAACGCCGGCGCCGCCGCCAGCGTAGTAAGAGAGATCCGGAAGATAGTCATTGTAATCCTGTGTGTACATCATTAGAGCCAGTCCAATCTGCTTCATATTGCCTCGGCAGACAGACGCTTTGGCTAGCGATTTCGCTTGCTTCAGCGCCGGCAAAAGCAAGCTCGCCAAAATTGCAATAATGGCGATCACCACGAGCAACTCAATCAAAGAAAATCTTGTTCCTTTCATGGGATAGCCCTTTCCTTTAAGTGCTTTTTCTCACAATAAGTTCCGGCAGGAGAGTCTCAGACTCTTCTTGTTCGCCGTCAAGCATTCTCAACAGTTTTTTAATGGCCCGCCTTCCTTCCTCGCGGAAAGGCTGATGGATAGTAGTCAGGGGCGGGTCTGTTAAATCGGTTAATTGCAAATCATCATAGCCGATCAGGAAAATATTTTCCGCAAATGTAAAGCCCAGACTACGCAGTTTTGGCAATAATCCCATGGCATTACGGTCAGTTGTGGCAAAAACACCCAATCTGGTCTTGCAGGTTTTCCTTTTTGCGCAAAGGCGCAAGAGGGTTTCAGCATCAGCATCATCCTTTGCCGCCTTCACTTTATACCCGGCTTCCTGGATTGTTGCAGAAAAACTTTCAAAGCGTTCCTTGTCAGACGGTGAAAAACAAATGAATTCAGTGCAGGCTCTCTCCAGTAGATGTTTTGCAGCCAATCCGCCCCCGTAGCGATCATCAATGCCCAGTCTTGTTATGCCATGGAGATTTGCCTCTGTGTTTAACACAACAACAGATCCTCCGGCATTGTGATAATCCAATAACTCCTTTGTCAGGCGCTTGTCCTCCGATAATATATATGGATAAGTTATTATACCGGATTTAGATTCACTTGCTGCCTTCTTAAAAAAATCATAGTAGCTTTCCTGCGTAAGACCGAAGTGGAACCCAAGCGGGAATCCGGCTTTTTCCGCCGCCTCGGCCATGCCCATTACCAGATCTGCAATGAGATTATTGGAAAACTCAGGCAGGAATACGCCGATTGACGGCGAAATGCCTTTCTTGAGGGAGCGGGCTGCTAAATTTGGACGGAAGGATAATCGGGAAGCAGTTTTCTGGACAAGGGCCTTCGTCTTGCTTGAGACTATCGCATTTTTATCCGGCTGGGGATTGAGGGCACGCGATACCACCGAAATTGACAACCCTGTAATCCCTGCTATTTCTTTCAGCGTCGCCATTGCTGCCTCCCTAGACAAAACAATCGTTTGTTTAAATGAATTATATCACAAGACAGATATGCTGTCAAGATGCTGCAAGAAGTTTTATCAATATTTGAATTTCTGAGCCTAGTCAGGAAAATATCAGAGTGGAAATGAGATTAATCGAGGATATATTTCCTGTCAGTCTATAAATATACTTGAGGGGATTTCAACGATGAAGAATATTCTGATTCCGTTTTTTGCCTGTCTTTTTATTGCAGGGTGTGTCTCTGAAAACATCCTGCCTGTTCCGGATGAAAGCTATGTTCCCGACATTCAAATGGAGGAACTCGCCGAAAAAATGGTGAATGCAGTCGATCCCAACGGTATTTACCGGGAAAGCAATTCATATTTCCTTAAACAGGATATCGGATTGGACGGTAAGGTTTTCACCTTTGAATTTACATTCAAGAATCCTGACAAGTCCAGAACCCTCACATATCTTGACGGGAAGGTCATTCAGAAAATTGCATGTGACGGGAATAAATGCTGGGTAACGGATCGGAACAATAAAAAAACCGAGATTGCCGGCAATGATTTGGAACGCATTAAGCTTCTTGATGAGATGTCATCTCCCAAAGGAACGATACTGGATGTTTTCGACAAGGTTGAATTCGCAGGAGAGGCGAAGATTTATGATTCCCCATGCTATATTCTGTTCTGCCATCCAAAGATGAAAGACCTGGCTCCCATTGTTCTTTATGTGAGCAAGACCGATTACCTCACGAGAAAAATAATGACGCTGAAAGCCGGAAAACCTTATGTGGCGGTAATAAGAAAATATGCCTTGCTCAAAGGGATCATGATTGCGTCCGAAACAGAGATGGATATAAACGACGATGGCAAAATGGAGCTTATGACCCTGTCCGACTACAAAATCAACATAGATGTCCCCGATTCCGAGTTTGAGCAATAGGCAAATCTAGTGCTCTATAAATCTTAAAATTTCGTATAGACGAGTTAGATTGAGGATTGGATTTTTTTGTTCCGACTGATGGGCGATATAAATATCGTCAGAAGAAGGAACGGAAAAATACAGCCTCAA
>JBAYFV010000008.1:0-27709 GCA_041666985.1 Victivallales bacterium
TGTGAAATTGTAGCGCCCTAGTCCGCCGAAATCCCAGCCCTGGTTCCAGAGCTTCCAGATTTCATTTCCGGTGGCAAGCGCTTCAGAGCAGTCCGCCGGTATCAGATTCCAGAGCCAGCACGTGCAGGTCTGTGTGTCCGGATTGAGCGCACCCCGGCCCGCCAGAAGATCATCGGGTCTTGCATATTCATCTCTGTATGCATGCACTCCCATCGACAGATACCTTTCAACAGCAGCGTAATCCTGAATGCTGAAGTCCGGCATGAGCCTTTTCACGAAATACCCGTTCCTTTTGAACCTGCAGTCAAATAAACTGCTGTAGACAACCTGCCTCTTTTCTTTGAGAACGTCGAAATCATCCTGCCACTTGAAATGTTCCGACATTTTAAGATAGCAGTCAACGGCATGGACGGCCCAGCAGTTCTGCGAAAAGGAATATCCTTCACCTAGATATGCGCGTCCCCAGTATCCTTCGACCTTTGAGATGAGAAGTCCGTTATTCATGCATTCGAAAGGTTTCCAGACGAACTCCCTGAGGCGGTTCGCGAATTTTGCGACAAAGGAATCATTCCCGGAATGGCACCAGTAGTGATAGACTCCCCAAATCATCATCCCGTATTCCTCGAGCTGCCCATCCTTCGGGGGGACGTTCAAAAAAAGATATTCCAGGAGTTTTTCAGTTTCCGCATAGTTGGAATAGGCCCATCCGGCTGCGGACATCACTCCGTCACGTATCCATGCACCGCCGTAGGCATTATGCGTTCCTGCGGGAAATCTGCCGTCCTCCCTTATGACGGCGGAAAAAACGGGGGCCAGTGAATTTGTGATGCCGGCAAGTTCCGCATCCTGCATTATCACATTGGAATACGAACTTTTCTGCGGGAATTTTGCCGGCGGGTTTCCGAAGAAAGGAAGAGCCTGCCTGAACGTCGCCTTTTCACGGTCGCATCTGAGCGAATAGTTTCTCCCGGCCGAGTTTTTGAAGAACAGCAGCTGATCTCCTTCGTTCACCCACAGCTCCCATGAAAAAGGGCCTTTACCGGGAATCTCAAGATTGATTTTCACGTGTCGTCCGGGAAAGACGCTTTCAGTGGATTTGATGAAGTCGGGATCGCCTGAAAGCGGAAGATCCTGATCCTTCAGCGCAAGTATTCTTGTGTCTTCGGAATTTCCCTGGTTGGGAAGGTAGGCGGTGATATGGGGAGTCTTGTAATCCTTCCGGAAGCTTATCACGCACCTGAATTTCCCATTGCCGAGAACAATATGCCTGCAGAGCGGCATCTACCCTCCTCCCTGAAATATGTTAAAAAAAATTGTGTTAAAATAATCCGGTTTACTCTAAATCATATTAAATATCGTGTTTTTTTAATAAAAGTGTTTGGAAAAACGCTTTACCCCGATATAGTACAGGCTTTTAGAAATATTTTCAGTCTGCAGTCTCAGCACGGTTTGTCAGTTTACCGAAGAACCTATGCAACGAACACCGCAAAGGTTCTATGGCGATATGGCGCACCTGTTAAACTGTAGATTCTGGAAATATAGAAATGTTAATTTAAGTTAATGGAGAAATGAACGATGAAGGTCCTCTATGTAGGCAATCTTCCCTTCACAGCAACTGAAGAGGAAGTCCGCACAATGTATTCAGAATTCGGCGCAGTAAACTCGGTAAAAATCATCAAAGACAAGGAAACAGGAAGATCCCGCGGATTCTGTTTTGTCGAGATGGAAGACGATGCCGCTCTCAAGGCGATCGAAGGAACAAACGGCAAGGACTACAGCGGCCGTAATCTGAGAGTCAATGAAGCCCGCGAAAAAACCGAAGGCGGTGGCGGGGACAGAGGCGGTTTCAGAGACAGACGATAATCTGAGATAATATCAGTTGAAATATTAAGCCTGCCCTTAAAACGGCGGGCTTTTTTCTTGGGGGAGTCTTTCCCCTCTGATTTATATTTATCCTTGATACTTTTTCCCCGCAGGAAAAAAGTAACATCATATAACGCTTAATTTAGGGAAAAATACGGAACATGGACTTTTCAAAATTATCCAGGGTGGAACTTAAAAAGCATCTCGGCTCTATGAGTCAGGTAGCAGGTGTCAGGGAATCTGTCCTTTCCGACGGCAAAAGCCGCGGAATGAGAATCGCCGACATCCATACCGGAAGCGGACTCTTCTTCACTGTTGTCCCGGAACGCGGAATGGATATCATGCATGCAAGCTTCAAAGGCGTTCCCCTCTCAATCATAGGCGCCAACGGTTACTGCCATCCGTCCTATCATGATCCCGTAGGCCCTGGCTGGCTGAAAACCTGGGGCTGTGGACTCATGACTGGTTGCGGACTCATAAGTGCAGGCGCTCCCGACGAATCTCAAAATCTCCCACTGCATGGTTTTTTATCCAACACTCCGGCCGAAAAAATTTCCTGCAGACAGGAATGGGCGGGCGGGAAATATATCCTGTCTATCACCGGCGAAGTCCGCGAGGCTAAATTCTTCGGGGAAAACCTCCTTCTGAAAAGGACTATCTCCACCTCCCTCGGCTCAAACACAATTGAAATCACGGATCTGGTGAAAAACGAAGGCTTCAAGCCGGCACCGCTCATGATCCTCTACCATATAAATCTCGGATTCCCTCTACTCTCGGAAAATTCAATTGTCAAGGCGAAAAAACACAAGGTTGAGCCAAGGGATGACATTGCCGCCAAGGGAATCAAGGAATGGCACAAGTTCGCCGGCCCCATCAAAGATTTCAAGGATCAGTGCTTTTACCATTATATTCCGTCCGACAAGGACGGTTTCGCAAGATGCACGCTTTCAAATGAAAAACTCGGACTCAGTTTTGAAGTCGCCTACAGGAAAAAGGAACTCCCGTTTTTCACCGAATGGAAGCGAACCGGCGAAGGCGAATATGTTGTAGGACTCGAACCGGCAAACTGCCACGTCGAAGGGCAGAGTACTGAAAAGGAGAAATTCAAAACACTGAGAATCCTCCAGCCCGAAGAATCCACGGAATTCAAAGTGAAGATGACGGTCATCGAGAAATAAAATCCCGGGAGGGATTTTATATGACTAATGCAGTGTTGACGGACCTTGGCGATTGCCGGAACCGCCGCTGGGCCAGTCATCGCAGGAATCCTCATTTGTAGTAATAACTGAGACCGGATTTCCATTTATATCATAAGTAAATGTGTGTCCCATCTGCAACCAGCCTGCTCCGGTCGGATTTGTATCCGGATTGTAAAGGGTTGGAATGGTCTGGGTGACATAATTCTTATTCCATCCCTTGCTCCGCCAAGCCTCGCTGCCAAGTTTTTGAAAAAGGGCGAGATAATATGAGCTGGGACAGCCGGGAGGAGGACTGTTAATATCGCCAACATCGGCCGCCCATTTAAGGAACTCGAAAAGAGCGTATTGATCTGCATCAAACGGATCATAAAGGCCGCTCGGATCCTGCATGGCCACCGGAATCAGCCTGGACTTGTCAAAAACCGGGAGCACCATGCTTGCAGCATAAGGCGGCACCCCGGCAGCCAGTTTTCCAAGGGGTTTGGCAAGCGCGGTACAAGTTACCGAAGCCACAGTTGCAGGTGATGCAGACACCCAGTCTCCTGACAGCTTGCTTGCCTTGTAATTGCTTGACATTGCAGTAGGCTCGGCGTAACATCGCATTTTTGCAAGGGCACCACCGTAAATATACTCCGGCTTCAATGGCGAACGCAGATAACTTATATCTCCGGATCCAGTCCATTCGGAAGAAGGGATATTACCCGTACCCCATCTTGATTCGTAAATACACCATTTAACCATCGGCAGAGGCGTGTTTATATTATCTGTATCAAGGGGATCAATTTTGTCATATTTGTCAGAAACAGTCAACTCCCTGCCTGCAGCCATTGTATCAAGTGACCCCTTGGCAAGATCAAAAACAGACGTATCCCCCACCCCTGAATATTCAATATATATCGGAGAGTACTCGCATTCTTCAGGGAATCTTGCTGAATTTTGAACAATGGAAGACTGCCACCATTTCCCGGAGAAATCAAAGTTTTTGACAAGAGAACGCAGCGTGGGATAACACCAGTATTCCGCAGCAACTGCGCGCCAAAGCCCGACATCCAGCAGCCAGGATGGATTCACGTCCGGAATGGAGGCGAAATCCACGTTCGGCGCCGCAGCAATTCCGCCCTGCCCGGCATTAGCGGCTTCAACCATCTGAATATAGGGGGTTCTCCAGGAATAATTTTCAATAACCTGATTAATTCCGACTTCAGCTCCATAATAATCATCGTTCAGGAGATTGCCGATGTGTTCGTTCACAACATTGGTGAAGTGAGGAACATTATTCATTCCATTGTTTTTTGCGGCCTGCTGGGCGGCACCGAGTCCGATCATCGGGCCAACAAATGAAACTCTCGTCTGCATTTCAGTAAGTATTCCAGATGAGGTGGTCATCCCTTCCGGGGAATCATCCCCAAAGGGGACAATATCGCTGACAAGAACCGTGCAGGCCTTCACAAGATTCAGTTCGCCTATGAGGTTCAGGCTGTGCCTCTGCCAGTTGGCGGCGGTGAGAGCGGCTGCGTCAGCGGCTGTCTGCGCTTTCACCTTGACTCTGATGATCGAATGCAAATCGTAAAGAAAAATGATTGCGATAAGAAGGACAAGCACAGTCATAATGCCGATAATAAGAACCTGTCCGCTCTCAGGAATTTTCGCATTATTCTTATTCATAGCTCCAGAATCCTATTCAAGGTAGTCGAGTGCATGGTTTGTCATATTTGAAGAACCGGTCATATCAATTGATTCACCGATGGAACTGAAGATAATCCGGTTCCGGTCAAACAAGTCAAGGAAAGGGAAAGGATAATTATTGAAAATGACACTGTCATTGACAGCAGTCTCTGTTGTCGAATGCGAATTCAACAGGCTGGTTTGAGGCGGAGTAACCGGATTGGCACCTGTAGTATCATAGGCATAGTAATACGGTGCGTCATAAGTGTTTTCACCAAACCAATACTCGTACTTAAGCCATCTGTTCCCGGAAATATATTCGGGGATCATGAATTCTTCTGCGGCAAACTGCGCCATCGGCGAGCTGAACTCGGCACTGTTCTGAGTTTCCAACATCTTTCCGGAGGCGCCTATTGCGCCGACTCTGGAGCTTCTGTCCAGAAGATAATCCGCAAAGCCCACACATGATGAACGCGCAGTCCTGAATGCGGAATAATCAGTGAGAAGTTTTGCAACTCCGATGTGGAAAATCTGCAGCAGTCCGACGAGTATTATCATGATAATCATGGAACACATGAGCGATTCAACAATAGTCTGGCCTCTGGCATCTCCACCGGCTTTTGCGAGCAGATTGAACAGCTTCTTCTTCATGATGGAGGAATCCTTTTCCATTTGAAACTGCCACTGGAGCTCAAAATCAGTTTGTCTTTTGTCAGACGCTTGGGCCTGACTTTGGAGTGCGGCGTGTAGGCACCGCTTTAAGACAATCCAAAAGCGCAGCTGACACTGCGCACTCCAAAAGATTGCTTCGCAATCATTAAAGAACGACGCATAAACTCGCCTGCTACGAACATATTTCCAAAATAAGGCTGGTGTCTTGGTCACGTCGCATGACTGAATTCCAGCCTGTTATTCAAATCCCATGAACAGGCTAAAAGCCTGTCCTGCTTAAAATAAAGCCGCTTACTTGGCACCTGTTTCATCAAGATCCTTGAGAATGTCTTCAGATTTCTTCTGTACATCGCTCTGCGCTTCAGTGGACTCCGTTCCGGATGTCAAATTCGAAATCACTCCGGAAATCTTCTTCCTGAGAGTGTCACTGAACAGACCAAGAACCACAAGAGCGGCAATGGCAACAAGAACGACAATAAGAATGTACTCGACAATAGTCTGCCCCGATCTCTTCTTTTTCATGAACTTTTTCATCTTTCCCCTTCTCCTTTTTTTTATATTTTGGACTTATCGGATCGCTGGCAACTTGCCGGCATCTTTTATTCTTTTCCCATTACTCCGCCGCCACGCCACCAAGTTGGTGGCGTTCCACTTATTGATAAAACTGCACTCCTTTGAAACTTGCGTTTGAAGCAGCTCGTGGCTTTAGCCCGAGAATCTTCGCGGTCTAAAGAACCGCGCTACTATATCGGCAAAAGTTTCTTATTGTGCCACTGACCACTGATTACTTACCCAACTAAGGATAATCCAGCCCCACCAAGGAGAGTATCCTCCAACCGTAGGAGTTCAATGCCGAAATCAAAAGAAGCATTGTAACAGCAACCAACATGAACATTAAAATCATTATTGAATATTCAGTTGCCGTCTGTCCTGAAATACAACCCGTTTTTAATGGTTTTCCGCCTCCCATGAAACACTTTAACCCTTTGATTCATGTTTTAAAGCATATTAGGTACCGCAGAACGGTATTCTTTCAATAATATCAAAACTTTCCCAAGCCACTTATAAATACAATACGCATGAAACATAGAAATATTAGCTCTGTAGTTTTGAAATCAGTTCTTGTTTTCTACTTTCCAAGTTCTACTTTCTAACTTTACACAGCATCCGCCAGAGGAGAACGGCCTTTTTTCTGTGTAATCTTATTGTCTCCATCCATTATCAATATCTTGGGAGATATTTTCCCGGCTTCCTCCTCGGAACATACTCCAAACGACATTATCGTAATCGTATCTCCCGGCTTCGCCCTGAGTGCAGCCGCTCCGTTGACCTTGAAATCCCTGCTCCCCGCTTTTCCGGGAATCGCATAAGTCTCAAATCTCTGGCCGTTTGAAGCATTGACCACAAGGATTTTCTCATACGGATAGATCCCAGCCTCTTTCATGATATTCGTGTCTATTTCAAGACTGCCCTCATAATCCAGAATACTTTCCGTTACCCTGGCTCGGTGTATCTTGCTTTTGCACATTACAAAATTCATCAAATCTTCCTCTCTGTTAGATAAACGATATTCAATATCTTTTTATTGCAACAATTGCAATAAAAAGCAGTTTCATCCAAGGATTTCCGCTCTCGAGTCCAAAAATATGCCTTTTAGATTCATCTTCAGGGATTCGGGATTGCTCGCCATTTTGAGAGCATCCTCCTCTGTAATGAGTCCTTCGTTCACAAGTCCGAGAAGCGACTGGTTGAATGACTGCATTCCGTCTTCCCTTCCTGTCTCAACTGCGGCAGGCAGTTTCTCCACCCTGTTATCCTCAATAAGCTTCTTCACAATCGGAGTATTAAGCATAATCTCAATGCCTGGAACCACGCCTCCTCCGAAAGCGCGCCTTATAAGCCGCTGGCACATGATTGATCTTATGTTTATTGCCAGGGCGCCGCGGATTGCATCCTGCTCAGCCCTTTCGTAGAAGTCGAGAATACGGCTGACCGCCTGCGTGGCATTGGTCGCATGCAGAGTCGTAAGCACAAGATGCCCGGTGTCAGATGCCTGAAGAGCGGCATCAAAACTTTCCTTGTCGCGCATTTCCCCGACCATTATTATGTCCGGATCCTGTCGCAGGACATGCTTAAGCGCACCTGCGAAATTCACAGTATCAAGCCCTATTTCACGCTGTTCAACAATGGATTCGGCGTCTTGGAATTCATACTCGATGGGATCCTCAATTGTAATGATATGCTTTCTGAAGTTCCGGTTTATGTATTCAATCATTGAGGCGAGCGTTGTGGACTTGCCGGATCCGGTTGTGCCGCTGACGATTATGATACCGCGCTCAGACTCGGCTATCCTCTTCACAGACTGAGGAACCCCCAGCTCTTCAAGCGACAGGATGTTCCTTTTGACATGCCTCATCGAAATGGAAACCAAGCCTCTCTGCCTGTGTATGTTCACACGGAAACGGCCGACATCATCCTCAACAAATGAAAGATCCGCATCCCCTGTCTCGGTAAACCTGCGTTTAAGTTCATCGGTAGACAACATGAGTCCGGCAACTTTATCGATAAAATCTTTTGTGGCAAGCATATCGGTACCGACAAGCCTGCTGTCAATCCTGATCGTAACGGGCGAGCCTTCTTTTATATGCCAGTCCGAAGCCCTTGAATTGACTCCAAGCTCGAGAACGTCGTGCATGACACTGCGGGGCATTTCTGTGTTCCTTTCGGTTACCAGTCATCAGTTATCAGTTGAAAAATAATCAACGGCGGATTCGCGAACTGAGAGTGAAGTCTCACCACAAAAGGCGGCGGCTTTTTCAATCATTGAGTTCAACATACGCCCGATCTCGGAAATACGCTTTGAAGCAACTTTAGACTTCTGATAGACAATCAAGTCGCGGAAACTGCGTGCATGCCGCAAATGGCTCATTTCGATTGTTCCTTTTCATTAATCTGTCACTGATAACTGGTCACCTGCTTTTATATCCCTTCATCAGCTTCAGCATCTCAGTTACAGCTTCATTCATGCCAGTCAGGACAGCTCTTGAAACTATGCTGTGCCCGATATTCAGCTCACGGAGAAATGGAATGGTGATTATTCCTTCTATATTCTTGTAGTCTATCCCGTGTCCGGCATTCACCTTGAGTCCGATTTTATCTGCGAATTCCGCAGCTTTGCGGAGTCTTTTAAGTTCACGGTTCACCGCACTGCCCCGGCTACCCGCAAAAGCCCCGGTATGAAGTTCAATAAATTCCGCACCGGAACTGCGGGACGCCTCGATCTGCTCATTCTCAGGATCAATAAACAGGCTTACGACAATTCCGGCCTGATGAAGTTTTTTAACCGCCAGCGCAATGTTTTTAAATCCGCCGATCACATCCAGGCCGCCCTCGGTGGTGAGTTCCTGTCTTTTTTCAGGAACGAGACAGCAGCTGTGCGGCCTGAGTTTCACGGCTATCTTAACCATCTCCCCGGTAACGGCCATTTCCATGTTCAGTTTTTTGACAGCCCTGGCAAGCCTGCGCATGTCTTCATCCTGAATATGCCGTCTGTCTTCGCGCAGGTGGGCTGTGATTCCATGAGCACCCGCTTTCTGGCATATGAGCGCGGCTTCGACAGGGTCGGGGAATACGGTCTTCCTCGCCTGCCTTAAAGTCGCCACATGATCCACATTGACGCCTAGCTTGAGCATTGTTGCAATTTCCAATTGAAAATTTACGATTTAAAAGACTAAATCTATATTTCAAACTGCAGTTTTTCCAGTTGAAAATCGCATATAAGCCTTTCATAATCACAATAAAATGTTAGATTGAGCGTTTTACCATATTAACCGAACGGAAAAACAGATATGCCGGATGCTGAAAAAATATTCGCCTTAGGCATGATTCTCACCGGAATCTTTTTCTTCATTTCATTTGCGTGGACATGCAAGACCTGTGATAAAAATATTTCAGAAAAGGAGAAACTGCCCAGGAACAGGCTTCTGGGAGTCATTCTGGCCGGCGCCGGTTTTTTCTGGTGCGTATTCCATTCCAAGCCCCTGCTCTCTCCCTCGATGCATGTCTATCTCATCCCTGCGGCGGCACTATGCACATGGATCGCATATCTATTCCTGGATTTCCTTTTCGCCCGGGCCTTCGGCGGAATGCTGA
Source organism: Victivallales bacterium (assembly GCA_041666985.1). Classification (GTDB taxonomy): domain Bacteria; phylum Verrucomicrobiota; class Lentisphaeria; order Victivallales; family GWF2-50-93; genus GWF2-50-93. Next base: position 9,552 of record JBAYFV010000008.1, read on the forward strand.
TTCTTCTGGCGCATTATTTCCTGCATGAATCATTCGCATTCAAAACACCCTGCAAGCCTTTTTTATCGTTGCTCTGCTTCATCATGGGGACATATGGGATTTTCCTCTGTGGAAAACCGCACCTGCTCCGCGACATGATAAGGCATATTTCAAAGTCTCAGTCTTGGAAATACTCCATGTCAGGGATACTCCTGCTTTATTCCATCGCATTCATCATTTATGGATTTATCCACCTCGCAGTGAACAGTGAACAGTGAACAGTCGTCAGTGAAGAAGAATCAATCATGGGAACAAATGTAACACTTCCAGCGGAAATTGAAGAGGCTCTGCACTCCTTCAACATCCCGGACATGCCTTCGTTTCTCGCAACCATGGAAAATTTCAGACTCTTCCTCACGGAGGAAAACGAGAAATACAACCTCACAAGATTGACGGATCCGGACGAATTCTGGATAAAACACGTGATTGACAGCCTCTATGCCGTCAAATTTTTCCCGGAACTGAAAAGCGCTTCGCTCAAAATCGCCGATATCGGTGCAGGTGCGGGGTTTCCGTCGCTTGTGCTTGCCGCAGCCTTTCCATCTCTGAAGCTGACGGCCGTTGAATCTTCGCATAAGAAAACCGACTTCATGCGACGCGCATCAGGCCTGCTGAAACTGAAAAACATGGCAGTGGCCACGGCTCGGGCACGCGAAATTTCAGCAAAACAGGAATGGAGGAACAGTTTTGAAATAATTACCGCCAGGGCGGTTTCCAGCTGCTGGGAAATATTCTGCGAAACCAGGCCGATGCTGAAAAAAAATGGAAAGTACATTTTTTATAAAACCCCGCGCCAGGCGGAAACCGAACTATGCGAAATCCGCAATTTGTCAAAAATATCGGGATTCAAATGGGATTGCACGGAGAACTTCAGCCTGCCCCGGGATTTGGGTGAAAGAACCTTCATCTTCTCGCATTGCTAGCACAACATCTGCACTCATAAAAATCAAAAATTTTTGTTGACACAAAAATTTTACTTTCACGCTTTTCAAAAGCCACAAATCCCAGCAAACATCTCTTTACTGACGACCAGCGGCTGTTTCACTCCCTGATCGGCTTCTGGTAAATCGCGCCATAGACCTCGCCGTTTCCATTTTCCGAGAAGGATACAATCATTATCCTGAGAGGTTTTTTATTGATGAAGACATCACCCTTGGCCGGATTCATCGGATTGTCGTGGGAGCCGAAAGCCCGCCAGCCCTGCGCACCGATCTGAAGCCTGATTGAACGCAACGCCTCATCGGCGGAAAGGGCGGTGGTGAAATATCCGTATGTAGCTTTTCTGGACGGGAACTCTATTGTGGAAACAGGTTTTGAATCGGGAGGCAGAGGAAGTGCGTGAGGCCATGGTGGAGTATCGGTAATTTTCGAGGGAAGGTCAATCGAAAATTGGATTACCGGATAAACACCTCCAAGTTCGATGAGATATATTCTTTTCCTGCCGCCGTTCTTTTCTTTAATTTCGAACAGGGCTGAATTGTCGTTCCTTGAAATTCTTGCATCAGGAAAATTCCGCCTGAGCTGGTCAACGCAAACCTGAAGACCTATGTCAAGAACTGATATTTCAAGACCGCCGCCGACACCGTTTATAACAACAGGTTCGGTCCAGAGATCGAGAGGGCTAAGAAATTCGGACGGGGAACCTTTGCCGCCGGAGAAAGGGGCGAGGGTGAAAACCTCGGCTATTGCCGCATGGAAACATAAGAGCAATAATATTATCAGAAGTTTTTTCATGCCGTAACAATACCATGAAAACAGCATATCAGCAAAGAAGCCGATTGTGAAAACCGGCAATTGGCAGTGTTCAGGAGGAGCAGCTTGAACACTTGCGCTTCCAGAGTTATTTTAAAAAATCACTTTTTCATTAACAATTCAGGCAAATTGACAACATGAACATATCAAATGATTTACTCTCCGTTTGTATTGACTCCGGAAAGCTTAAGATAATCAGCAAAAACAAGATGACACCCCTTTATCTGGACTGGCCCGCCGTATGCGTCTCCATTGCCGGAAGGGAAATATCCCCTTCCGATGACGCCTTGGAATCAGGAGTTTCAAGAAATTCATTTTTCCAGTCGTTTGAAAAAGAAGGGATTGCCTTTACCGTAAAAATAACCCTTTCCGAAGGCCCGTGGTTTACAAAAAGCGTCCTGATAAAATCAGACCGTGAACACCCCACCCCCGACTATGTGGTTGTAGACAGACAATTGCTTCCACAGGATGATTTGCTCTCCTGCGGTTACAGGGCTACGGAGTTTTTGAAGGTGAAAAAGGGAGAGGAGGAAGGTGCCGGAATAATCCCCGGGTGCGGATATCCTCTCATAGGAAATAACTTCTTTATAGGGCTTGAACATCCTGCGGCATTCAGCGAATTCGAAAAAAGGGGGGACAGGGAAGCGATATGCCTGAGACACCATCCTGTATGGGAAAACAGAAAACTACAGGTTGTAAACGAGGTTTTCGGATGGACAAACGAACCGGGAAAAATTTTCGGGAATTATCTTGATACAGTTCGCCTTCCCGCACTGAAAAAACCTTTTGTCTCCTTTTGCACTTTCTGGTCGGATCCTTATCTTGGAAACAACGAATACGATGTCTCCCGTGAGGCGTACGAGGCTTTTCTCAAAGCCTTCGGGAAACACGGACTAATACCCGATGCGTTCACACTGGACGCAGGATGGAATGACCGCCAGAGCGTTTTCCAGGCAAAGAAAAAAGTAGGCGGTGACAATGGCCTTATCAATCTCCGCAAACTGGCTGAAAAAACGGGGGGGGCGCTCAGTTTGTGGCTAAGCCACAACGGCTATATGGGCATAGACAGGGACTTCATGAAGGAAATGGGGTTTGAGGTTGGAAAAGGTGACAGTTCAGCATACTCTGGCGAAGGTTACGGGGTGATGATGGACAAGCGTTTCGCGGAGACCATCGAAAAACGCTTTTGCGAACTTGTTGACAAAGTCGGAGCCGTGCATTTCAAAATAGACTGGGACAATGAATGCGCTACAAATCCTTCCTTCAGCAAGCTTTATCCCACTCAAAACCATGTCAGGCAGGCAAGCCTTGACGCATTTTTCAAAACAGCACGGAAGCTCCGCAAATGCAGGAGGAATATTATAATCCGCAACGGATGGTGGCCGTCCCCATGGTGGCTCTCTGAAGCCAATCATGTGTGGCTTCCTGATTCAGGAGATTCCGAATACTCTTCGCTTCCAAGCAAAACGCAGAGAGATTCCGCAAGCACACACAGGGATCTGATGTATTATAACATTCTGCGCAGGGACAGGAGTGCAGTATATCTGGACTGCTTTGACAATCATGAATTCCCCGACGCTTTCCGTAATCCGTTCATGGAAGAGCCTGTCTCATGGACAAACGCCGTATGGCTTTCATTCATGAGGGGAAGCACTTACCTGGCCTACACGTTACAGCCGGAATCTCTGGAGAACTGGCAGGTTGACAGCTTGAAGAACATTATGAAATTCTGCCGCACATACGCCGGAAAGATATTTACGTCACGGGGGCAAATGGTGCTGGGGCATCCGGGGCTTGGCGAAATATACGGTTTTTATCAGCCCGGCGCAAATGAATCCTGGTGCATATTGCGCAACCCCCTGCCAATACCTCAGAGAATAAAACTCAATCCCGATGATTTCAGTTCTCACAATGTAAAGAATGTATCTCAGTTTTATCCGCATTATGAGACCATCAATCTCACCGGAGAGATAACATTCCTGGCTCATGAAGTGAAAATATTCATTTTATCCGATGAAAAAACAAAACAGTCTTTCCCCATACCCTGCATGGCCGTAAAAAAAGGAAAAGACTACCTGTACACTTTTCCCTCTTCCGAAACTGTCACAAAACAGATAAGGCCCATGATCACGCCAATACAGCAGATTAAAAAAATGGAATGCAACGAGTTCAAAAAAGAGACCGTCAACGGAGGAATACAATACAGATGGTTCTTCACGGTTCCCTATCGCATGCGTGACATGGAATTACAGTTCAGCATAAGGGGGGGGAATGAAGGCGTCCTGAAAATATCCGCTTATTCGTCAAGATACAAAGACTTTTGCTCCGCCTGTTCGCTGCCTGTTACGGAAATCAAAACAGGGCAACCCGGATATGGAGAGGCAAAAAACCCTGATGTTCCATGCGGCAGCGGTGTTACGTATTACTCCATACGTCTTCCGGCGGGAGGACAGTTTTCCCTGTTTCTGAGAATGGAGGGTCCGACTGAAAACCGGGATTTAACATCTGCATGGCTGTCAGGATACGAGGCACCGTCGAGGAATTCACTTGCACAGGAAAAAGCCCCTCTCGGCTTCATAAAATGCCTGCCATATCAGCATCCTCTCGGTTTCGGGAGATCCGTTGAAGTTCGGATCAAGTGACATGCAGAAAATGCAATGTCATACTGTCCTAAATACGGAAATTGCAAAACCCGAAAAAAAGACCCGGACAATCCCCTGTCAGTTTTTGAGATTCCCTGGGTGCGTCAGGAGAGACATGCCTTTGACGGAAGGAAGGCTCGAATAGACTTTCCCGTTGCCTTCAGGAAGAATATAGAAAGAAGAATCCGAATATCTCAGCTGTTTATTAGCCCACAGGCAGAAGTCAAAAATGCGTATCATGTTCCAGTGAAGAAGTTTCTGTTTCTGCGGCCTTTCAAGATGCGGAGCCGAATCGCATAGGGATGCTTTCAGGTTGCCGAGAACAAGAGGCCTGCCGTCCTTGATCGCAGCAGCCGATCTGACCCAGTCCCTGAAAAGACCTGAAACAGGGGATGAATGAAAACACGGCGCACCGGTGAGGTCATCCGCGAATCTCGCGGCAAACAGTTCAGGCAGCTCCCCGTCTGGAAATTTAAAACACTTATTCCCGTCAGACAATATCTTATTTTTACCGGAAAAGGAAAATACGGAAAACTCGTCTTCACCACAGGTGAAATATTTCCTGTCAGGCGTCTCCCATGCGAAATACCAGGTGAATCTGTATTTTCTCGGCGCGATTGTCCCTGTTTCAGTCCATTTCGCGAAAATCCGTCTTATGGATACTCCTCCATTTGTCTTTTCAAAAACAATTGACGCTGTTGTTTCCGGAAAGGTTTCAGTCTGAAGCCAGCGCCAGATGTCGTCGCCCGTACCTATTTCCAATCTTGTCCCGTCATTCCCCTCAAAAAGAATAATGAGCGGGATATCTTCAATAACAAGCTTCCACAATGAGTCTTTGCCAACGGCATGCCATTCGATATCCGAAGTTTCGGGAAGCGGCTTGCCTATTTTTAAAACCCCTATTTTTGCCCACGAACCTTTGACCAGAATATTGTCAACCTCAAAGGATTCGGCCTCCATCGGGGCTTTCAGGTGAAAATCAGTTGTTATTTTCGCGCGGTTGCCCGCAAATTCAAACTGCCTGACAATCTGCGGCTCGGAACCGAATGGGATTACATTGACAATTTCAGCGCTTTTGTTAAGCAAGTCAATTGATTCATGCTGTCTGCATTTGACACAGTATCCGGACGCCTCCTCTATTTTTCCGAACACCATTCCGGAAAGTGAAAGAAGCTCCCGGCCTGCGCACGAGAAAATCATTTTCTGACCGGAAAGGGCGTTGAAGGAGGCTGTCCAGTCAGCTCCGTTCAGGATAAGGGGTTCGACTATGTTCATTCAACAATCCTGAAAACATCTGGAAGCGGTTTTCTTTTTCTGGGTTCGGGATTTTCTGCGGCCTTGCCGAGAGGTGAAATGGCAATCACCTCCCATGGTGGAAGAATGCCGAGAACGGCATTCATACGGCCGACCTCATAAGCGCATACCCAGCAGGTGCCCAGCCCCTCGGCGGTGGCTGCGAGCACCAGATGTTCCATCGCAATCCCGATGTCCACGTCAATAATGCTGGAACCCTCAAGACGTTTCCAGGCTGTGTTCCTGTTTCCCATGGCGACAACAATTGCCGGCGCATGTTTCAGCCATTCGTTCTTATAGCAGGAGCATATGCCGTCGCGGATTTCACTGTTCAGTATAATCCGAAAGCACCATGGCTGAATATTGCATGCTGAAGGCGCAAGATTTACGGCCTCTCCGATTCTTTTCAGGGCATCTTTGTCGATAGGCTCGTTCTTAAAAGAGCGAATGCTTCTTCTGTTCTTCACAACATCGTAGAAATCCATCTTACCCTCCCTGCGTTAAAATTCCAATGCCCTTCAGCGCTGCGGAAAATCATTCTGTCCATTCGGTTATCGCCGCGACTGCAGCGCAGTCAACAATATCATCTGCGGAACAGCCGCGTGAAACATCATTGAACGGACGGCGGAGCCCCTGCACGAGAGGGCCTATTGCAATTGCGCCGGCAAGCCGTTCCGTCGCCTTGTACATTGTATTCCCGCAGTTCAAATCCGGGAATATGAGGACATTGCAGGTTCCGGCAATTTCAGAACCGGGCGCCTTCGCCCTGCCGATTGCGGGAATCACAGCGGCGTCAAACTGGAATTCACCGTCTATCTTCAGCATGGGATCAAGCAATTTCGCTTTTGCGGTGGCCTCAACAACCTTGTCTATTGTCGGATCTTTTGCAGACCCTTTTGTCGAACAGCTTATCATGCCGACCCGGGGTTCGTCGCCTGTGAGAGTCCTGTATGTCCTTGCAGTGCAAACTGCGATTTCCGCGAGCTGATCCGCATTCGGATTGATATTCATTCCGCAATCGGCATAAAAAAGCGCACCGTTGAAACCCCATTTCGGATCCGGCATCTGCATGATGAAATAAGCCGAGGCCGTTTTTATTCCCGGAGCGGTTTTGAAAAGCTGAAGGGACGGCTTGGTCTTCTGGGCCGTATTATGGTTATAACCTTTCGGGTTTCCTCCGCCGGACACATATCCGTGGGCATCTCCGGAGCAGACCATCGCGGCCGAGAAAACACAACTGTCCCTGATCCATTCCCTGGCCTGCGCTTCCGTCAGCCCCTTGCTTTTGCGGAGTTCGTAAACCGTAGCCGCGTAATGGTTGAATTTCGGGGAGGAGGGGATGTCAACAATTTCGACACCTTTCATGCTTATTGAATTATCCCTGGCAAGTTTTTCTATCGCCTCTCCGGCACCGACAAGAACCGGGCGGGCATAACCCGTCGCGACCAGCTTCTCGGCGGCCTTGAGATTGCGCACGTCATCGCTCTCCGTAAGGCATATTCTGCGGTTCAGGGATTTCGCCTTGATCCTGATTTTTTCAAGCACTGTCTCCGGCATTATCCTATCCTTTCGCATGATGTCATTAATTTTGCAGTTAAACTTTTAACACAAATATAGTCCACAAAAAAAAAAACGCGCGTTAAACGCGCGTTTTTCCAATCATTTAAAATGAAAAATCACTTTCCCTAGTCCTTTACAGAGTAGAGAGTCAAACCGTAATCATCTCCCTTAAGATCAACCAGAACAAGTCCTGCCAGCAAATCAGCCATCTCAACAGGGTGGATTGCAACACCCAAAATGACAAGCCAGCCGGCATTCGCACCGACTTCCCAGAAATCCCTGATGTCTTGGGCATAGGTGAAATCATCTCCGGGCATGGCAAGGCTGAGAGGTTTTCTCTTTAACAGGAATTCCCTGGTCGTACCAAAGTTGTCGTCAACATATCTCCGCTCTGAGGTCAGGCAGACCAATCCATAGTTCCAGCCGGACGAGTATCCGCCGCCGAGCTGCCTTGCATAATCCTTGCCAAGAAAATATTTATCTCCGTACATTCCGCCAAACTGCATCCAGCGTGTAAGCCTGACATCAACTCCAAATTCCGCACCTGCGCCAAGATCCACGGTGACTATGTCAAAAACGTCAAACAGCCTGTTGGGAATATAAAGAAGTGTTGTCTTGAGAATTGAGCAAACCGTAAGAGTTTCATCTTTTTTAACTTCCGCAGGTTTTGCCGCAGGAGCCGGTTTATCTGCTTTCATTTCTTTGGCGACAGGCTCCGCCTTCTTAACATCAGCGGCCTCGTCATCCGCACACACAACGAAAAACACTCCAAAAAGCGCCACAGCTAAAAAAACAGGCAATTTTCTGTCCATTGGTGCAAAACCCCTTTCAATATTTCTTTAACGATTAAATAAATTAGCCAAAAAACTTTTTAAAATAAGCCTTTTGTGAGAACTTTCAAATGCAAACGCCCAATAATTCCGCCGACATTCACTTGGGGTATCCTCCAGAAATTCGCATTCGGCGCACCGCAGAAGACTTTTGTCAGTTCGTCGAACAGTTTTTTCAGGCCTGAGGGGTTATACGTTTTATTATGGCTTCGTTAAGGACTTTTCCTGCATGAAGTCCGAGAGAGCGCATCCTGAATTCCTGGGCGGCGATTTCAACGAGGTTGGATGTTTCACGCCCCGGAGCGACAGGCAGGGTTATATGCGGAACATCGAATCCGAGCAGCCGGTATGTTTCGCTCTCAAGTCCGGTTCTTTCAACTTTAAGCACCTGATCCCATGGTTTAAGGGTTATGACCAGGTCAATTTCCTTCCTCTGGCGGAAGGCGGAAACCCCGAAAAGCTGGATGACATTAATCAGGCCTAGCCCGCGTATCTCTATGAATCCGAACATTTCCTCCATCGCCGCTGTTCCAATGAGCGACGAACCGCCGGGATGGCTGATCCTGACGACATCGTCGGCAATCAAAGCCGATCCCCGCCTGATGAGAGCCAGCGCGCATTCGCTTTTGCCTACACCGCTTGAACCTCTTACCAGCACACCTGTTCCCTGAACCTCAACAAGATTCCCTACAACAGTGATGCTTGGCGAAAGCTCCCTCTCAAGATAAATGACTATCCCGTTGATGACGTGATAGGTTATCATTGAGGAAATAAAAACCGGAAGCCCGATGTCATTGCTAAGTTCGATAAAAAGAGGATCGGGGATCAGCCCTCTCGCAAATACGATGCAGGGCATGTACTCCTCGAGGTATTTGCTTATTGAATTACAACGATCCTGCTCGGGGAGCGAATTGAGATAGGCGTATTCGGCCATTCCTATTATGTGCACCCTTTTATCCGCGAAATAATCAAAAAAACCGGCCAAGGCAAGACCGGGCCGCTGGATCGACCCCTCGGTGATCTCCCTGTCCCCGCCGTTTTTCCCGGAAATCCACTGGAGCTTCAGGCTTTTCTCGTTATCCTTGAAAAAACGGGAGACAGCAACAGCCTTTGTCTTTGTCATTCACGCCCCCTCTAAGGCGGGCCAGGCCCGCAATCCAATTTGAATGTCCAACATCGAACAGCCGATGCAACCGGAACCGAAGTGCCAAAGTATCAAAATTTTTCCCTGCCCCCCCGACACCGTGATTTTCCAAGAAAATCACGGTGATGCTTTGGCATTATAACATAAACGATATTACTGGGATATGGAAAACCTTGCGCCGTAAACACAATGTTCAGCTGTTAAAAACCAAGGCTCTGCTCACTCCCCTATCTCTTCTTTCGCCTCTGCTATTTTAATCTTCTCGTTTTCTTTCGCCTGTTTGTGATGATCCTGGATCTTGTCGAAATGCTTTGAAACCTGATGGTCAATTTTTGCAACGGCCGCGTCAATCGACTCGTGCATGTCATAGGATTCGGCATCGGCCTCCACGTCAAGATTTTTACCGTGCACAATCACCTCGGCCCTGCAGTGCGTTTTCTGCACATCAAGAACAACCTTGACATTCCCTATTTTATGATAGGGGCTCAGGATTGCTTCAAGTTTTTCCTTTGCATAGCTTTTGACTGCATCTGTCACTGAAAGGTGACGGCCGCTTACGATAATTTCCATTCTCCATTCCTCCTTATAATTAACGATTACATTGTGAATTTCGGTCCAAGATACAATTCCCTGGCCTTTTCATCGCTGACCAGATAATCGCTGTTACCCTCGCAAAGTATCTTACCCTCGCACATAAGATAGGCTCTGTCAACACATGAAAGAGTTTCTCTGACATTATGGTCGGTAATCAATATGCCCATCCCCTTGTCCCTGAGCTGGGCGATTATTTTCTGGACATCGTATACTGCTATGGGGTCAACTCCGCTGAAAGGCTCGTCAAGCATCATGAACGACGGATTGGTGACAAGGGCGCGGGTTATTTCAAGCCTTCTCCTCTCGCCTCCGCTGAGCGTCATCGCCTTCTGGTTGGACAGATGCGCCAGTTCAAGCTCGTTTAAAAGCTCATCAAGTCTCCTCATCCTGTCCCCGCGCGACAAATCAAGCGTCTCAAGTATCGCCAAAATGTTCTCCCTGACCGTAAGTTTCCTGAAAATGGAAGGCTCCTGGGCAAGATATCCCATTCCCATCCTCGCACGCTTGTACATCGGAACGGAGGAGACGTTTTCGCCGCGGAAATTAATCCTCCCTCCATCGGGCCTGATAAGTCCCATAATCATATAGAAACTGGTGGTCTTTCCGGCGCCGTTGGGACCGAGAAGCCCGACCACCTCTCCCATCTTCACATTCATTGAAACATCGTTGACAACTCTTCTGCCATGATAGGCCTTGAAAAGATTATTGGCTTCCAAAAGCAGATTTCCCGTTTTTACAGATTCCATACTTTATGAATTCCCGATAAATTTATTTTTTATCTTCAGGTTTATTTTCTTTTGCCTTTTCAGCGTCATCCGGGGATTCCGGTGAATCCGGGTTCATTTTTATTTCACCGCCCTGAACCTCAACTTTTTCACTGTCCTTCCATATGGTGATTATTTCGCCCCTGAGCGTATCAGCCCCCCTCTTGAGGACGGGATTGTTTTTTGTAAGGACAATCTTTCCGGTCTTGACATCATAGTCCGCATGTCCGGCAAGAGCTTTCTGCTCACCCTGCCCTCTTTCACTTTCGGAAAGGGACTTTCTTACTATGACAACATTCTCCTCGCATATTATTCTGGAAACCTGCTTGCTTTCCTCGGGTTTGACATCGTCAGGCTTGGCGGAGTCCGACTTGACCGCCGGCGCCTTGACACCCTTGTCTTCATCTGTTTTCTTATCCTCAAGGAAAATAGTCATCTTCTTGCAGGAAATATTCATCTCCTCATCGTCAACCTTCACGTTTCCGGTAAAAACTGCAATGTTTTTGGCAATATCAATATCCATGGTATCTGCGGCAATAACCGTAGGCGTTTTCCCCGAACGCTTCTTGTCAGTCCCCTTTGTGGACTGGAAAAATGAAAGCCCCTGGGCGGACAGATTTCCGGAAACCAACATGATTGCGGCGGCAAATATCGGCAACATCAGATAACGGAAAATTCTATTTTTCATAATATTTTATCACTTCTTCCCTTTTGTTTTTTCATTTTCCTGCGTGATTTTTTCAGCCTTTTCCCTGTCTGTCTCCAAGGTGCCGCGAAGGATTACCTTCACCTTGCTCCGTATGTGGATGGTCTCCCTTTTCTGATCGGCGTCAAAACCTACGCCGTCCACATCCATGCCTGCGGATCTGAAATGAACCTCTTCATCTCCTTGAATTATCTTGGACGAACGGTCGTAGACTCCCTTTGTGGTGGTGACCGCCCCCTTTATGTCGTTCTGATCTTTTCCCACCCATTCAACCTTGAGCTGTTCAAGCTCGATCCTGACATCCATGGTCTGGGCCTTCTGTCCGTAAATAATACAATCCAGCTCTCCCGTATCCTTATTGTATTCGGGCAGCTTGAAATCATATAAAATAACAGATGTTTCCCCGTTTCCCGCAACGGCATTGTAAGAAAACGGGGAAATGCCGGACAAGACAAGGATAATCAGGTATATTTTTGCATCAACTCTTCCCATTGGCCTTTTTCCTTTAATAGCGTTTCAACCGCTTCCCTCACTGCACCTTCGCCTCCATTGCGGGATGTGCGAAAATCGCAGTATTCATCCATGTATTCCGGCGCGTCGGCCACCGTGACGGCTATTCCAGCCCGCCGGAGTACGGGTATGTCAACAACATCGTCGCCAATGTAAAGACATTCATTGTCTTTCAAGTTAAACTCTTTAAGCAGAACTTCAAACGCCGCACCCTTGTCTTTTTTGCCCTCATACAGAAAATCAAACTCAAGTTCGGCTGCGCGTTTCTTGTTGGCTCCGGCAGTGCGCCCCGAAAGGGCGCCGACCTTGAGCCCTGCCCTTTTTGCAAGCTTTATCCCGTGTCCGTCCCTGACATGGAAGAACTTGATTTCCTCTCCGGAAATACCGGAATATCCGATAAGTCCGTTTGTAAGGACACCGTCTATGTCAAGAACCACGGCTCTTATTTTAGAGGCTTTTTGTTTTAAATTCATGTAGTCTTTTTATTTTTTTAACAACTTGTTCAGCGGTTTTGAAGTCAAGCGAATTCGGCCCGTCGGAAAGCGCCTTCTCCGGGCGCGGATGAATCTCCAGGAACAGCACATCTATCCCCACCGCCGCCGCCGCACAGGCAAGCGGATACACATACTGCCTCTGTCCGCCGGATGAAGTGCCAAGCCCGCCGGGAAGCTGGACGGAATGCGTCGCATCGAAAACAACCGGCACATCCATTCCCTTCATAATCACAAGCGAACGCATGTCAACCACAAGATTATTGTATCCGAAAGATGTTCCCCTTTCAGTGAGCATCACATTGTCATTCCCGGTTTTACGAACCTTGTCAACGGCCGCCCTCATGTTTTCAGGAGCCATGAACTGCCCTTTTTTAATATTGACAGGCAACCCTGTTTTTCCGGCCGCCGAAAGCAGGCTTGTCTGGCGGCACAGGAATGCGGGTATCTGCAAGACGTCCACTGCGGCTGCGACCTTCGCAACTTCGCCGGTTTCATGAATGTCGGTCAGCGCCGGCATCTCAAATTTCCGCCTGACTTCCGCGAGAATCTCCAGCCCCTCATCTATTCCGGGACCCCGGAATGTTTCTCCCGACGACCTGTTGGCCTTATCGTATGAAGCTTTGAAAATCACCGGGATTTCAAGTTTCATGCTAAGTTTCTTAAGAAAGGAGGCAACCTCGAAACACAAGTCCCGGCTTTCAATCACACAGGGACCGGCTATGAGAACAAGGCCTTCTCCGATCTTAACGTCAAATGGCAGTTTTATTTTTTTCATATGTTCAGATTATAGCTCCAAAATCAGATTTTTCCCCTTGATTTGAGAAACTTTTTGACTGTTTCAAGATCCTCGGGCGTATCAACACCTATGCTTTCACAATCGGATATGACAACATATATCCGGATTCCGTTTTCAAGTGCACGGAGCTGTTCGAGCTTTTCACACTTCTCAAGGGGCGACTCCGGAAGCGACACAAATTTCTCCAGTGTGTTCCTGCGGTAGGCGTATATCCCCCAGTGCCTGTAGAGAAGCATGTCTTCCCCCCCCCCTCTCAGGAAAGGAATGGCCGATCTGCTGAAATAGAGCGCGAAGTTCCTATTGTCAAGAACCGCCTTTACGATATTCGGATTTCCTGCAATTTCGCTTCTCGGCGAAGGAACGGCAACTGTCGCCATTTCCAGCGATTCGTCTGATTTCATGCGGGATATGAGTTTGTCTATGACCGAAGTCGGGATAAGGGGCTCGTCACCCTGGACGTTCACGATTATTTCCGCATCCGGACACATTTTACCTGCGGCCTCGCGAATCCTGTCGGTTCCGGAAGGATGAGTACTGGATGTCATTACGGCTTTTCCGCCAAAGGCCTCGACCGCCGAAAAGACTTTCTCATCATCCGTTGCGACATAAACTTCATCCGCAACCGAGGCTGACGCCTTTTCGTAAACCCATCTTATAATCGGTTTCCCTTCAAGTTCCGCAAGGACTTTGCCGGGAAAGCGCGTGCTTCCATATCTTGCCGGAATAATTGCGACTGATTTCATGTTCTGCTCCAGTTTCCAGGCTTGCTCTTAGCCCCTTACGGGAAATTATGGCAAATGTTTTTGCGATGTTTTCTTGGCAGCGGCACAGGCATCTTGCCTGTGGGGCGTCGCGCCCGTCTTGGTATTATTCCAAGAACGCGCCATAAGGGCACACTTTTCCCGCAAGGAAAAATTTAGAATGTTTTTTTTCTGAAAAATTAAATTTTTCGCCAGCCAATGTCCGAGTTATTTTTCAACGAGCCCTTCCTCCAGCCCGAGAATTATTTCCGCGGCATCCTCCATGCCCTCTACGGACAATATGCCGTCCCTGGAAAGACTCCCCTTTTCCGCACCGAGCAGGAAGTTAAGACGGCAACCCGCCGCAACTCCCGCCATCACATCGCTTCTGCTGTTCCCTATCAAATAGGAAACCGATATGTCTATGTCATGTTCACATGCGGCCCTGAAAATCAGGCCGGGCTGCGGTTTCCGGCAGGCACACTTATCCTCATCAACATGGGGACATACGTAAATACCGTCGAAAAGCACTCCCCTCTCCTCAAAAAGAGCAGTCATCCTCATGTTCACTTTTTCAAGATCCCCGGGAGAGAAGTAGCCGCGCCCTATTCCCGACTGGTTGGTGATGATGAGCAGGAGATAGCCGGCTTCCCTCAATGCTTTCAGGGCTTCAACAGCCTCCCCAAAGATTTCAACTTTACCGGGATCGGAAATATAGCCGGGATCAAACATGATTGTTCCGTCGCGGTCAAGAAAAACAGCTTTATTCAAAATCAGCTCCTCTCAAAGAAACTCTGGAACAGCTCGTCCACGGCAATTGAAGCCGTACCGATTTTCCCTACGACGACACCGGCGGCATGATTTGATATCTCCGCCGCCTCCGCAGGTTCCGCGCCGCCGAGAAGGGCCATTACAAAGGAGGCGATTACAGTATCTCCCGCTCCGGACACATCAAAAACTTCACGGGCCCTGGTCGGGACAACAAGACATTCCCTTCCTTTTTCATAAAGCGCCATCCCTTCAGCCCCAAGCGTTATGAGAAGATATCTGGGATTCCAGTTTTTCATTATATTATCGGCTACGCCCATAAGGGCCGCATCTTTTACAACAGGTCGCACTGGTTCCTTGTGATAAGTCCCGGAAAGTGCAAAAGCCTCCTGTCTGTTTGGTGTCATAAGCGTAAGCCCCCTGACTTCAAACGGCTGGCTCGGATGAGGGTCGAGAGCGGTAATCAATCCTTTTTTCAAACTGGCCTTGTTTATGGCATCCACGCTCTCCTTGTTCAATACGCCTTTCGCATAATCCTCAAAAACAACCGCGTGGACTTCATCTTTTTCAATTATTTTTATCAGGCCTTCCGTCAGTCTCGACCGGATTGAATCGGAAACAGGTTCAATGTTTTCATAATCAATCCTGACAAGCTGCTGGGTTCCGGCGATAACACGCTGTTTCTGAGTAGTATTCCTGCCCGGGTCCGAAATCACAAAACCACGGTCAATCCCCTGCTCTCCGAAGAGGGAAAGCAGTTTTTTACCGGCCTCATCATTGCCGACAACACCGAAAGGCATGACGGAACCGCCGAGCGACACAATGTTTCTCATCACATTGGAAGCCCCCCCCAGTGTCTGTGTCTGTTTTCTTACCTGGACAACCGGGACAGGCGCCTCCTGCGAAATACGGGTCGCCCTGCCCCAGACATATACGTCAAGCATGAGATCGCCGATAACGGCGATTTTCCTGTCGCCCGCCGATTTGATTATATTTGAAAGCCTCTCCCTGTTCATTTCAGTTTCTCCCGGATTTTTTTTCATCGGCCGACTTTGGCACCGACTGCAACAGCAATTTATCCAGATACGGTTTTGAATCCAGCTTCTCATCGGCAATGAAACTTTTTCCGGGCCTGATATTGCTGGCATAGGCATTCTGAAAGCCTTTAAGACAGGCGCTGATCCGATCCGTCTGACTTCTTGACATATAATCCTTGTGTTCCCGCAGATACCTCGCCAGCTCGTTCAGGGAATCCTGGACAAGCTCAATTTCACCTGCCATCTCCCTGTATCTCGGCTTAATGTCAATCATGTATGCCCGGAGCAGGTCTTCAAGCTCGATCATCTCCTCTTTCGCTATCTGGTCCTGCCACATGATTTCAGAGTGCAGCTTTCTAGGCAGCCAGACAACAAGGAGCATCTCGCATGCAATGACCATCACAAACAGGATCACTGCAAGATACGTGATGTAATCCTTCCTCCTGAGAGTCGCAACCGGAAATTTATGCTTCAATATCCTGACTCCTGTAATATTCATGGAAAATCCGGATAATATACGCCCGCATAAGTAAAATTCTGCCGGACAAATGTAAAAAAACGAAATAAGCGGCAAAAAAATCAGGGAGCCGTACAGAAACAATGCGTCTTTTTTTACTTGTGAAAATTTTTCATAAAATCCCATATTATGTTTGACAACCCTAGGTACATATATTACTTTCAACATAAATTATTTTCTTTTAAGCAATTGGTATAAACAAAACAGAGTTAAGCTCAGGAGATATTTTATCATGGGAATGCTCAATCGTATTGTCAACATCTCAGTACTCGTACTCGCCATAGTTTCAGTCATTTTCGGAGCACTCCTCTTTCTCAAACGTGAAGAGTTGCGAGGACGTGGCGATAAAATGGCGGCATTCATTGTCGATATCGTAAAAGTCCTTGATGTCAACAGCGCCTGTGACGGTTCAAACAACATATCTGCCGCAAAGCTTGAAATTGACGCGAAAAAGGATCCGAACAAGGCGGCCGACAACCAGAAGAAATCCCTCTACCATAACAACTACAAGAACCTTGAAACCGTACTTGCCCCCGTCAAACTTCAGACCAAGAGCATAATGGATCAGAGGGACACCCTGGGCACGGCCCTCTGCGATGTCGGAACAAAACTTGAGATTCCAGAACAGTTCCCGCCGGCGGCGTTTGAAGGCCTCCCCACATATAAGCAGAAAAAAGACCAGCTCCTTGGCCTCGTTACAAAAGTCAACGACAGGGACAAGGCCATAATCAAGCAGATTTCCGCTTCTGCAACAGTCATGGGGTTCACGCTGGAAACAGACGCGCTCAAGAATCTTGACAGCTACGCGACTCCCCTCGCCGAGTTTGCCAGCAAAGTGGAAAAACTGAAGAAACGTTCTGACACATATGGCGAACACATTGCCAGGACATGCAAGATATTCCAGATCGCAACACCTTCTCTTGGCGGCGAAGATTACGGTTCGGAACTTGCAAACGTCGCTTCGGCAATGCAGAAAGTCAAAAATGAATTCGAAGCCACAAAAGTGGAATTGAAGGACACAAAGGAGAAACTCGCCAAAACCGAGGAACATCTTAACCAGGCAAACGCAAAAATAGACTCTCTTAATAAAGATATCGAGAAGTCAAACACTGAGGTCGCCCATTGGAAGAAAGAATACAGAAGGGCAATGGGATTTGAAGATGACGGAGAAAAAACTGAAACGGAACGGGCACCTGCGCCCGATGAACTCGTGAAGAAACTCGAAGGGAAAATCTTGGAGGTCAACGGCAAATGGGATTTCGTAGTCATAGACCTCGGGAAGAACAGCAAGATCTCACTGCCTGAAGGCAAGAAGAAAAAGGAGATTCCGGTTCCGCTCCCCGAAGGAAAAGTCATGATGGTCTGCAGAGACAGTGAATATATTGCGAAAATAAGGATAACCAGGGTTAACGACAACACGGCAGTCGCCGATATTCTCCCTGATGCCAGAAACGGCAATGTTCTGGTAGGCGACAAAGTGTTTTTCGCACCCGAACCCAAGGCGGAAGCAACGCAAGCTCCGGCAAAAGCGGGAAAACTGGCAGGTGACGCAGCCGTCGCACCAGCTCCGGCAGCCAAATAAACAAAGAGGAGAACGGATATGTTTTCATCACCTGTTTTTACCGCCACATCAATATTGTCACTTTTGCTGCTTATCGTGACTATCGTTTTCCAGATAATGGAAATGAAAGTCTATGAGCTGCTCTTCTTCTGAGGCGTATTGGCGAACAAAAAAAGCCGCCGGGAAGGCGGCTTTTTTTATTTACAGGCAAAATATAAAATGATAAATCTCAAAAATTCCGGAATCCTTGCGTTGCTTGCGCTCATTTTGCTTTCCGGATGTTCATCACCCCAGGAAAGAAGCGGAATCCGTACGACCCCCATCAACCGACCTGCGCAGTGGGAAAAAAACTCCATGCCCGGAGTTTCATTCTGAGGCGGCATATGCCACACAACTGAGGTAATTTCAAAA
>JBAYFV010000009.1:0-27408 GCA_041666985.1 Victivallales bacterium
AACTTCCAACTTCGAATAAAAATGAATTTGAAATTCGATGTCCAACGTTGAACATTGGACGTTCAAATCCATTACTTTTTCCCGGCTATCTCCAGCAGTGCGCCTATCCTTACCCTGAGCTGTTCACGGTCAGACGCTGAGTAATCAGTTTCAATTTTCAGGAACGGCAGTCCCAGCATGTTCCTTGAAAACTCCCCTATCAGGTATGATTCCACGTTGTAAGTATGACACGCCTGCCAGACAAGATCTACAACCGCATCCGGCCTGAACTCCTCTGCGAGTTTCGCAATAAGCTCCACCCTGCCCCTGTTGGGCGTCATGCATGAACACGGGAGATTGAAATGCCGTCTGGCAATCGCCTCAAGGGGATCGCCCTTCTCGTCAGTCATCTCATAAACGGCCTTGATCCCGCTACAGGCTTCCTGGCAGACCACCACTCCGCCGCATTCCCCGATAATCTCAATGACTTTTTCAGAGCCGGAACCGGTGGGACATCCGGTGAGCATGACCCTCACCGCCCGCGCGGAAATCTCCCTGTTTTTCTTCCGCGCCTTAATTTGAGCGATAAACTCCTCCAGCATCTCGAGATGTCTGGCAATGCCTGCGACTCTGAATCTGATTGACGCCAGTTCTTTTCCTGTTACAATCGGCGGGATCGCCTTTCCAAGGTAAAAGGCCTCTTTGAGAAGAGCCCGCTCCCGGTTCATCGTCTTAATCGCGTCCCTGAGTTTCCGATCTGTTATCTCAACCTTGAACTCCTTTTCAAGAGTACCCCTGAATTTGCGAAGTTCATCCGTCCAGTGCTTAAGAGCTGTTTCAGAATCGGATTTCTGGGTGAGCTCCAGAACCTCGACCCGTTTTGTCAGCCCCATTATTTCATACATCTTCTTCTTGCCGTCGCAGGTAGTCTCAGCCACGATCATATCCGCCATAGTGATGAAAGGGCAGCTGTCGGTTATGAAATGGCCGAATGAACTTTTTATGAGCGGACACAGATTGGCGGGAAGAACGGATTCGGCGGCGGAAACCGTATCATTCGAAGTTCCGCAGAGGCAGACGGGGACTGCTCCGGCGGCGAGAATGATTTCCCTAGGCGTATATTCGCAGTATATCCCTACGATCTTCCCGCCTTTTTTCTTTTCTTTCCTGACAAATTCCAGTTCGTGTTCCACGGAATTGGCGAAATATTTGAAAGGGTTTTGTTTTTTCATGTCAATTCGCACTTCCGAACTTTCGCACTTCTTTTACCTCTTATCATTTCAACGAAACTCTGGATTCTGTTCACCATCTGCTCCGAATGCCTTCCCGGCGAATATGGCACATCGTACGAAAGGACTGGAAGACCAAGTTCCCTTTTTATCATATCACCGATTATGTTTTCTTCAAAAGGGCAATGGCTTGCACCGAATATTCCTGTCATTAAAACGCCCTCCGCCCTAAACCTGCGGGCCTCCTCCACTATTCTTCTGGCGCGGAATTCGGAGGAACCTATCATCGGATCATCCATGTAGTTTTCAGCGATTGCCTTCAGCGGCCTGATATTCTCCCTCAGCTGAAAACGGGAATGGCTTATCAGATATTCAGTTCCCGCGACACATCCGCCGCAGTCTTCCAGCAGAGTCATGACCGAGGCGTCTGTCGGAGGGGTGACCCAGTATATTCTCACGGGCTTCCCCCTGAACGGGGAGACTCCGGCACGGAGCCTCCTTTTAACCTCCCCTGTCAGACATTCGAGGACGTTCACAACTTCTTCCGGCTCGCTGCACGCATGGATGCCCGAGAATTCCGCGAGAAGCATTTCAAGTCCGGGCAACGGGATTCTCTCGGCGCAGTAAACCATTTCCCTGAGTTCTCTGACCAGCCCCCTTATCCTGTTGAATCTTACAATGCTTTTCTTAAGCATTTCCGAAGACACATTCATGCCTGACTCTTTTTCAACAGCTTTTACAATCCCCCTGTATTCCTTCTCGAGAAACTCGGCGGCTGCGGCCGGGTATTCGGTCTTCCCGAACGGTGTCATCCTGAACTTCCCCGGATCGGAATGCGCTGTTTTCCTCATCCTCGCCGGTATTTCCCACCAGTGCACCTTCGCACCCTGCCATTCAATCAGCTGCATCACCGCCGAAAAATCGTCGCAGCATGCCCCTGCCCCGGCCACACACAGGTCGGGCATTGGAAAGTAGTCGAGCGTCTTGAAAGCGCCGAGCGCGGCGCGGACATAGCAAAGCTCATTTGTCGCACCAAGTTTTTCAGCCTCGTCCAGGAGTTCGGGGCTTTCGGCGAAACACGGCGCCCACCAGAGCGCGTCGGCATAAAACGAAAGTGATTCGGGAATGGAATATGTTATGACAGGAACCTGCCCGAGATCCTTCATCACCGCAAAAATCTTCCAGCCGTTCTCCTTTGCTAAAAAGAGCCTGTCCTTCTCGCTGAAAATAAACGCCCATAGCCTGAGGGCCGCCGCAGACGGATCGAATTTCAGCCTGTCAAGAAGCCTGTCACCCCTGCGTGCATATTCCGAAGGACTGAAAAGATACGGGACTCCACCCTTCCGCAGGCTCCTCAGATATCGGCATTCCTGTCGGAATGAGTCAGGTATCCTTTTGATCCGCTCATCCCAGTCGGCAGATGATATTCGCTGAATTGGCATAAAACATCCTTATGTGGCAGTTACTATAATCCATAAACCAGGCTTCAATTCACGGTTTGCGAAGTTTCAACAACTCTTTCTACGAGTTGCAGCATCTCTGAACTATATATCTGATTATGCCTTGACATTGAAAGGGGGTGACTTATCCTATGATTCATATTTTCGAATTCAGGAAAAACTTGTATTCAGAACACTTTATAGCTGATGGCCATCTTATTGCTGATGTCACCACTAATTCCATTTATGCTAAGATTATCCAGCAAGTCACTAAATCAAGAAAGGTGAAGTATGAAAGCACTGATTACCGGAGTTGCAGGAATGCTTGGGTCTCATTTGCTTGACGAACTTATGAATAACCCGGTTTACGAAACGGTTTTTGGAATTGATGACCTTTCTGTTGGCGTGACTGGAAATATCGCACAATGGGATGGCAATCCCCGATTTAAATTCATCAACGGCAGCATTCTCGATGAAAGTTTAATCTCAGGCATCCCCCGTGTTGATATTGTAATACACTTGGCCGCCTCAAAGAAAATCGGAGAGATAAATCCAGGAGTTGAAAATTTGTATGTCAACGGAATCGGAGCCGCAAACATATTTAAAATGGCCCTGAAGCATAAAGCGAAAGTCTTGTTTGCCTCAACTTCGGACTGCTACGGCATGTCAAAAGATTTACCTTTCAAGGAGGATGGAGACCTGGTATTGGGGCCTAGCATGATAAAAAGATGGAGTTATGCTGTCGGGAAATTATACTCAGAACAGCTGGCCTTTGCTTTTCATAAGGATTATGGCTTGCCAGTGGTAATCATTAGATATTTCGGGGGATTCTCAGAACGGGCTTCATTTTCCTGGAGCGGAGGACATATTCCAATATTCATTGATGCGATACTGAAGGATATGCCTTGCATTATACATGGGGACGGTCTCCAGACCCGCTCCATGACTTACGTCAGCAATCTCGTTGACGGCACACTGCTGGCTATGGAAAATGACAATGCGATTGGAGAGCTTATAAATATCGGAGATGACCGGGAAATATCAGTTCTTGATTCCGCAAAGATCATACACGGTCTTTCCGGATCCAAAAACCCACTTGACCTTAAGTTCATTTCTACCGAAAAAATATTCGGCTCGTATAAGGATATTATGCGCAGAAGACCGGATCTCAGCAAGGCTACCAGCCTCCTTGGATACAAAATTAAGACCTCATTCGAGGAGGGCATCATGAAGGTTGTGAAGGAGCGGAAAAAATGTGGAGGAAAAGTCAAGTGATTTATTTTCTCGTACCTGCATATAACGAAGAGATAAATATCACTCGCATGATGAGGGAAACCGCTGACCTCATGAAGGAACTGCGTCTTGATCATAGAATGATTATCGTGGATGATGGTTCTACGGACGGGACCATGGATAAGATTGCGTTGGAGAAATCAGGAAAGACTCAAGTGATATCATATAAACCCAATCAGGGCGTGAAAACGGCATTTATGAAAGGTTTTGCGTATTTTATCAAAAATGCCTCATCCAACGATATCCTTGTCACCAAAGAGGCCGACAACACTTCCGACAACATGGTTCTTTCTGATATGCTAGAGCATTTGAGTTCAGGATTTGATGTGTCCTTGGCATCGTGCTACTCTGAGGGTGGCGGAATAGAAGGCTCCAACTATTACAGGATGTTAATGAGTAAAACGGCCAATCTCATTATCAAAATCAGATTCGGGTTGTGGAAATATTCTACATTCAGTTCCTTTTATCGTGCATATTCCTATAAATGCATAAAAACCGCCTTAGAGAAAGATCCCAGCATTATGACAATTGACGGTTTTACATGCATGGCGGAAATGCTCATAAAACTTCACAGAATGGGATTCCGCATAGCGGAAGCACCCATGATTTTGAGGTCAAATCAACGAATTGACAAGAGCAAGATGCCGATATTAAAAACAATAAGCGGGTACATACGCCTTTGCGCAAAAGGCGTTTAATTCATTCTAAAACCGAACACATGTTTAAATATATTTTGAGCACAATTCAAAAAGAACATCCTTTTGATTACCAAGATCCAAACCGGAAACAATCCCATCCCAAGTAGAACGAGCCACCATATGCCAGTGCCTAACAGCGCGAAATATATCACAAAGATTAAACCCTTTTTAACAGATACCATTTCAAGGTAGACCATGCACAAGATGAACAAGCAGGAAATAAAGGGGATTACAACATGCAGCCAATATGGGATGTTCAATGGATTTAACCCAATTGTTGATTCCGGGGATGCGAAAATCAAACTGGGGAGGATAGCAAGCGAAACCAAAGTGATTTCCCTGAGACTGAAATCTCCCAAAACCTTTCCAATTATCAGGTATAATGCAGGGAAGATTATAATTATATATCGAATTTCAGAATGGCTGTTAAAGTTTAAAGAAGAATAGAATGTCAAAGGAGCAACAATCCACAGCCAAAGCCAAAAAGAGAGCTTCCTGTCTTTCAAAACAAACAGGAAGATGGTGTATAGCAGGCATATCTTAAAGTGAACTTTCAAGAAAAAGAAATACCCGAGAAACAGATTTGAAACCGACATCAAATTGGAAATCCTTTCCTCTCCACGATACAAAGAGCTCATAACTGAAGGGGCAAAAAAGCTTCCGTTGACGATAAGATTATCAATCAGTTGCGGAGAAAACGCCAACAGTCCGGAAATCGCGAAAACAATATAATATTGAATGATTCTTGTAAATCTTATTCTGGACTGGTAAAGACTTATTATGTCGTATAGGAAAACTGCCGGAAGAATAGTAAAACTGCCATATCTGACACACATTGAAAAGCCAAGAACAAGGCCAAGCAGGAAATATCTCTTGAATGAAAACCTTAAGTACAATAGCAAAAACATCCCGAGCAACATAAAAAAAACCGCGATATTGTCGCTCATCCCATTCCAGGCAAACAACAATGATTTATTATAAAAAATCATGGAGTATGGATGATCATTCCTTATTAAGAAAAGGGTCTTCCCCCAGAAATCAGGATTCCATGGGCCTTCCTGCCTTAATACCCAAGCAGTGAATGGCATTATCACAGCGAGGCTGGCGGTAATGTTTACGGCCTTGTTGTTGGATTCGTTGATGGCTCTGGAGATGAATATAATCAGAAGCAGGGAACCGGCTCCCGAAAAAATAAAATTGAAAATGGAAAATAAAATGGCAATGTCAAAAAAATCATCCGGCTTGCATAGCAAAATAAACGGCATGTAAAGAAATGCTGCGCCTATGGAATTACATATCCTCGTATGGCGTTCAAACTGCAACCATTCCTTTGCCATGTTAATAAACTGATCCGGATCTATCCCGTAAATTATATAAAATCCATTGAAGTAAAAAATAAACAACATCAACCAAATCCACATCATGAAAAATATGCCACAATAGCTTATGAGCCTTCCTGCAGGTTGCTCAATTTTCCGATAAAGCAATATGAATACGCCAATAAATGAAAACACCAAAAACAAATAGGGAAGAAACCGGAGGTCTTTTCCATATATGGGGCAAAGAAGCCAAATATTGCGATCCTGTGCAGATGGCGCTCTTGCCATATTTAAAGAGCACCAGAGAGACAGATCGCCCCTGATTGCATATGAAGTCGTATAACGCTGAGTGTTCCGGTAGGTCGAAATATCTGTAGTGTCCTGCAGCACCACCTCACGGGCATATACCCTGTATTCCTGATTGGGAGAGAGAATCATTCTGGTAACATGCTGCAACTTGGAATCAGAATAAGTGGCAAGAGGATATGTTGGAAAGATGAAATCTACATCTTTGTTTTTTACCTCAAGAAGCAAAGATAAGATAAAAAACAAGAGGGAAAGGACGATAAAACTTTTAATTGCCTTGTCCATGTCATTTTAGAAATAAAAAAATGCCTCCTGTTTGAAAACACAATATTACCCTGACAGGACAGGATTTTATTTTCACATATTCGGTTCGCAAGGTAATCATAGGTGGAACATAAGTCAAGCAAACCAAGGAATAATTACCCGAGGAAACCTCTTTCAAACAGGCGTGTCGCAGGTTATCTTACAATCAATGAAAAGCTATAAGTGAAAATTTTAAGGAGAAATGAAAATGAAGCTGAAAAACACACTCGAAATAATCTTGTTCTCCCTGCTTTCCGCCGGACTTATGTCCGCATTGAGCGGATGCTACGGCATTCCAAAAGGGACAACCGGGGAAGCTGCGGTCGGACAGTTGCAATTGAAGGCCACCAGCGCCGGAATCGTCAAGGCCGACACGCAGAAAACAACTTACAGGATCAAGTGCTCCTTGTGCAGCTTCGAAAACGAGAACAAAACCATCCTCACCCCCACAGTGGACAATCCGTATGTCCTGGACTGGCTATGCCCGAATTGCGGACACAGGCAGATAATCATGATCCAGTCCTTTACACAACAGTCCGCAGAATGACAGATACAGTTTTCCATTAAATTGAATGGAAAACTATATCATCTCCAGAAAGGGCTCAACGCGGTTCCTGATTCTTTCCCTCTCGGAACCGGAATATGTGGTGTCAAGGACAAGCACCGGAACTCCAAGCTCCTGCTTCATCCTCTCCTTTTCAGTGAACCACAGGTCACAGAATTTAAGACTTTTCAGAATTACCCCGTCACATTTTTCCGATCTTATTATTTCCCTGAGCCTGTCATAAACTGCAATGTTGGGCCTCTGCCGGATGCAGATATTGGAATTGAAAGACAGAAGCGCAAGGCCTTCTACGACATCCCCGCCTTGAAACTTCATGTTCTTTCCAGATTTGTAAATTTCTGTTGCGCCAAGACCGGTGCAGTAAAACGGAACCACGGATACCCCCTTCTCCTGAAGAAGTCCAGTCAGGAAAACATCTTCAAGACAGAGGGCTGATCCGGTTAGAACAACCTTCCTGCATTTTCCCGCTGATGCTTTTTTCAATTTAAGATTTCCCAGGAAAAGAAGCATTTCTTCGGGACGGGCAATGCTGAACAGGTGGAAGAGTTTGTGCGTCAGAACCGGAGGCAGCTTACTGTTGGCGACAATATCCCCGAGAATTCCGGATATCTTCTTCCTGGCATTGAAACAGGCGATGCATTTGGCGGCGTCAAAACTCCTGTGCAGAAACCGCTCCAGCTCCTCAACCGCCCTGCCAACCTCCATGACAAAATATGATTCCGCGTTGGCGCTCCTTGTTGCCGGCATATTGACCCTGAAAACCGGCATTCCTGTTTCAGCCTCCACGGTGTCAATCGTCCTGCGCATCATATCGCAGGTAATGACACCGACAAGAAGATCCGTCATCCCGTGCAATCCCGTTTTCGATTTAAAACAGCCGATTACCGATTTGCAGTAGGAACAGGCGTCAGGACGGATAATCTGCCCCCCTCTCCTCTCCGAATTGAAATCAGCGCCGGAGGCGAGTCTTAGCGGCCAGAGTCCGAACCCGGCCAAAATCTCAGGCGGAAAATGCCGGCAGAGACACCCGCTTACAAGTCCTCCATTTTCGCGATATTTTCTTATCGCTGAGATTTCAGCGACAAGAAAACCATCAATATTCTTTTCAGTTTTATCTGAAGGCATCTTAATATTACTTTATAAATTTTTCACAAAGTGAAAAATTTGAAAAACACAAATTACTGTTTCAAGGCAATGACCCGACATCTGCCGAACTTGTTTCTGCGCGCCATTTCCAGCATGAACGCCATCTCTTTCCCCATCGCCTGGAAAAGATTGAGATCATTCCCGATTATCCTCAGCGCGTCGAAAGTCAGCTGTTCCGCAAGCATTTTGATGTACAACTCGATATGATCTGCGAAATCCGCAGTCAGATCCTCGGAGATTTCAATTTCGAATCCGGCTTCTTTGAGGATTGCCTCATATCCCTTCCGGCTTTCCATATAGGGGAATTTCATGAATGCGTTTATTCTTTCAGCCTCTTCGTCGGCAAGCCCGCCGGCAGCTTCAATCCAGTCGGTAAAGGCTATTTTCCCGCCGGGTCTGAGAACTCTGAGGGCTTCTTTTATGAGTTTGTTTTTATCAACGACATAACACCAGGCGTCCTCGCCCCAGACAACATCAAATGTCTCGTCCGGCCAGGGAATATCCGTCACATCGCCCAGCTTCATGTCTATTTTTCCCGACAAGCCATCTGCTTCAACTCTTTTCCTGGCCTCGTCAACCATATGTCTTGTACCGTCAAGGCCGAAGCCAGTGACATCATAATTCACGACGAGAAATCTGAGACCTGCCCCCAGTGCCGAACAGAGGTCGATGACTTTCATTCCTTTTTTTATCCCGGCCCTCCCGGCAAGCTGATTCGAACTTTTCCAGCCGCCGACATGGATCTGCTCACCCATCACAAGCTCCCACAGCTTTCCCCCGGGTCCGTCGTAAACCTTCTGCACATCATCCAGATTGAAATTGCTTCTCTTCATGTTTATTTCTTTACGGCTCCTAATTGTCCTTGACCGTGTTGTAGAACATCGCGGTGGGCGCGCCGCCGAAGGCTATTCCGATTGCGACCGACTCCGATATTTCGGCGTCCGTCGCACCGGCCGCCCTGGCGCCATCGGTGTTAATCCCGATGCACGGCTCGCACTTGGTCGCCACAGACAGGGCAAGAGCCATAAGTCTCTTGTGCTTTTTATCAATGGCGCCCGGTGCCATTACCGCCTCCATGTACGAGGCGAAAGCATTGGAAGCCGACTGCGGCGGCAGATTGGCCGCCGTTGACGCTTTTCCGCCTTCAGCCGCACAGCATGCGGTCTCCTTCGGAATCCCATTTCTCTTTTTCATATCTTTCTCCAGTCTGAATTTCAACGGTTCAAAATCAGATTTGTTCTTTGAATGCGCCCTGATAAAACCTGTCGCCGACCTGCCGGCGACCCTTCCTATGATTGCGGAATCCATGATTCCCCTTCTGCGAAGTTCGCAGACATATTCCCCCGCTTCCTTTTCAGGCAGGAAAACAAGAAGCCCGCCCGAAGTTTCAGGGCAGAAAAGGATGTTCTGCTGGGGTTCCGACAATCCGGCAAGATCTAAAATAGACGGGGGGACCGCCTCCCGGTTTCTTTCAACCGCACCCGGACATATCCCCTTTCTCGCCAGTTCCCCGATGCCGGAAAACAGCGGGACGGCATCAAAATCCATTTCAACCCCGACCTTGCTGTTCTTCACTATCTCGCTCATATGCCCGAGGAGGCTGTAGCCTGTCACATCGGTCGCCGCATGAACACCATGCTTCAACATAAGTTCCGAAGCCGTCCTGTTCAGCGCCTTCATCGAATCGGCAATCTGCTTCAACGTCTTATCGTCCGCCTGCCCGATCTGTCCGGCAAACGCCGCAATCCCCACACCCAGCGGCTTCGTCAGGACTATCGCATCACCCGGCTCCGCCCCTGCATTCCTGACAAACTTATCCCTCCCGCAGTAACCTATGACCGCGAACCCGCATTTGACATTCTCGTCGTTGATACTGTGTCCGCCGACCACCGGTATGCCGGCCTCCTTCATCTTGTCTATTCCTCCGCGGAGAATCTCCCTCATCACGCCGCCCGGAAGCAGATTCGGGGAAAAGCCGACAATGGAAAGGGCGCACCAGGGTTTCGCCCCCATCGCATAAATGTCGCTAACCGAATTGGCCGCGGATATCTGCCCAAAAACGTATGGATCGTCTACGGAAGGGGCAAAAACGTCAACAGTCAGCACCATTGCCTGTCTTGAATCTCCGGGAAATACAACGACCCCCGCATCGTCTCCCGCATTGGATCCGAGAAGCACTCTCCTGTCGTTGAGTTCGGGAAGGCCTTTCAGCATCTCGAACAGATCTTTCTTGGCTATTTTTGAGGCGCATCCGGCACTCTTGACATATTCGGTGAGCTTTATCTTTCCTGCGGATTTCGCAGACCGGAGCTTCTCTCCGGCGCACTCGCAGACATCAAATCCCATGAAGTTGGGACACGGGCAAGGCTTGCGCGGATCGCATACGCAATGGCCAAGCATTATAGACCTGGACATTATCTTCTTTCTCTTCTCAGACTGTTCTTTGTTCATAAGCCACTATCTTTGTGAAAATTCCGTTTTTTTAATTCCAAGTGTTAAGTTTTAGGTTTTAAGCAGGAAAGAGTTTAATGTTCACAAGAAAAAATTCTCCGCTTAAAACTTAAACCCTGAAACTTAAAACTGAAATCTGGCGGAGGTGTATGGGAATCGAACCCACCCAGACCCTTTCGGATCAGCGACAATTTTGAAGATTGTGAGGAGACCCAGCTCCCTAACACCTCCGACAAAATATATACCTTGATTCATATAAATACTCCATGAAACAAGAAATTTGAGCACCATACAACCGGTAACATCTGTACAACCATGAACCTGGGCTGCTTTTTCCCCAGGATTATTTGACTTTCGGGAACTCAGGTTATACAGGTAAGTACGACAAATGAAACAGGAGAGCGCCATGCTGATGAAAGTGTTCAACAAGAGACAAATCCTTGATAATTTCCCGCCTTGAAACCCTGAAGGAAAGAAATACAGATATTGGCGACGCCTATATTGCAGCAACCTGCAAGCAAAAAGGGCATTTCGGAGTATACTCATTATGACAGCGACATGAGAAAACTCGGCTTACCCATTCTGGAGAGCCGATTTCAAAACTCAAATTTAAAGGAGCGCGGGTTTTCTTACCCGCGGAAGTCTAACTCAAGCGGCGGACTGGAAAGTCCGCCCTCCGTTAGTTTTGAATCGGCTCAGGGTAGTTTTGAAATTACCTCTGGAGATAAAATGAAGAACAACAGGGAAAATCTTTTGAAAAGCCTCCCGCAACTCGGGGTGCTCCTGGAAAAAACTGCCGTTGCCGGACTCAGGAGGAAGTTCGGTATCGGCATGGCAAAGCTTTCCCTGCGGGAAATCGTCGCCGAAACAAGGGAGAAGATATTGAAGGGGAGGATTTCGGCTGTCCCGTCCGAAAAGGAAATCGTGTCAGCCGCCGAAAAGAAAATCCGCAGGATGATTTCACCCGACGGACGAAAGGCGGTCAACGCAACCGGGATTCTTCTTCACACCGGACTGGGAAGGGCTCCGTTCTGCGACGAAGCCGTCGAGCAGATGAGGATATTCTCCGGATATTCAATACTCCAGACGGATCTCGGATCCGGAAAGCGTTCCCTCCGCGAGGAGAAAACAGAGAAGATGCTCGTCGAGCTTACAGGGTGCGAGGCCGCCACCGTCGTAAACAACAATGCCGCAGCCACAATGCTCATCCTCAATACTCTCGCCGAAGGCAGGGAGGTCATAATAAGCCGCGGTCAGCTCATAGAAATAGGCGGAGAGTTCCGCATGCCCGACGTCATGGAGAAAAGCGGGGCCGTCATCAGGGAAATCGGCACGACAAACCGCACACATCTGAAGGATTACGAGAAGGCGGTCAATGAGAATACGGGAGCGGTCATTCACGTGCACACTTCCAATTACCGGGTCAGGGGTTTCACAGGAACTCCGGAGGTTTGCGAACTTCGCAAGCTCCTTGACAGGCATCCCGGAATTCCGCTAATTGACGATCTCGGAAGCGGAGCACTTGTCTCACTTTCACAGTTCGGACTGCCGGACGAACCGCTGGTCGCCGATTCACTTGCGGCCGGCGCCGATGTCGTCTGCTTCAGCGGAGACAAACTCATCTGCGGCCCCCAATCCGGAATAATCTGCGGCAAGAGGGAGATCATTGAGGGAATAAGGAAAAACCCCTTCGCCCGGATGTTCAGAACGGGCAAGATGACCATCGCCGCACTTGAAGCCACCCTTGTCCATTTCATCAACGGGACTTGCAGGGAAAACATCCCCCTGTACAAGATGCTTTCCACAGACATGAAAACTTTGAACAGGCGGGCGGAAAAACTTGCCGTCAGATTTTCCGGAATGAAAAACATCCGGGCGGCGGCAGAAAAGGATTTCGCCTATGTCGGCAGCGGCGCAATCCCTGACGAGGGCGTTCCCTCCGCAATACTGCGAATTTCGCAGCCGGGCAATGACGACTTCGCCGAAAACACATCAAGAAAACTGAGGAACAACATCCCTGCGGTTTTCTGCCGCATCAATGACAATTCGCTGGTGTTCGACATGCGAACACTGATGGATGACGACTATGAGTATCTAGAGAAGCATCTTCTTGAAATCATCACCTGTTCAGATAATTTTTCTGAACAGAAAAATTTTAATAAGGATAGACTATGAATATCACATACGCTGTCTTGATCATTGCCGCGCTCACATTATGGATTCCCCTGTTTATCTACGGCATTTACAAGATAATCAGGAAGGAAAACAAGAAAGGCGCGTATCTGATTGTCACTGCCTCGCTATGGTGCATACTGGTTTTCAGCACCGCCTTTTTGGCTTTGGCCTATTTCTCGTACAGCACTTACAAAAAGGTCGGGGGTTCTTTCAAGACAGTGGATTTCAAACCGGAACAGTACCAGGGTGAAACCGGCGAGATAGTGCTTTCCTGCGGAAAAAACGCGACAATAACCGCATATGAAATAAAAAATTTCTCGTCCATGAAATCATCGGGAACTGACGGGAGGATTAAATTACCCTCCGGAAAGTATTCCCTTTCCAATTTGTCAATAACTGAGAAAGGTTCCGACGGAAAGGATTGGACGCTGTCCGTCTCCCTTTACAATAAATATTCAAACATCACTGTTTCCAGGGACAAACCCGTGGAGATGGAAACAGCGCCTCCCTTCATTGCGAAAGTCGCATCCTCCAACAAAGGCGGAAAAGATGTTTTCGACTTCGAATTGAAGGACAGTGACGGAAATTCCGTTTCCATTTCCGACGGTTCCGGCAGCAAATCCCCGAAATTCCAGCTTGTAGATTCCGGCGGGACTGTTGTCTTTGAGAAAAACTTTGAGTATGGTTGAGGGGGAACATGCAGGTATTCCGGCGGAGTACCGAAAAACATCAAGGGCGAATTCACACTCAGGCCGGTTCTCGAATCCGGTCCGTTCCAAGTGGAAATCAAGGAAAGCAAGTGGATCAGGAAATGAATCCGAAAGCCGTGAGGCGCTCCGACAAGACTCAGGCTAAAGCTTGTACTCCAACCTAAGAAATCAACTCAATTGTATGAATTTTGCAATCAAGTGAATTGTAAACTGCAATTTAACAGTAGAAAAACTTTATGCCCGTAATCAAAACACCTGAAATGCCGCCGATTGTAGCCGGAACCGCCGGTCATGTCGATCACGGCAAGACAAGCCTGGTAAAACTTCTTACCGGATGCGACACCGACCGTCTCAAGGAGGAGAAAGAGCGCGGGATGAGCATAAATCTCGGGTTCGCCCCCTGCCTTCTTCCCGGCAACAGGGTCGTCGGGATAATTGACGTTCCCGGGCATATTGATTTCATCAGGAACATGGTTGCCGGAGCCGCCTCCATTGACATTCTCATACTCGTAATCGCCGCAGACGACGGGATCATGCCGCAGACTTCGGAACACATGCAGATCATCAGGCTCCTGCGTTCTCCCCGTCTGATGGTGGCCCTCACAAAAACCGATCTTGTCGATTCGGCGACTCTTGAAACTGCGAAAAATGAAATCGCCTGCTTTTTAGAGGAACACGGCTACGGGAATTCCCCAGTTATTCCGGTTTCAAACATAACCTTCGAAGGCATTGCGGAAATAAGGGCGGAACTCGACAAAATGGTTTCATCCGTCACGAGGGAAACCGACAACCGCGCATTCAGGATGAACATCGAGAGAGTTTTTCCCGTCAAGGGGTTTGGAACAGTTGTCTCAGGTATTCCGCTGTCCGGAAAAATAAAGACCGGCGATGAACTGGAGCTGCTGCCATCGGGTAAAATAACGGCGGTCAAGTCAATTCAGAATTACAGGCACAATACCGACACGACATATGCAAGCCTATGCTCCGCGATAAACCTCAGGGACATTCCGGCCGAGGAGATTTCACGTGGAATGACAATTGCGACACCGGGATATTTCCGGCCTGCGAAATTCGCAACCGTGGAACTCCTGAACATCAGCAGGGACTGTCCGATAAAAAACAATACCGGGTTCAAATTCCATGCTGGCACTTCGGAAGTAAACGCCAAGGTTTCGCTCTTCGGGAAAAACGTTATCGAACCCGGAGCTACGGCGGCGGCAAGGCTCAAGTTCGACGAGGAAACGACCATTGCATCCGGCGACAGGTTTGTCCTGCGCCGACTTTCGCCTTCCACGACAATCGGCGGCGGAACAGTTGTCTCCAGTTCCGAAAAGCCGTTCAGCAAATCCATGCCTGACAGGCTCGCTGCCGCAATGGAACACGTACGGGCCAACAAATTCTTCGAAGCTGAAGCAATGTGCGCCCCCGACTGCCTTCTGGAACATGCCGAGGCCGTAAGACTGACCGGCCTGACACCACAGGACGCAGCAGAGCTTATACATGGATTAAAGAACAAATTGGATTCAAAAATAAAGGAGGGCGGACATTCTTGTCCGCCAACTCGCGGGTTGGAAAACCCGCGCTCCGTTAAAGAGGGATCTGAAAACAATACAAGTACTCCGCCAAACGGCTCATTCCTCGCGGATCTAGGTGGAGGCACATATCTTGTCCTTCCGAGGATTTCCGAGCTTATTAAGTTGGTGAAAGGAGGGCTTGCCCTCTTCCATAAGAATCAGAAACAGATTTCCGGAATGAACGCCGAGACTTTCTGCAGGACTTTCAACATTAAATCTGCGAATTTCGCAAAGCTTGTAGAAATTTTAATTTCGGAACCAAGTTCCGAAATTAAAATTATCAATGATAAAATCGCCTTGAAATCCTTTACTCCAGCTGCCAGCTCCAGAGTAATGCAATTAAAAGACAAACTCCTGGAACTGGTTGAGAAGTCCGGTATAAACTGCGTGGCGCACGGGACGATAATTGAGACGGGGGCGATTACGGAACCTGAACTCAAGGCCGTGATAAAGATGCTTCTTGATGAAAAGGCGATAGTCGTCATCGGAAATCACCTGATCAGCGGTAAGACATTCGAGGAATGCCGGAAAAAGATTGCCGATATAATCGCGGGAAAAGGGATTCTCGAGGTCGGCGATTTCAAAGAGGCGACGGGCGCCAGCAGGAACATGTCAGTCGCCATACTCGAAAAATTCGACGGTCTCGGCTTCACCAGACGCCTGCCTAAGGGAAGAATCCTGACGAAGAACGGATGATTGAGCCAATTGCAAAAGTATGGGGATTTGGGGCGAGAGCAAAAACTTTTTGAAAAAGGTTTTCACTTTCTCGCATTTCATCAGACGGGGATTTTACTTGTTTTCCTGCAATTCCGCCGATACTTGACAGGAGAAGATCCTACATGTTTTTTAAAGGTGTGCCCGAAGGAGTAGATGGAGCTGTATCCGCATTTCGCCGCTACTTCCTTCACATTCATGTCGCATTCGCCAAGATAGCCCATTGCCCTGTTGAGCCGGAATTCGGTCAAATACCGTCCAAGGCTTATCCCCAGATCCTGCCGGAAACGGAGTCTGAGATGACTGGCGGAAATATTGAACTGCCGTGCCAGTTTGGGAATGCTTAATGATTCATCCAGATGCCGTTGAATGAAGCCAATCACTTCGTCGATGAGCTTGGCGTGCTGGTGTGCCGGAAGGCTTCTTGCGTTAAGGTGCGGCTGCCGTTGGAGCGTCCTTAGCAATAGAGATATGAGCAGGGAGCATGACAGTGCATCCCGCTCCTCCAAATAGGACTTGAGGAGCATTGAAATGATGGAGTGCTCCTCGGGACCAATTGAAAATATCCGGGTTTGCGGAGGAAGCATCAGGGATGTCTTCTCGATTTCAAAGGAGATCATCAGCCTGGCTATCCCCGTCTGATCATGGATGAACAGGTGGTGCTGGCATGGATAGATAAGCGTTGCCTGTCCTGGCAACATTGTAAAACGGATCCCGTCCACGACAAGTCCGCAGGGCTCACCCAGATTTATGGAGAGCAGAAAGCGATGGTGGATGTTGGCTCCCTGATTGGAAAATCCGCATCTTTGGAAAATCAGCAGGTTGTCAGGCAACCCCACTCCATCCCCAATCCTGATTCCGGAGAAATAGTTGACCGGGAGCGGCAAGGACTTCATCTGGGAAAGTAATGTTTTAATCATAAACAGCAAGTAATTAATCGTTTTGGTCATTTACTGCAATATATGCTTATGGTATAATTAACACAAATACGAAATCGACAATACACTCGGAAAGGAGATGGATCGTATGAAACGGAAAAAAAGAATCCTGAAAGTGTCGTCCAGTAAAGTCAGGAAATTCACCCTCGTCGAACTGCTGATCGTGATCGCCATCATCTCTATTCTCGCCGGGATGCTCCTGCCGGTATTGAAGGTCGCCAAGGACAAGGCGAAACTTATTGTTTGTTCGGGAAACATGAAACAGCAAGGCGCGGTCGTAGCGATGTATCTCAACGATTATGATGGTGTCATGCATACAGGAAGTTATCCGGAAGGAAGTGGTATAACCGATGGATCAGCAGGTGTGGCTTATATCATCTGTTTGACTC
Source organism: Victivallales bacterium (assembly GCA_041666985.1). Lineage (GTDB taxonomy): Bacteria > Verrucomicrobiota > Lentisphaeria > Victivallales > GWF2-50-93 > GWF2-50-93. The sequence continues at coordinate 17,229 of JBAYFV010000009.1, forward strand.
CTTATCTGGTCGAAAACGATAATTTGGGAGTTGCGAGGGCATATGAATACCCGTCGCTTATATTGAGGAAACAGGCGAATGTTTTCCAGTGTCCTGCGGAAACAAGCAATTTATACTACCGTTCATACGGTGGTAATTATTATGTTTTTTCACGATATGAACTGTACGGAGCCATCAAAAGATTAAAAAGCCCCGAAATCACGGGATTGGCTCTGGACTGCTATTTCCAATCATTTTGTCCGACTGGAGCATATCTGGACAATCAGACAATATGGATGGAACGCGTAATGCCGGCTATTGCCCGTCACGACGGGATGCAGAATGTCTTGTTCGTGGATGGACACGTCGACCAAGTAAAAGGCTATAATTTTTTTGATGATTCACGTCTGCGCCCGACCTGGCGCGATAGCGTGAATCCGTAAGAAAGAAAGGAATGAATATGTCTGATTATATACCCGTCGATTTTACTCCGCAGTCGGATAGAATGGATCATTATGTCTATCTTAATGGTTCGAACTGGAAATTTATGCAAATCAGAGAGAGTACATCGACTGATCTGTATAAGGAACAGGAATATCTAGACTATGACACAGAATACAGCGGATCCGTCATACGGAAAAAGAAATATCGTAGGCTATCCAATCCCGTTGACAGGCACGAGGTGGAACAAGAAGCATCAGAAGTTGCTCGACAAAGAGAGAGCGACTCTTGGCGAAACTGCACAGTGCCGGGCTCAGTACAGTCCGCAATGATTGAAAGCGGATTGCTTCCAAAAGACATATTTTATGGACTGAATATAATTGGAGGACAGGATGCAACCATCGGCAAATTCACTTGGTTTTATCGAGAGTTCAGTGTCTCTCCTCAATGGCATGACCAGTATGTCAATCTTTGCTTTACGGCGGTGGATTACCGTTGCGATGTGTTTGTCAACGGCGCTTATGTCGGCTCCCACGAGGGACATTTTTCATCTTTTGAATTAGAAGTACAGGATGTATTGCGGTCTGATGCAGCCAATCACTTGCTGGTGAAAATCTATCCATTCCCTCCGGATAGGGCCGAGACCTCCCGTTCGCAAATACTCAAGAACCAATTGACAGACTGCACACCGGCGGTATGCACTCTTGGTATCAGCGATGATGTGTTCCTTAAAATGCATCGTGGGATTGCAATCACGGATGTCCATGTACGAACCAGCCTTAACGATGTGATGGACGAGGCAAAAGTAGAGATTGCAGTTGAGCTCCTGACCCGTAAGCCCACAGAAGCCATGATTCGTATCCGTCTGCTGGATCCGCTGGGAGGATGCCTGTATTCAGAAGAAAAACCTCTTAATCTCAGAGTAGGCACTACTGCAGAGAAACAATATATATCTGTGAAAAATCCCGCATTGTGGTGGCCGAATGGGCATGGTGACCAGCCCCTGTATCATGTGGAGGCCGAGATATCCATTAATCATGAGATGTCTGACTTATCAGGGACAACTTTCGGTATCCGAAAGGTTGAGTGGATACGAAATTCCGATGAATATGCAGTGCCTGCGTTGCTGCGAATCAACAACATGAATATATACATTAAAGGTGGCGGATGGCCCCCTATAGACCTATTTTATATCAACGATCCTGTGCGATATGATTACTTCCTCAAGATGGCGAAAGCCGCCAATTTCAACACCATTCGCTGGTGGGGGGGAGGTATCCCCGAACCAAAAACATTCTATGATCTGTGCGACAGATATGGATTGATGGTTTTGCACGATTTCTTCTTGGCTAATGATAACTACGACAATCAGAAAATGTACCAGATGATATTGCAGGATGGCTCCGATTTCGTGAAAAAAAGAAGAAACCATGTTTGCATTGTACTTTGGACTACTGGGAACGAATTGGAAAGTTATCGTTCATCTAAGGCAGAGACCCTAGCCGCATTTGTCATAGCATCGCATGATCCTGATCGTATGGTGTCATCAAGCTCCCCATGCTCGGGGATGGGTGAAGCTCATTACATTACACCCTACCGATATAGCATAGACGACGATTATGCAACAGCCAATGGGACAGGCATCCAATTGTCTACCGAAGGAAATTGCGCTGCCGTAGCCAATCTGTCGTGCATTCATCGAATCATTCCACCGGAGGAGATCAATCATTTTAATCCCGATAAACCATCGGATTCGTGGATAGCCCATAATGTGTACTCCAACTGGGGATATGCAAAATGGAACTGGCTGGATCATGCTGGGACGCATACATTGTTTGGCGATATACAAGAGCTTTCCATGTATGTGGAAGCCGCTCAATTCAGCCGTGCGCAAATCATGGCTTATGGGGTAGAAGAGTTCAGACGTCAAAAGTATGATAAAACGGGAACCTCGGTCTGGCAATTCATTGAAGCATGGCCGAATGCCGCAGGCAATTGCATCATTGATTGGTACGGTGCGCCAAAGTACAGTTACTGGTTTCTCAAAAAAGCATACGAAAAAGTTCATGTATCACTACGCATGAACCGCATAAAATGGAAACCTGGCGAATGGTTTGAAGCTGAACTTCACTGCACCAATGATACGCATGAAACACTCCCAGATATACGTGTTTCCGCGAAAATGATAGACGGAAATGGACGGATACTATACACATTGCGTCAAATGGTGACCATTCCGGACGATGCATCCATCTGTTGCGAATCACTTCGATGGCAGATACCGGTGGATTTTGACGATGTATGGCTCATATTCTGCGAAATCACTGACGGAAATGGACGTATTTATTCACAAAGCCAGTATTATTGCACTGCTCATTCCTCAACGAAACATTGCTTTCGCCGACTGCTGAGTTGGCCTGCAACAACGCTTACGGTGGAGAAAAGACCCGTAAATCATTATGAATGGGATGTAGTAATCCGCAATAAATGCCAGTATCCCGCCCTCTTTTGCCACTTGGATGGAGATAGGGCGGATTATGCGTTCATTGATATACAAGACAACGAATTTTCAATCCTCCCCCACGGGGAACGAACGGTACGCATACAGTCTGAAGAAACTAAACACTTGACTATGTGGATGGAATCGCTTCGTGTGTCTTGCTGGAATCTGAAATCAAGGAGGGATGAAATATGATTGTTAATTTACAGAAGAACATTCGAGTTACGTTACAAAAGCAAATGGAGATGAACTATTCATGGTTACGGACTAAAGCCAAGGAGATTCTGAGTCTGTCGGGACATACAGCATACAATGGAGCCCGGATATGGACGCCCGGATATAATGAACTTTACAATAACAGGACATATCCTCGAGATTTTTTCTATATGGCTGACGCATGCGGCGATTTGCTAACGCCCGATGAGATTAGAGGGGAGATTGAACTGTTTTTGCGAGCACAGGGCTCCGACGGTAGAATTCCCAATTGCGTATATATAGACGGTAAAACGGTAAACTGGCTTTTTGACAACAGCCAATTCCTAGTCAACTTACTGTATCTGTATGTGGAGCGGAGCGGAGATATGACATTTTTCCTGAAGCACTATGCTGCTTTTGAGAGGGCTATGGCGTTTTTACCGCTGCATCCGGTTGTCCACCTGGTGTGCTCGCGCTATGATGGCAAAAAAATGTATGGTTTCAACGATACCATCAACATTGATGGCTGCGACCTGTTCTGCTCGTTGCTATACTATGAGGCTTCCAAAAAGCTCAGTCTGCTGTTTGACAAGGGCAGAATGTACGACCATCGGGAATACTGGGATAGAGAGAGCGCCCGTGTTCAATCCGGGTTGAAGATGCTGTACAACAACCGGGAGTTTTACCTCTCCTGCTTCTCTCCGACCGGTCAACGGCATGTGAATGTAAAACCCAGTGTATGGGGAAGCGCCTTTTCGGTATACATAGAGCAGAGCTCTGAGATCGAGAAACAGGAAATTGGAGGATGGCTGATTGGCAACTATAACTTGTGTGTATTCAGGGGACAGGTACGGCATCTGCTGAAGCCGAACTACTGGGATGATGCCGACTGCCTCCCCGAAACATATCAGAATGGCGGCTTTTGGGCCGCCCCTTTTGACTGGGTGCAGACAGTCATTCGTAGTTTCAATTGTGGCCTGGCCAACCAGATGCTCACCGATATCATGGATGACTTTCAGGAGTATGGTATCAACGAGGTGGTCAACCGCTCCATGGGGTATCTGAACCGCATGGGACATTTGGGAAATTATTCCGCCAGTTTAGTTCCACTCAAGACCTTCAGAAGATTACAAATTCCCTTCCATGACTTTTATGAACTTGTGACGGGTAAAGAACGAGGCAATCTAACGGTTTCATCGCAGGACGTAGGAAGTGGTATGCAGGATGATTTCGCGTTATTTGAAACAAGAGATGTTACACCTAAAGCGGATTCGGAGGTGGATGATAGTGAATGGTCCAGGATGCCGTTTTCGGATATAGTTACACGTAAATGGGTTTCGGAGGTATCTGACCAACACCCCTGGATACAGTTAGATTTTCATCATCAATACGCCCTTAAAATGATCACGTTTAAAAGGGATAATTGGTCTGCCGGTTTAAGCCAGAAACATCTATTATTCAACCATACCGGATTAACCGATATGCAGCCCGAATCAATCATGGTTGAGTATATGGACTGCACTGGTGTGTGGAATTTGTTGTATGCGGATGAAAAATACAGGAAATTGGAGGCCGGCGAAAATTTTGTACTCAGGATATTTGAAGAACATGTGGCTACTGCAGTGCGGCTGCGATTTAAGCCTGGCCCGGTCTGCCTGCATGAATTGAGGGTATACGCCACTTGCAACCATGACAAACGCATCTAAATGAATAGCGATTCTTATTTGGTTCGAAACATTTCAATTAAGGAAGGACATAAATAAAAATGAAAAGCAAATTGTCACTGTTATTTTCCGTCGGGATCTGTATCGCCTGTCATGTCGTCGCCCAGGCCAGGGAGATAGTAATTTTTGATTCGGAAAAATCGCCGGCCGCGAGCATTGCGAATCGCACTGCCCATTGGATAAAGGACAGTGATATTATGCCCATCACATCCGATGAGACACGCGATGGCGGCCGGTGGATTAAGTTTCAGTATAATGGCGGAAAAAAAGGCATAGGCATATCACAGATTGTTAGCATTCCTCCCGACACATTTAACAATCTGCAGGGAGAAGATGTTCGTGGATTAAAATTTAAAATCGCGTATGGCGAGGAAACGCCCAAACCAATACTGGGTCTTATATCTTTTGAGGGCGGCGCTGAACTTCATTGCAGAGTTTTCTTAAAAAAGGATCAGACGGAATATACGGTAAATGAAGGACATTGTAAAAAAACATATGATTGGAACAAAATCAGATCAGTAAATATTTGGATGAAGCCGGACTATTTTGTCAATAACGAAACACCTGTTTTTTATTTAAGGGAGATATCCTTGATGACAACTCCGACAAAATATAAAAAAGAACGCAAAGTAACCATCATTCAAAAGAGGAAAGCGCAGGAGATTGTTGCACTTACAGGCACTGATGGCGCGCCAGACGAATTGATCAAGACAATCAAATCCCATGGGCAAAAACTTGACTTTGATGTCAATGGCGGGGCGGCGTGCCCGGTCGCTGCATTCGGCGGCTTTGACGCGATGAATCTTTATATCCTTTGGGAGGCCGCGTTTGCAGACACTCCGATTGCCGGCATAACCGAAAAAGATCAGGATGTCTATTTGGACGAAGCAATCGAACTGTTTTTCAACGGAACGAACGACAACAATAATTTCATTCAGTTTGTCGTCAATGCGAAAGGAACAGTTTTCGATTATTATCGGGAATTCGACACTGCGGCCTGCGGCATGATAAATAACATCAAGAAGGATGTTCCTCACAAGAAACATATTTCATATAATAACAATACATTGACCTATCTGTTCACTTTCCCGCTTTCAGGACTGAACATCAATTACCCGAAATTTAATCTATTTGGCTTCCAAGCGGTGCAGAATTACAAGAAAGAAAAGCGGTTTGAAAATAAAAAACTATCGACAACCATATGGAGCTCTACGTCAAGGAACCCCGACCCCTTTAATTTCGGCGCGCTGGTGCTCAATCAGAAAAAAGCAGAAACATTTTCTGTTGATATTACTTCTATTGCCGCAAAAGATATTGATGCCGCCGGAAGTGGCAATCTATCCGACTTCATCGTCGCCTATTCCATAAAAGGACTGGCCCCTGGTGAATATAAAGTGCGTGCGGAGTTGGCGGATGCGGAATACGGAAAATTCACTCAGGAAGGTACCGTTGTCATTTCACACGATGGGGGGAGCTATACGCTTGCCATACCCCGCGTCAAAAACAACATTGGCGTATATACGGTGTACCTTTCAGTCTTCGATAAAAACAATGACAGTATCGTAGCGGGCGTTAATTTCCTGAATACCGTCGAGGTCACGAGTCTGTTTGGAACAAAGTTTATTTATCCGACGCCCAAAGAGGTGGTCTGGCAGGATGGTGTATTCAAGGCTGATATGCCCGGGAATATAGCAATCAATGGAGCCGCGACGGACAGGACAAAAAAGACAGCGGCTATTTTCCAAGACATGCTCCATGGCTATGTCGGACAACGCTACGGCATAAATAACGATATAGGCACGGACAAGAATCAAATACGATTATCTATTGAAAAGAGTACGGTATTCAACGGAAAAACGATAGAACTTAAGCCGGAAGGATATCACTTAAAAGTATCGCCGAATGCGGTGAGCATTACCGCCGCCGATGAAGCCGGACTCTTTTATGGCTGCAATACATTCATCAAGCTGATCAAGATGCCCATGAAAGTGCAAAAGGATACGCCAGTTCAGTGTGTCGAAATTCTGGATTGGCCGGACTACCGGAACAGAGCGCTCCGTATTGAGCCGTCATTGAATTGGGGGGGGGGGGATGCTTTTCATGGCGGAGATGCGACCGACAGCAAATTCTTCATCGGGTTGTTCCAGAAACTCGCCGTGAACAATAATTATAACTACATCATTTGGGATTTCTCTCCCATGGTGAAATTTAAATTGCCGGAAATGCAGGGTCCTGAACGAGTTTTGACGATGGAAGATATTCGCACGGTGACGGAATATTGCTGTGATCGTTTTATTGGAATAATACCTAAAGTACAAATTGGCGGTCATGCCTCATGGTGGATGACGGGGTTTGAAAAATTCAGACTGAAGGGGTACGGGAGTAATGCGGATACCACGCTTCCGGAACATGACCGGGTTTTGTATGCCTGCCTTGATGAAATCATGGACGCGACACATGCAAAATACCTTTTTACTGGAGATGAGTGGTGGTTTGAGAGGGTAACGACAGAAGAAGTTAAACCTTACGATGCAAGCAAACCCTTGGCGCAGATCTTTTTCGAGTGCTATGACAAGCTGAACAAATATCTCAATGCAAAGGGCGCGCGACTAATGTTATTTGAAGACATGCTGACTCCAGATCTCAGCGGATTAAAAAATGACAACTATAAAAACTGTGACAAACTCTCCAAAAATATTATCATCGCCCCGTGGGCAGGGGGGGCAACGTCCGACAAAATAGCATCGTATTTTCTTGAAAAAGGCTTTGATGTCTGGGGAAGTGCGACATACCACTGGCGATATAAAGATATGTCCGTAAGGAAAAGAATTACCGGTTATGGCCCTTCGCTGTATTCCTATGGAGTCGCCTATGGGGGGTTCAAGAATTCGTGGGCTTATCCACAGTATTGTTCGGTGCTTTATGGGGCGGAATTCGCGTGGAACGGCCAGCACACCGACGATGCTTCAATCCCGGAAGAAATATGTTCCGGAAAACTGACTGAGGCTGCCTACCTGAACACGGTTCGTCCAAATGCTTTTGCATCGGAAGGCATTTCACCCATTTCCCTGAAAGTGAAAGCCAATTGTAATTTTGATCAGTTTCTGGGGGGAAGCCTTGGGAAATATGGTTCTTTGGCGCTCCCAAAAGAAAAAAACATTGGAAACGTTGAAATGGATTTGTTGCCGGGGGCGGTTAATTGCATTCGCATCAGTGGGGATGCGCCTGCAACAACAATTGAAGTCGGGAGAAATTGCTCGTCTCTGATATTTCTGCATTCCGCATTTCAGAGACCGAATGCGAGTGCAGATATCTTGAAAAAATACAAGCGCATGCTCGTTCTTTATCCAAGATGGCCGAACGGTTTCCCCTGCGGTGATTATGAAGTGGAATATGAAGACGGCACTTCAACAAAAGCGCCGATTCGATTATTCAATAACGTGTATTGGATGAACTCGGATCCTGTCAGCGCGCTCATCACGCTTAACAACCGCTATGTCCTTATGAAAAAGACAAGCGGCGGGCAGGAGCTGTTTCTCTACCAGTGGGAATGGGTCAATCCGTATCCGCAAAAGAAAATCATAAGCATTACATGTTCCAATAAGTATGAATTCGAATTTGACGTATTTTTATTTGCCTTATCCGGACGGGAAGTAAAAACTAAACTCCAGCATAATTGAAAGGATTTTAAAATGACAAAAAAAAAGCCGTTAGTGGGGCTTGTTGGTTGCGGGCATCGTCTTGCCACCCTTGCCTGTTACCTGAAGGATAAGGTTCAAATCAAAGCCATTTGCGAGCCAAATCCAAAATGCGTGGACAACTTTCACAAACTGGTTCCAGGCGACTATTTAAATACATCCGGGTATGATGAGTTTCTCAGCATGGGAGGAATTGACTGGGTTATGGTTGGCTCGCCGAATAACATGCACAAAGAGCATATTGTCAAGGCATTTGAAGCCGGTCTTAATGTATTTGCGGAAAAGCCATTGGCCACGACTATTGAGGACTGTGTGGCGGTGTGCGATGCGCATCGCAAAAGCGGAAAACTGTTCGCGACCGGATTCGTGTTACGGTTTTCTCCGCATTATTTAAAAATAAAGGAACTTTTGGACAACGGTGCCATTGGGGATGTTATCAGTTTTGAATTTGATGAATGCATCCCTCATTATCACGGTGGACACATTATGAAAGGCTGGCGGCGTTTCAAAGAGATCTCGGGCGGCCATATTGTAGAAAAGTGCTGTCATGACATTGATCTTGCCAACTGGTTTACCGGCAGTATCGCTGAAAACGTGGCTTCTTTCGGCGGTCTGAACTTTTTCAAGGCGGAAAATGCCGGACTTGTTGACAAGATCGGACCGGATGCCAACGGTCAGAAGGCCTATTCGGAATGGCAGCATGTAACGACGCAAGATACTTGTCCTTTCAATAGCGAGAAAACCATTATAGACAATCAGGTGGCAATTATCGAGTATCGCAACGGGATCAGAGCTGCTTTTCATGCCAATTTGAATGCCGGATTGGAAAAACGCGGATTTTACATCTGCGGAACTCGCGGGACACTTGAGACGGAATGGTATTCGGGAAAGATATTGCTTAAAAAAATCGGGCGCGGCGCTGTCGTTGAAGACTTCAGTTCTTCGACTGTCTTCGGCGGTCATGGCGGAGCCGATGAAATCATAATGGAAAGCCTGTATGAAACCATGAATTCAGGAAAAAAGCCGTTATGCGGAGGCCTTGAAGGGCTGCTGGGCACCGTTACAGCCGTGGCTATCCAGAAGTCTATGGAGAAAAAAGAAATCGTCAACTTGAACGACATATGGCGCAACCTTGGATTATGAAGCATAATAGATTAATTTCACGAATGAATTCTATAAAAAAACAAGAATCCAGTTTCGCCGTTGATTCTGCAAAAACAATTTCAACGCTGCACAAGGAGACACTACAATGAATTCAGCCTCTGAACATCTGGACGATGATTTGCTTGATTCAGCATCATGGTTGACGGATCCGCGTTTCAAGGACACGCATGTGGGGGATTACATCAAGCCTGTACTGACTGTCGGTGACCGGAATAATATTCATACCTATATTCCGGAGTCATGAGGGCTATTGATATCTGACGGCGGGCTAAACAACATCCACACCTATTTCCGAAAAGAGATAACGATTGATCAATCTCCGGTAAGAGCAGTGCTCTACATTACCGGCGATGACACGTTCAAATTCTACATCAACGGGCGCTTCTTCGTGCAGGGGCCGGAGCCGGGCTACCCATTTGCTCACCCCTATTACGTCCTGCCGGTCACTGTCGTAGTGGTCACTGTCGTAGTGGTCGTTG